>JBDUEF010000006.1:0-42167 GCA_040002535.1 Actinomycetota bacterium | reverse complement strand
CCCAGGGTGCCGGTGAGGTGCAGGAAGACCATCAGCCCGACCAGGGCGATCGCGATGATGATCCCTAGGACGAGCACCCAGCGTGGCGCGCCGGGAGCCGCTCCACGGTCGGGACTCCGGTTGGTGTCCCCTTCGGTTTCGGGGGAGCGGAGTGGGTCAGCCATTGTTGGTCCCTCCTCTTGCGTTCGTCTGCGAGCAGGCGGGCAGAGTATCAAGACAGTATGTCACTGTCAAACCATCACGTCTCGCCCATAGTCGTGACGTATACTTCTGCCGTGCCAAAGCTCTGGACAGAGACGATCGAGACCCACCGCCGCGAAGTGCGCGACGCGATCCTGGACACCGCTGCCGTGCTGGTCGCTGAACACGGGCTGCTGTCGGTGACCATGTCGCGGATCGCCGAGGACACCGGTATCGGACGTGCAACGCTGTACAAGTACTTCCCGGACGTCGAAGCGATCCTGGTTGCCTGGCACGAACGTCAGATCAACACGCACCTCGAATATCTCGCCGAGGTCCGAGGCCGATCGGGCAACGCCGGTGAGCGACTGGAAAGGGTGCTCGAAGCCTACGCGGTCATCTCTCAGGGGTCCCGCGAGCACCACGACGCCGAGGTCACGGCGTTCCTTCATCGAGATGAGCACCTCGCCCACGTGCAGCACCAGGTTCGCGACATGATCCGAGGGTTACTGAACGCGGCTGTCGAAACCGGCGATGTCCGCGATGATGTCGCACCTGACGAACTGGCGAGCTACTGCCTCCACGCCCTCGCAGGGGCCGGCAGTCTGCCGTCCAAGGCCTCGATCCGCAGGCTCGTGGCGGTCACTCTGGCTGGGTTGCGCCCTCCGCGTTGACCCCTCTGACTCGCTGGAGACCGCGGTAGCTTCACGTGAACAGGCACGCTGCCCGATGCTCCGACGAAGTGCCTTCCGCCACCGGATGCAGGGAGCATTCCCTTGCAGACATCCTGAGCTATCGGGCACGCGGCGGGGTCAGAGGCGACCCGCCACCTCTCGGCGCGATCGCCGCCTAGGAACGCCTCCACCACCCCGCGAGGGCTAGGCAGGCGCGACCGCGATCCGGCTGCGCGATCGCGTTTGGCCTACTCGTCCTGTGAACTCCGCCTCGATAGGCTGTTCTCGACCGTGTTCAACGTCGAAGGAGGTTTTCAACCAAGTTCTCGACCCGATTCTCTACATAGCCCGCCCTCGCCCTCGTAGCTCAGTGGATAGAGCACCGGTTTCCTAAACCGGGTGTCGCAGGTTCGATTCCTGCCGAGGGCGCTGTGTGACGTCTCGAGACATACTTCACATGTGTCTCGGGACGTCTTCCGGCGGAGGGCAAGATGGGACGCCGGATTGAGGCGAGGGCCTCGATCATGGCAGCGGTTTCTCTCTCTTGGACCGCGTGGGCTACACGCCGGTGGCCCGCTCTCGAGCCCCAGGAGGTGGCCGACCGCGCTGCCTCGACGAGCGTCACCTGGTCCCCGAAGCGCGGGCATATCTGGGCGAACTCGACCCCGATCGCGCCGGCCCCGATACGAAGACATCGAACCGATCCATGCCGAACAGCGCCGAAAGGAAGGCCGCGTTTGCGGATCGTGGGTACATCAATCGTCGAGCGACGGAGACGCGCTGAGGTTCATCGCTCCCGTCGGAGCGCCACGGCGACCGCGCGCTGGATGGCGGCCGGCGATCGATCGCCCTCAAGGGCTTCGATGGCCGCGCGCGACTCTGCGAACACCGCACCGGTCCTAGAGCCGAGCACCGGCGGCGGCTGCATGGTGCCCAGGACATCGCAGGCGAGCAGAACCTCGATCGACAGGAGCTCCTCGAGCAGTTCCAGCGCGTGAGCAGTGGCCCGAACCGACAGCGGGGCGTTCGTCGCATGATCCTCCACGCCGATATCGAGCGGCGGCACGTCGAGCGTTGCGGGCGCCGCCAGCTGCTTCAGCTCCGCGAAGGTGGCGGCGGCCGGATAGCGGAGCGGCAACCCGAAGAGCTCGGGCGGTTCCGATCCCGGCGCCGCGGATGAGGCTGGCTGTCCAGGGGCTGCCGGCGCGGCACGAGAGACTCCTTCGAAGAAGGCGTCCCATAGATGACTCATCCGGCGTTCGCTCAGCTGGCCCACGTGGGCCAGCGCGACCCGCAGCTGGTCGAAGGCGATCGCCATCACGATCGGGTGGAAGTTGCCGTTGTGCACCATGGCGTCATGCTCGATCGAGACGAGCGGGTTGTCACCGCGTCCGTTGAGCTCGATGCTCACAGCGCGCGACGCCGCGTCGATAGCTTCACGCACGGCTCCATGAACCTGAGGGATGACGCGGAAGGACAAGGGCGCCTGCACCGACCTGGCTGCGCCGGCCCCCAAGAGGTCGCTTCCTTCCAGCGACGCCAGCACCGTCGCGCACGATTCGATCTGGCCCGGGAACGGCTTCGCCTCCCCCACGCTCGGCTGGACGATCGACGTACCACTCCGTGTCGCCTCGAGCGAGAGCGCGGCGGACACGTCGGCCTGCTCGGCGATTCGTTGGGCGCGGGCAAGGACGAGCCCTGCCTCGCCGATCGAGAAGGCGTTCGAGGACATGAATGTGAGCCCGTCCTTCGGTTCGAGCCGCAGCGGCTCGATACCCGCGCGAGCGAGCGCCTCCCCGCCGGGGAGGATATCCCCGCCGTGCTCGGCTCGGCCGGCGCCGAGCGCGACCTGTCCGACGCTCGCCAGCTGCCCGAGGTCGCCTGCGCCCACCGACCCCCGAGAGGGCACGACAGGGTGCACGCCACCATTCAGCATCGCGACGAGGACGTCGGCGACGCCCGGGCTTGCCCCCGAGCCTCCTCGCGCGATGCCGTTGAGCCGGACTGCCATGGCAGCTCGGACGGTCTCGACGGGCAGGGGGAACCCGGTCCCACCCGCATGGGTCATCAGCAGCATCACCTGCGCCCTTCGAAGCTCCTCGGGAGGAAGGCGCGTGTCCTTCATGTGACCGACGCCGGTGTTCAACCCGTAGATCGGCTCGTCGCCGGCAAGCATGCGGTCGACCACTGCCCGGCTCGCGGCGATCGTCGAGCGGGCCGTTTCGTCGAGTTCGACGCGGGTGCCCGACGCGACGTCGAGCAGTTCGTCGATAGTCATGGGTCGATCGGTGATCGTGACGGTGTCCACGTAGCACGCACGGTAGTACAAGCAGATGCGGTCCTGCGCGGGGTGAAGGATCTCCGATCAAGACGGTGGACCGGTGGCCCGGTGTGCATCCCTTGGTGGATCTGGACGTTGCTGGTCGAGCTGATCCTGGCATCGCTGCATGCAACAACGGCTCTGGTCCCTATGCAAGGGACGCTGCGAGTAGTGCTTCAGAGTCGCGCAACCGTGGGAGAACACGCTTGACATCAAGAACGAGTCAGCGTGGAGGCATAACCCAGCCAGAGTGACCGTCACGAACCGGCGGATCGCGGCCTTGGACCGAAGGCCGCCGAGCTGACCGAGACCGGGAACCCTTCTTCGTCTCAAAGGAAGGCAAGCATGGTGACGCTCAGTATCTGGCTCTCGGTCTGGCTCAGCGTCACGCGGGCACGACCGGCCTGATCCTCGGGTATCTCTGGTTCTCGGCAGCTGCAGAGCACCACGGCGAGCGGACTCCTGGATACGACCCGCGCCGCGAGCCGCTCGGTCGAACGGCCGTCTACGAGGTCGTTCCACAGAAGACCGCCGCCACCGTGTGAGCCTGGCGCGCGGTTCCTGGCCACAGCACACCACCGATCCTCCGAGAGCGCGTACGCTCCCTGCTGTCCAGGAAGGGATTCGGGATGGATGTGAGCGATCGGTCGGTCGGGGACGCCGGCATGACGGCGACGCAGAAGCGGTGGACGATGGTCGCGGTCGTGCTGGGCTCCGGCATCGTCTTCCTGGACACCTCGGTCGTGAATCTAGCCCTGCCGCGCATCGGACGGGACCTATCCTCGAGCCTGTTCGGCACGCTGGAGGCGCAGTCCTACGTGGCCAACGGGTACTTCCTCACGCTGAGCGCCCTGCTGGTCCTGGCCGGGGCACTGAACGACTACTTCGGGCGCAAGCGGATGTTCGCGCTGGGCCTGATCGCCTTCGCCGCCACCTCCTTGCTGTGCGGCCTGGCGCCCACCATGGAGTTCCTGATCGTCTGTCGCGTCCTGCAGGGCGTCGCAGGCGCGCTGCTGGTGCCGGGCTCGCTCGCCATCATCACGGCGAGCTTCGAGGGTGAGGAGCAGGGACGCGCCTTCGGCATCTGGGCCTCGGCGTCGGCCGCCACCACCATCATCGGGCCCTTCATCGGTGGCGTGCTGGTGAACACCATCTCGTGGCGCATGGCGTTCCTGATCAACCTGCCCTTCCTGCTCGTGGCCTACGTCGCCACCGTCCGCTTCGTGCCGGAGTCCAGGGACGAGAGCGCGACCGGTCACTTCGACTGGGCGGGCTCGCTGGTGGTGGCGCTCGCGGTGGGCGGCCTGGCGTTCGGCACGATCCGCGGTCAGCAGAGCGGATGGGGCTCGCCGACGGTCCTCGTCAGCCTGGCGGTCGGCGTGCTGGCCGCCGTCGCCCTGCCCTTCATGATGACGCACCGCCGCGATCCCCTGGTGCCGCCGAAGCTGTTCCTCTCGCGCAACTTCACCGTCACCAACATCTCCACCCTGGTGATCTACGGCGCGCTGTACGTCAGCCTCACGTTCGAGGGGATCTTCCTGATCGGAACGCTCGGCTACAACGAGCAGGCGGCCGGCATCGCCGGCATCCCCGGCACGCTGTTCCTGGTGCTGCTGTCCACCCGGTTCGGGAAGCTGGCCGCGAAGCGGGGACCGCGGCTGTTCATGGCGCTAGGGCCGGCGGTGATGGCACTCGGCATCCTGTGGCTGACGCGCCTGCCCGCCGACAGCCAGCCATGGGTGCTGGGCACCGGTTCCGGCGCATCGATTTTGCCGCCCGCGTCGTACTTCACGGATCTGCTGCCCTCGCTGCTGGTGTTCGGCTTCGGGCTCAGCATGATGGTGGCGCCGCTCACCACAGCGCTGATGACCTCGGTGCCGGCGACGAACTCCGGCGTGGCGTCCGCGGTGAACAACGCGATCTCGCGCGTCGGCTCGCCGCTGGTGAACGCCGTCATCTTCGTGGCCGTCGCGTCCAGCTTCTACTCGGCGATCGGCAGGACCGTTCCCTCCGCCGATGTGAGCTCCGAGGCGTTCCGGTCGCAGGTGGCGCCACTGAACGACCCGACCGGCGATGTCTCGCAGGAGGTCCGCCTCGCCGCCCAGGACGCCTCCACCGATGCCTTCCACCTGGCCATGTTGGTGGCCGCCGGCCTGCTGGTGACCGGGGCGGCGGTCAATGCCGTCGGGATCCGCAACCCCGCGCCGGCGGGGCCGGCCGTCGCTCAGCCGGAGGTCGGGGCCGACCCGGCGTCCTGAAGGACCGCGGACGTGACCGCGCGTCCTGCCCTACTCTTGGCGCATGAGCGAGAGGCATCGCAGCGAGTTCGCGATCGATCCACGCTACGCCCGCGTGCTCGGTCTGTTCGGCGTGCGGCCCGACCGGGCCTCGGTGACCTTCGACGACACCTCGCTGAGGGTGCGCTTCGGCTTCTGGCGCTTCGCGACGGAGCTGTCGAACATCGATCGCGTCTGCATCACCGGGCCCTACGCATCGGCGCTGCGCGCGATCGGACCGCACATCTCGCTGGCCGACCGTGGTCTCTCGTTCTGCACCAACACCGACCTTGGGGCCTGCGTGCTGTTCCGCTCGCCCGTTCCCACTCGCGCGACGCTCGGGCTGCTGAAGCACCCCGGGCTCACCCTCACCCCGCAGGACCCGCGGGGCTTCGCCGAGGCGTTGACGGCGGCACGGGACGCGGCGCGGGCCTCGCCCAACGACCCGACGTCGGATTAGCGCGGCTGTGTGCGGGGTACCGACCGGGCCATGAAAGAGGTCACTCCCCACAACCTCGATCCCGACATCGCCGGGTCCCAGGCACCCGACGATCTGCTCGGCGAGGTGCTGTCCACACTCGGACTCATCGGCGCGGTGCTGTTCCTGGTCGCGCTGATCTCGCTGTTCGGTCGCCTGTAGCCGTTCGCCCTACGACCTTCATCGCCAAGCCACGCTACGGCAACGCCTCGGGCGGTCGAAGCTCGCTGGCGGCCAGCGCCACGTGGATCGCTCCCTCCGTCACCGCGCGGACCGATGTCCACGGGACGAACCGCTCGTGGGAGTAGAGGCGTTCGAACAGCCGCTTCAGGAGCCACGGCCCCTGCATACCTGTTCGGCTGAATCCGAGGCGGGCCCCGACCATGGTGCCTCCGATCACCAGACCCCCCACACGGAACGTGGCGTCCGAGCTCCCGACCACCGGACCCTCCTGCACCAGACGGACGTCGTGCACGTGCCCGAGGATCCGGCCGACGGGGTCCACGACATCGGCGTCCAGCAGATCAGTCAGGCGCATGCCCGCTCCCGGGGATCCGGCCGATCACATGATCCCGCGTCCACGACTCGAACCGATCGAGCTCGAGCGCCGATCTGGACACCGAGAGGCGGATCGCGCTGCCGACCTCCGTCACCACGCCCCAGCTGACCGAGGCGGGTCCGGGGTCGGGCTGCGGATGCAGGCGTTCCTGCACGGACTCGATCCACGCGCCGAGCTTGCCGCCGATCCGCCGGGAGAGCGACCCCGGACCTGCCAGGATCGCGCTGACGTACGGCGCCCCTTCCTGGGGGACGGTGAACTCCAGGTCGTCGACGGTACCTGCGAAGCGTCCGTCCACGTCCACGATCTGCCGGTCGAGCAGGCTGAGCCCCGCGTCGAGCGTGCGACCGGCCATCAGGCGCCCGCCTTCGTCACGATCATCAGCGGGATCGTCGCCACCGCCACGATGAGCAGCAGGGCCAGGTACACGGTGGCGATCGCGTTCGTGAACCGTCCGTTCACGTGCTCGCCCATGTAGACGGGGTCGTTGGCCACCACCAGGATCGGGAAGTACGTCAGCGGTAGCGCGGCGGCCGCCAGCACGATGGAGTACTCCGTCACCTTGATCGGGTCCACCGTCGTCAGCATCAACAGACCGCCGAGCACGATGGACACCAGCACCACCAGATGGAACCGCGCGGCCTCCTTCGGCCGCACGAACTTGCCCCACTGCCACCCGAAGTACTGCGACACGGTGTAGCCGGCCGAGAGCGCGGTCTCTAGCGCCGCGCCGAAGGTTGCGGCGAACACACCGATCAGCAGCGCGGCCAGGCCGAGCTTGCCCAACGCCAGCGACACGGGCAGTGCGACCTGGGAGAGATGCTCGACCGAGATCCCACGCGGCGCCAGCACGGTGGCGGTGGTCCCCATCAGCAGGAGCGACAGGGCGCCGCCCAGCGGGAAACCGATCAGCACGTTGGCGCGCTCGATCATGAGGTCCTTCCGCGTCCACTTCTCCTCCACGGCGCCCGAGGAGAAGAAGAAGACCTCGTAGGGTGTCATGGCCGCACCGAACAGGGCGACGGCGAAGAAGAGGTAGGTTGGCCAACTCTCGCCCGACGTGGGTGACGGGTGCATGGCGCTGGCGAGCAGGCCGGCCGGGTGCAGGCGCCACAGCGCCACGCCGAAGACCACCAGCGCCAGACCCGCCAACCCGAAGACGCGTTCCAACGTCTCGAATTTCACGCGCCACAGCGCGAACCACACCAGGAACGCGACGATCGGGATCCACAGGAGGTAGTTCACGCTGGTGGCCAGCTCCAGGGCGAGGGCCACCCCCGCGATCTCCGCGGCCAGCGTCAGGAAGTTGATGAAGAACGACGCCCCCAGGTTCGCCAGTGCCACGCGTGCGCCCAGTCTCTCGCGCACCAGATCGAAGACCGGTCGCCCCGAGACCGCCGCCACCCTCCCGGCCATCTCCGCGTAGATCACGATGCCGACCACCCCGACCAGGACGGCCCAGGCCAGTCGCATCCGGAACCGCGCGCCCGTCTCGGCGTTGGCCACCAGGTCACCGATGTCGACGAAGCCGCCGATCGCCGTGAGGATCCCCAGCGTGATCTCCATCAGCCGCTTCATCCGTGCGCCTCCGCGAAGCGTGTGAACTCCTCGCCCAACAACTGCAACGGTTGCGCGATCCGGGGCAGCCGATCGAGCTCCCCCCACCGGACCGCGATCCGAAGATCTGCCAGCACGGACTCGGCACGGGTCACCAGATCCAGGAGCTCGGTGCGCAGACGCGCAGATGCATCGTCGGGCGGCTGGATGGTGGCGAAGATGGCGCCGGATCCCTCCGCACCCTGCTCGGTCTCCGCCAGGATCACTGAGAGATAGGGAGCGGTCGCACGGCCGTCCCGCGCCGCGTCAACGGCGAGGCGCGCGGTCTCGATCGCGGAGGCCACCGAGGACGCCGTGTCGGCAGCCTTCCCCTCGTACGCGTCGAACGATCGAGCCGGCGCCACGCACGCCGCCAGGAGGAACAGCCCGACCAGCGCCACACCGCGTCGCATGAGGGCCCCCGCTACCGGCCGTGTTACGCCCCGGCCAGCAGTTCCTCCTTGCGCGCCTGCATGCGAGTGCCCAGATCGTCGAGCTCCTCCTTCGAGAAGACGTCACGCGCCTTCTTGAACATGTCGCCCTCCTCCTCTTCGATGTGGTGCTCCACGTTCTCCTTCATCACCGTGCACTTGGCGCCCCACTTCTCGTCGTCGAAGGGAAGGTCGGCGATCTCTCCCATCAACAGGTCCACGACGTGGTGCTCCTCGTAGCCCTCCAGCACGATGTCCTTGGCTTTGGGGTGCTCCTTCAGCGCCGGGTAGAAGATCTCCTCCTCGATGGACTCGTGCACCTCGAGCTCCCGCTTCACCTTCGTGAACAGCTCCTCGCGGGTCTTCACCCCTCGCTCCGTGGTGGTGTCCAGGTCCTCGAGGATCTTCTTCACCTTGTCGTGATCGTCCTTCAGTAGCTGCACGGCATCCATCTCAGGTTCCCCCTTCATCGTTGTGCCGGCCCCGGACCGGGCGAGTGTCCGGGCGATACCCGGCCGCAGCGGCCGCAAACGATGGTCGCCGACGGGGGCCGAGAGCTCCGATCCGCGTGCTCATTTGGACCGTCACCGGTCCGGGAACCTCCGGATGCCGGAGGTGGTGCAGGATGCCCCAGAGATCGTGGACCAAGAAGCGCGAACGCCAGTACGAACACATCAAGGAAGGCCTGGAGGAGCGCGGCCGCTCCGAGGCGAAGGCTGAGGAGATCGCCGCGCGCACGGTGAACAAGGAGCGAGCTCGGACCGGCGAATCCAAGAAGAAGCGGTAACCGGGCCGTGACGCGCCTGCGGAGGGTATCCAGCACCGCGCCCGGCATCTCCCGACGGCGCCACGGCCGGGGTTTCACCTACACGGATCCGCGCGGACGCACCGTCCGTGATGCGGCCGTGCTGGCGCGGATCCGGCAGCTGGCGGTGCCACCGGCCTGGTCGGACGTCTGGATCTGTGTGGCTGCGGAGGGGCACCTGCAGGCGGCAGGCACCGACGCGGCCGGCCGACGGCAGTACCTCTACCACGACGAGTGGCGACGCAGGCGCGACCGGGGGAAGTTCGAGCGGATCGAGAGCTTCGCCGAGCAGCTACCTGCGCTGCGGCGCAGGGTGAGGGCCGATCTGGCGGGGGGCGACCTATCCCGCGACCGTGTGCTCGCCTGTGGTGTTCGGATGTTGGACCGCGGGCTATTCCGTGTGGGCACCGAGGATTACACGGCGAAGAACGGCTCCTTCGGGCTCGCGACGCTGTGGCGGGAGCACGTGCGCGTCGGCCCAGACACGGCGACGTTCGACTTCGTCGCCAAGGCAGGGGTGCGGCAGCTGCGCGAGGTCTCCGATCCCCAGATCCTTCCCGTGCTGCGGGCGATGAAAGCCCGGCAGGGCGGGGGCGATGAGCTCCTCGCATGGCGCGAGGGCTCGGCATGGCGGGACGTGCGGTCGACCGACATCAATGCCTATTTGAAGGAGATCGCCGGCCGCGACGTCTCCGCGAAGGACTTCCGGACCTGGCACGCCACGGTGCTGGCGGCCGTGGCACTGGCCCGGCGTGATCCACCGACCTCGGCAACGGCTGCGCGGAGGGATGTCTCGGCGGCCATCAAGGAGGTGGCGGCACAGCTCGGCAACACACCGGCCGTCTGTCGTGCCTCCTACGTCGACCCCCGGGTGATCGACCGCTTCACTGAAGGGTCGGTGATCGCACTGCCGCGGCGGACCTCCCTCACCCCACTGCAACCCGCCGTCGAGGTGCGGGTCCTGCGGTTGCTCCGGGGGGGAGGCACAACGACAGCGACGGCGGCCTGAGGCCGCCGTCGCACCGTCGCTGCAGTGCCTCGAGATGAGGTCAGCTGTCGAGCGCCTCGTTCGCGCCCTCACGAATGTCGGAGGCCGCCTCCTTCAGGTGACCCTCGGCCTGCTCCTTCTTACCCTCGACCTGGTCGCCCTGGCCCTCGCGCTCCAGTGACTCGTCGTCGATCGCGTCGCCGACGCCCTCCTTGACCTTGCCCTTGGTCTCGTCCCACTTGCCCTCTACACGGTCGTCGGTGCCGGCCATCAGAGCCTCCTTCCGCTGTGTTCCACCCGCGGGGTCGCGGGCACGCCGTCCAGATACCCGCGCCCAGAAGGGGTGAAACTCTGGGCCCGTCAGGACGGAGCGGAAGGATCCTGCGGGTCATCCCCCATGCGCTCGGCGCCAGGGGGAGACCGAACCATAGCCATGCCGTCCCGGCGGCGACGACCGCCGTCATCGACGCCGCGACCACGGTCGCGTACAGCAGATCCGCCACCACGAACACGGCTCCTGCGATGGCGAGGCTCAGCAACACCGTGCCCGCGATGGCCAACCTGGTGGCGGTGCGAACCATCCGCTCCTTGTCGACCTTGCGGAACAGGATCCGGTGGTAGGAGGTGGGTGCCATCAGCAGCGCCGAGGCCGCCGCCGTGGCGAGGAAGGTGGCGAAGTACCACGATGCCTGGCCGGAGGTGAGTCGGCCGAACCCGGCGCTGAAGGGCACCGTCAGCAGGAAGGCGAAGAGCACCTGCACGCCCGGGAGCGAGACCCGCAGCTCGTTCAGGAGCTCGATCAGCTCACGGTCGACGCGCTCCTTCGGTGATTCGCGGTCGGACCCACCGCCGACACCGGCTTCCCCCATCCGCCATGCCTACCTCCGGCTCCGGACGGCAAACCCGGCTGTGCCTCCGGCCCGTTTGGGGCACCCATCCAGCGGGAACGAGGCGAGCACGTCCTCGAGAAGGAGACCCGGATGAGCACGTTGGTTCGCCATGTGATGGCCTCGGATCTGAAGACCGCGCGTCCCGACATGAACGCCTTCGACGGTGCAGCCCTGATGGGCAGCTACGACGTCGGCTCGATCCCGATCGTGGGCGACGACGGCTTCGTGGGCATCGTCACCGACCGCGACCTCGTGCTGCGAGTGCTGGCGGCGCGCCGCCAGCCGCAGGAGACGCGGCTGGGCGACATCCTCACGCGAGAACCCGTCACGATCAGCCCCGATGCCACGCTCGCCGAGGCACGATCGCTCATGGGCACGCATCAGATCCGCCGGCTCCCGGTGTGCAAGGGGACCGAGCTGGTCGGCATGATCTCGATCGGTGACCTGGCGGTCGCGGATGCGTCGCCGCGTGCGGTCGGCGAGGTCCTGCGAGAGGTCTCGGAATCCGACGCCACCAAGGATCGATCGGACGGACCGGACCCGGGCACGCCGGATCGAGTGATGGGGGCTCGCGAGTCCACGGAGAGCTGAGGCAGTCCTCAGGACTCCCCGATGTCGTCGCGCAGTTGCCCCAGGGTCTGCGCCAACAACCTGGAGACATGCATCTGCGAGATGCCCACCTCCTTCGCGATCTCGGTCTGCGTCAATCCTCTGAAGAAGCGGAGGAACACGATCCGTCGCTCGCGGGGCGGCAGACGCTTCACCGCGTCGCTCACTGTGGCCCACTCCGCGGACATCTCCAGGGTCTCGTCCTGGGCGCCGAGCGTGTCGGCGGCCGTGCCCCCGTCCTCACCCAGTGGCGCGTCGATCGAGGAGGCGCGGTAGGCCTGTGACGCATCGATCGCCTCGAGGACCTCGTCCTCGGACATGCCGGCCTTCCTGGCAAGCTCCGGCACGGTCGGGGAGCGACCCAGCTCCTGCCACAGCGACTGCGCCGCCCTACCGACGCTGAGCGAGTGCTCCTGCACCAAGCGCGGTACCCGGATCGCCCACCCTTTGTCCCGGAAGTGTCGCTTGAGCTCCCCGATGATCGTCGCCGCGGCATAGGTGGAGAAGGCCACACCCCGTTCGACGTCGAATCGGTCGATCGCAAGGACCAGGCCCAGGCCTGCGACCTGCTCCAGATCCTCCTGGGGCTCCCCCCTGCCGGTGAAACGGCGTGCCAGGTACTCGGCGAGGGGGAGAAAGCGTTTGGTCAGCTCGTCGCGCACGCCCGGATCTGGCAGGCGCCGGAAGAGGTCGAGAACGTCCTGCGGATCCGTGCGCCGCTCGAACGCATCGGCCTCACTCACCGGCACCCGCTCCACGGTCTCGGCGCATCAGGATCGCGGGTCCGTCGACGGAGCGCTCGAAAGCGGCCTCGTCGCACAGACCGGTGATCACCCGCCACGGCCACGATCTCTCCGCGCCCGGAGGTGGCCACTCCGAGACGACAGCGCCGTCGGTGGACAGCAGGGTGGCCACGGTGCTCGCGTCCGCGGAGATCTGGGCACGCAGGACGGTGGCCCCATCGAGCTGCAGGAGCAGCGCCGCCGCCTCGTCGATCGCGATGCGCATCTCCTCAACGGCGTCGATCGACAGCTCCAGCCGGGCTGCCACGCTGGCCACCACTGCGCGCAGCACGTGGACGGAGGCAGCCTGGGCCGGAACGGTGACGACGACGCTGCCGAGCGACTCGATCACGAGGGCGCCTATACTAACCGCGCTCCGCAGCCCGACGGTCCGGCGTCCGGACCGAAGCGCACGAAGCTGTTGCCGGCGCAGATGAAGGGGTGACCGTCATCGAACTCGAGATCGCGAGCCGCCAGGAGGAAGGGTGGGCGGTGTTGGCCGCCAGCGGCGAGCTCGACCTGTACACGGCGCCGCGCCTGCGTGATGAGGTCCTGTCCGCCCTCGAGGGCGGCGCCACGCAGATCGCCCTCGACCTTCACGGCGTCGGGTTCATCGACTCGACGGGCCTCGGGATCCTCGTGGCCTGCCTGAAGCGCGTGCGCGAACGCGAGGGCCGCTTGGTCGTGATCGCTCCGGACACCTCTCCCCTGCGACGTCTCCTCGCGCTCACCGGCCTGGAGGAGGCGTTGCCGACGTACCCCGCCCTGGCCGACGTGATGAGCGCGTGACCGGCGAGGATCGCCCCGGAACGCTCGAGCTCTGCATCCCCGCCGACCCCGCGCTCGCCCTGACGGCACGGATGTTCGCGGGCGCGGTATCGAGCCATCTTCCACAGACCGTCAGCCCCGATGACCTGAAGCTGGCCTTCTCCGAGCTGCTGGCCAGGGCGATCGACGGCGGCGCAGCGGAGGTCGTCTTCCGGGTGGACCTGGATGCGGGCCACGTGACCGTCGACGCCACGGGGACACCGTCCGGCGGGACAAATGCCGCGCAGGAAGAGGAGGTGTTCGCCCGCTCGCACCGCGCGGACCTGCTGGCGGCGCTCTTCCCGGGCATCCAGATGGACACCAGGAGCGTGACGTTGCCGCTGCGCTCCGCTGAGTGATCTGGGACATGGCGGGAGACGTGGCGGGATAGGAACGCGGCCACCTGGGTAGTCAGCAGCGATGGTCTTCGCGCGCCCGCTCCAGCCTCCTGCGAGGCATCCATGAGAGGCATCCTTGAGACGGACCCGCCTCGGGCGGACACTACCGTCGATGAACGATGTGACCGGCTCAACGATTCACGCGGCCATCAACGCCCAGGTGTTCGCGTGAGCATCCTGGACGTGCAGCGCGAGAGCGACGGCGGGATCGCCACGATCCGGCTGGCAGGCGAGCTGGACATCTCCACAGCCGATGAGCTCGGAAACGTATTGGCCGAGCTCCAAGCCCCGGCGGGCCCCGACTGCATCCGGCTGGACCTCACCGGACTGCGCTTCATGGACTCGACAGGCCTGCGCTTGATCGTCACCTCGGACATCCGCCTGCGGCGGGAGGGACGTGAGCTGGTGCTCGTTCGAGGGCCCGAGCAGGTGCAGCGCGTGTTCCGCCTGGCCCTGCTAGAGGAGCGCCTGGTGTTCGAGTCCTCCCGCAACGGCTCCGGCGAGGAGAGCCTGTGATCGACCGGAAGCTGCGCCCGACGCCGAGCGCCGTCCC
The DNA here is from genome assembly GCA_040002535.1 of Actinomycetota bacterium. Lineage (GTDB taxonomy): Bacteria > Actinomycetota > UBA4738 > UBA4738 > HRBIN12 > JALYMB01. The sequence continues at coordinate 27,821 of JBDUEF010000006.1, read as the reverse complement.
CGACGCCCGAACCGCCCTCGATCTGTTGGCCGAGGAGGTCTCGCCGCAGTCCCTCGAGGATCTCCGACTGCTGGTGAGCGAGCTCGTGACGAACAGCGTGCGGCATGCGGGGCTCGGTCCCTCCCAGACGATCGAGCTGAAGGTGACGCTGTCGGGTGAGACGGTCCGCGTCGAGGTCAACGATCAAGGGGGCGGCTTCGAGCCCTCCCCTCGCACCGAGCAGAGCCGGGATGAGTCGGGATGGGGCCTGTACCTGGTGAGCCGCCTTTCCGACCGGTGGGGCGTGACGAACGATGGGGTGACGCGGGTCTGGTTCGAGGTGAACCGGAACCGCCCCTGACACACCGGTTTGCCCCCTGTCGCCGCCGGGTATCGCGCGTTCGAGACCGACCGAGGCGAGGGAGGAGCCATGTCGCAGAGCCAACAGGTGCCCGAGGCGCCCCTGCTGCGCGCCACGGCCACGCCCCCGGGCCGGCCCCTGGCCCGCATCGATGAGCACCGTGTGTGTGCCACGCCCAAGTGTCAGACTCGCCTCTCCGCCTACAACCGCGACGAGCGCTGCTGGCAGCACGAGCCCGTCCACCGCTACACGCTCACGGTGCACTCGGGTCGGTGAGTGACCAACTCAGTGACCCACCGACGAACGACGAAAGGACCGACATGACCGCACAGAGCGGAACGCTCGCCCCCGAAGCGCCCCCGCGGCTCCAGGAGCCGGCTCCCCCCAGCCCCCAGCCTGCGCCGGCTCCCCAGCCGGTTCCCACACCACCGCCGGTCCCCGTTCCTGGGCCGGACCCCGATCCGGTCCCACCCTCACCCCAGCCCATGCCGGCGCCCGACCCGGAGCCCGCGCCCGACCACGAGCCCTCCCCCGCGCCCCCGATGGCGAGCCAGTGAGAAGGCCGGCGCCGCCGGCCCCTGCCTCCGCACACCCCGGCGGGCACGTCGGATGACCTCCCACACGACATCGGAGGCCGACCGGTGCCCGATGTGCGGCGTGGGTCGCCTCCGGAACATCGCCTTCGATGCGGCCGACGACGACCAACAGGGGCCCGACAGCCGCCAGGTGCAGACCTTCACGTGCGGCCACGAGGTGATCGGGGAGCGGCTGGATTCCGCCGATGCCGACGGCCTGGAGGTCGAACGGCGGGTGTCGGAGGACACGGTGATCCCGCCCGGCCCCTGAACAGCCTGGGCGCATCCGGAACCTCATCGAAAGGTCAGGGTCCTGTGGATGTGTACGGGGGCTCGAGCGATTCCCGGACCGCGCCACCCTCCTCGAACTCCAGGAAGCGATCCATGAGCCGCATGAACCACCGATCGTGGGTGACCGCGACGACCGTTCCCTCGTACCTGCTGAGCGCATCTTCCAATGCCTCCGCGGCGTGGACGTCGAGGTTGTCGGTGGGCTCGTCCAGCAGCAGCATCGTCGGGCTCTCCACCTCCATCAGCAGGAGCTGGAACCGCGCCTGCTGGCCGCCGGAGAGCAGCTCGAAGGGGTTGCGACTCACGCGCTCCAGCTCGTAGCGCTTGAGCGTCCCCATCGCCTCACTCATGCCCATACCTCGCTTCTGCAGTACCTCGAGGATCGGCGTGCCGCGAAGCTCCGGCCTGTGATGCAGCTGTGCGAACAGCCCCGGACTCACACGCGCCCCGAGCGTCCACTCCCCTGTGTGCGCCACGTCCTCTCCTGCCAGGAGACGCAGGAAGTGCGTCTTGCCGGTGCCGTTGGGACCGATAACACCCACGCGCTCGCCGAACAGGATCTCGGTGTCGACGGGGTCGAGCAGACCGGGTAGGGACAGTCCGCGCAGGCGCAGCGCGAGCTTGCCGGTCCGGCCCCCGTCGATCGACATCTTCACGCGCTGCACGGCCGCCTTCTCCGGCGGGGACTCGCGCTCCTCGTGCCACTGCACCTTCTTCTCCGCCGACCGGGCCTTCGAGGCGAACTTGTCGTTGTAGGCAGCCTTGCGCTTCATCTCCTTCATGGTGGCGATCAGCTTCCGGTGGCGCTCCGCGTACCGTCGGTGCTCTTCGTCGACGCGTTCCAACCGGGCCTCACGCGCTTCCGCGTAGGTCGTGTAGCCGTCGGGGTGCACCCATGCACCGTGTCCCTCCAACGTGACGACGCGGGTGGCGGCGGCGGCCAGGAGCGCTCTGTCGTGGCTGACGAACAGGATCGTCTTGTCGCTCGCGCGTATCTGCTCCTCGAGCCAGGTCTTGCCCTCGATATCCAGGTAGTTGTCGGGCTCGTCCAGCAGCAGCACGTCGAACGGTGATCGGAACAGCAGCTCGAGGGCCAGCCGCTTCTGCTCGCCGCCCGACAACGTCTCGATCGGGCGGTCCGCCGCCCCGACGTAGGGGACCCCGAACGCCGCGACCGTGCACGTGTCCCAGAGCACCTCCGCCCGGTAGCCGCCTGCGTCCTCCCATGCGCCCAGCGCGTTCGCGTACGCCAACTGCGCACGCTCGCCCACATCTCCCGACCCGAGACGCGCCTCGGCCTCCCGCAACCGAGCCCCTGCCTCGGCGAGGGGGCGCTCCGCGAAGGACAGCAGGAAGTCCCGCACGCTGGTGGGCTCCGCCGGCTTCGCCACGAACTGCCGCATGTAGCCCGCGCGACCGTCGAGGTTGATGACGCCGCCCACGGGGGTCTCCTCGCCGGCGATCACCCGCAGCAGGGTGGTCTTGCCGATCCCGTTCGCGCCCACGAGCGCGGCATGGTGCCCGCTGGGCACGCGGAGGGTGACCCCCTCGAAGAGGTTCCATCCGCCCGGCCAGGCATAGGCGACATCGGTGAGATCGATCACAGGCACGGCCTCAGGGTACGCAAAAGATATGACTCAAGGTCCGGCACCCGAGGTGCCGATGGGAAGAGATCCCGGGAAATCGATCGCTCAGAGGGGGCCTCAGATGACCCGACCACGCTCCTCACTCGTGCTCGGTCTGTTCGTCGTCGTGCTGATGGCAGGCGTGTCGTCGCCCGTCCAGGCCGCCGACCTGCGGGGGAAGATGCTGCACCTGGTGAACGCGATCAGGGTGCGTCATGATCTGCGGCCCCTGCGGGACAACGCGGACCTCTCCCACGACGCGCGCCACCACAGCCGGAAGATGGCCGAGCAACGGCGGCTGTTCCACTCCACAGACCTGGCGTCGCGCGTGTCGTTCTACGACGCCACCAGCTGGGGCGAGAACGTGGCGAAGGCCGGCACCCTCAGGCGAGTGCGGGATCTGTGGATGAGCAGCGCCGATCACCGCCAGAATATCCTGACCCGGTCGTTCGATCATGCCGGCGTTGGCGTCGTACGCGCACGTGGCTGGCTGTGGGTGACCTTCGAGTTCTACGGCTGACGTTCAGCCGACCAGAGCACGGATCTGCCGCAGCGACACGGTGAGCTGCGCGAGGTCGGTCACCCCCTCGCCGGCCAGACCCCTCATGAACCGTTGCAGCCGCGCCACGCGTTCGGCCCGGTCCTCGAGGAACGCGTCGACGGCCTCCTCGACCGGCGTGCCGTCCTGCTCGGCGATCACCCGTTCGGCGAGCTGACGGCGAACCAGGAAGACATCATCCTCCATCGACTGCACGGCCCACCGTTGCCACTTCGTGGTGGCCGGCATCTCCTCCAGCCGGAACTCGAGCCAGTCGATATGCAGCCGCTCACCCAGCAGGAAGAACAGGCGGGCGACGTCGGCGACCGGGCGCATACTGGTCCGTGCCACCGAGATGATGTCCGGCCCGTGCACCAGCTCGCTCTGGAAGGCGTGGCGCCGCGCGATCGACTCGGGCACACCCTCGGCCACCAGCCGGAGGACGCTCTGCTCGTGCTCCTCCCGCCAGGTGTCCGAACCCACGCGGTCGATCACGGCGGAGAGCTCCGCGAACGCGCCGGACGCGTCCTCCACGGTCGTGCCGATGCGGGCGCCGGCCTCCTGGACGAGCCACCACCGGGAGGTGGTCTCCACCAGCCAGTCGACGCCGGTCATGAGCTCGTTCTGCACCACGGGATCGATCACGCCGTCCAGCGATTCCACGTCCGCCCATCGCCCGACGGCGCCCGTCACGTCGCGCGCGATCCGGAACGCCCGCACCACGTCGGCGGCCTGCGCGCCGGTCTCCGACATCAACCGTGTCACGAAGGTCACGCCCTGAGAGTTCACGACGTCGTTGACCAGGATGGTGGCGTTCAGCTCCCGGCGGAGCGGATGCTCCAGCAGCAGGTGGCTGAAGCGCTCCACCACCAGGGGCGGGAAGTACCGGCGGATGTCCCGCTCCAGGTACTCCGAGTCCGGCAGGTCCGACCGCAGCAGCGCTCCGGCGAGCGATCGTTTCGCGTACGCCGACAGGACGGCCAGCTCGGGCCGCACCATCGTGGCTCCCGCCGCCCGCCGTTCCGCCATCTCCTCCGTGCTGGGCAGGAACTCCACCTCGCGCTCGAGCTCTCCCTCGGCCTCCAGCTGGCGCATCAGATCCTCGTAGGACTCCATGCGGCTCGCCGACACGAGGAGCTCCTGGCTCAGGATCTGTGCCTGGAGGTAGTTCGTGTAGAGCACGTGCTCGACGACGTCGGCGGCGCAGGCCTCCAGCAACGCGTTGCGATTTTCGGCCGTGAACTCACCGCGGGAGATGGCCAGGTTCAACAGGATCTTGAGGTTCACCTCGTGGTCGCTGCAGTCCACTCCACCCGAGTTGTCGATGAAATCGGTGTTGATGCGACCGCCCCCACGGGCGAACTCGATCCGGCCGCGCTGGGTGAACCCGAGGTTGCCGCCCTCCCCGACCACGCGACAGCGGAGCTGATCGCCGCTGATCCGCACGTTGTCGTTCGAGCGATCGCCGACGTCGGCGTTGGTCTCCTTCGAGTGCTTCACGTAGGTGCCGATCCCCCCGTTCCACAGGAGATCGACCGGCGACTTCAAGATGGCGCGGATCACCTCGGTAGGCGCCATCTCCGAGGGCGCGTCGGGCGCGACCCCAAGGGCCTCCCGCGCCTGTGGCGAGAGCGCGATGCTCTTGACCGTGCGGTCGTAGATGCCACCCCCAGGAGAGAGCAGGGACGCGTCGTAGGCCGCCCACGACGAGCCGGGCTCGAAGAACAGTCGTCGACGCTCCTCCAGTCCGACCGTCTCCACCGGGTCCGGATCGATGAACACGTGCCGGTGATCGAAGGCCGCCACCAGCCTGATCATGGGTGAGAGCAACATCCCGTTGCCGAACACGTCGCCGGACATGTCGCCGATCCCCACCACGGTGAAGGGCTCGGTCTGGGTATCGATGCCCATCTCGCGGAAGTGGCGCTTCACCGACTCCCACGCGCCACGTGCGGTGATGGCCAGCTTCTTGTGGTCGTAGCCGGCGGAGCCTCCCGAGGCGAACGCGTCGCCCAGCCAGAAGCCGTACTCGGCGGCGACGGCGTTGGCGGTATCGCTGAACGTGGCGGTCCCCTTGTCGGCCGCCACGACCAGATAGGGATCATCGTCGTCGAGGACGTGGACGCCCGCCGGGTGGACGACCTTGCCGTCCACCCGGTTGTCGGTGATATCGAGCATGCCGCGCATCATGGTGACGTAGCGCTCCAGCACCTCCTTTTTGAGATCCTCCGGCAGCAGGGGCGAGCGCTTCAACACGAAGCCGCCCTTGGAGCCGTCCGGCACGATGACGGCATTCTTCACCTTCTGGGCCTTCATCAGCCCCAGAACCTCTGTGCGGTAATCCTCTTTGCGATCCGACCAGCGGATGCCCCCGCGCGCCACCTTGCCGCCGCGCAGGTGGATGGCCTCCATGGCCGGCGAGTACACGAAGATCTCGTACAAGGGGAAGGGCTTGGGCATATCGGGGACGTCGGCCGAGCGGATCTTGAAGCTCAGGTACGCCCGGTCGGGGAGGTAGGCGTTGGTGCGCACGGTGGCATCGATCGTGCCGAGGAAGCTGCGCACGATGCGATCCTGGTCCAGCGACGTGACGTCGCGAAGGTCCAACAGGATGCCGCGACGAGCCTCGGCGATCTCCTCGTCGGTGAGCGGACGCGCCGGGTCGAACTTGGCATCGAAGAGGTGGACCAGCTTGGCGGCGATGGTGGGATTCGCGGCCAGCGCATCGTTCTGATACTCCTCGGTGAAGCTGGGCGCCACGCGCTGGCCGTACTTGCGGTACGCGCGGAGGGTAGCGACCTCCTGCCAGGTGAGGCCGGCGCTGACGACCAACCGGTGCAGCGAGTCGGACTCCGTCTGCCCACGCCACACGGCCGCGATGCAGTGGGCCACCCGTTCGGCCGACTCCGCCAGGTCCAGGACCCCGCCCCGGGCGTCGAGCACCCCGAAGTCGTGGATGTAGATCTTGCCCTCGCCGAGGAGGCCCGTGGGCACCTCCTCGACCACGCGCAGGCCCAGCGCCTCAAGGATCGGCATGAAGGCGGAGAGGTCGATCTTCCCCCCTGTCTTCACCAGCGTGACGCGGGTGAGCCGCTCTCCGGCCCGCTCGTTGCCGAGCCCGACCACGAAGCCCTCCTCCGAGCTTTCCAGTGCCTCGAGCCGGGTCACGTCGCCGATGATCAGGTCCCAATCGGTGTTGGAGCGGTAGTAGTCGGGGAACCGCGAGCCCCACTTGCGAGCCAGGGCGGCGCCGTGTGCCTCGCCGTAGACCGTGCCGAGTCCCTTCGCGAGGTCGTCGTCCCAGGTTCGTGCCAGGCGTTCTACCTCGGCCTCGAGCTCCTCGTACGGCACCTCCGGGATCTGGCCCTGCTCGACGTGCACGGTGAAGAAGATCTGCGCGAACTCCGATTCGCCGAGGGACAGGTGATAGTCGATCGTGGTGCCGGCGAACCGCTCGAGGAACAGTGCCTGCAGCTTCTTCCGCAGCTCCGCGTTGAATCGGTCGCGTGGCAGACCCACCACGACGGACACGCTCCGCCCGTACAGATCCCGGCGCACCAGCACCCGTATCCCCTGCTGCTTCTGCACCTGCAGCAGTCCCGCCACCAGCTCACGCAGCTCCTCGGTTGAGGCAGCGAACAGCTCGTCCTTGGGAAAGGACTCGAACAACGAGATGGCGCCCTTGTAGTCGTGTGAGCCCTCGAACAGGTCCTCGGCGATGAGGACCTGTTCGAGCTTGCGCGACAGCAGCGGCGTCTTCGAGGCGGGTTCCATGTAGGCCTTCGAGGTGAACAGGCCGATCAGGCGAGCCTCGCCGATCAGCGATCCGTCGGGCGCCACGCGCCGCACACCGATGTAGTCCATGCGCGCCCGCCGGTGCACCGTCGAGGGCCGATTCGTCTTCGAGTAGATCAACAGGTCGCCGTCCTCGATCCTTCGCCGCAGGACGGGCTCGATCGAGCTCAGCAGCACGGGCTCGGCGAAACCCGAGCCCTCGACCTTGGACAGGATGCCCAGGCCGGAATCGGCCACCGCCTCCAGGGCCCGCCCCTTCGGGGTGTCGATCAGGTCGTACTCGCGGTAACCGAGCAGCACGAAGTTGTCGGCGAGGAGCCACTCGATGAACTCGATCGTGTCGCCGACCTCGCCGGGGGAGTAGCGCACCGCTCCCTCTCGCGCGAGGTCCGCCATATGACGAGCCCGCTCGCGCATGGGCTCGAAGTCGCGGACGACGAGCCGCACGTCGCCGAGGATCACCCCGACGCGCGCCGCCAGATCCGTTCGTTCGTCGTCCGTCAGGCGCCGGTCCGCCTCGAAGTGCATGACCGACTCGCGGCGCGACGCCTCACGAGCGCTCACGATGCGCTCGATCCGTCCGTCCGCGCCTCGCGCGACGCCGATCACCGGGTGGAGCAGACGCCTCGTGAACAGGCTGCGCGCGTTGAGCTCCTCCGCCACCGAGTCCACCAGGAACGGCGCGTCGTCGGTGTTGGTCTCGATCACCGTGCCGATGGTCTGGTAGCCATCGGTGGCGAGCTCCGGGTTGAAGACCCGCACCGCCTGCGGCGCGGAGCCGCGGCCGTCGGCGAGGTCGAACGCCCCCTTCACCTGGCCGAACAGCTCCTCCACGGGGATGACGGCGAGCTCCTCCTCCGCGAGGCGACGGGTATAGGCCCTGGCGAACGCAGCCACAGCCCCCCGGCGGTCAGGGTCGACACGCTCGTCGATCCGAACGAGGAGCTCCTCGACCACAGGGTGCACGACGTGATGGTGGTCGGCGGTCGTCTCGGCGGTATCGGTCACGGCGATGCGTCTCTTGGGAGATGGCTCCGGTAGTGATTGTGTCAGACGGCCCAGGTCCGGAGCGCGGTCCGGTTCGTCACCTTCGGGATCTGCGGCTTCGCCGACCCGGGCATCTCGGGGCCGGCCGCCGATCATCGTGCCGCGTAGGCGCGGAGATCGGCGCGGACGACCGGCAGGATGGCGGTCAGATAGGCGCCTACCGCGCACTCCCGGCACCACGCCGAGGCGTTCACGTACCACGCCGTTGCCTCCGCATCGCTGCATGACCGGAGCGACGTCAGGATCGGCTCGTACCCGTACGAGGCGGCGCCCTCCACGAGGGTCTCACGGGTGGCGTCCAGCCCTTGCGCCGCCGACAGGTAGTTCTTCACGCCCACGCTGTTGAAGTCGGTTGCCCCCGGCATCGCGTGGGTCGTCGCCAGGGGGTTGAATCGAGCGGTGGTGCCCTCCTGCGCCTGCCAGGCCACCAGCACCACCCGGTTCTCCGCGCAGTCGGGCGCCCCGATCTCCGTGAGGAACGCGCGAGCCCATCGGAACGGCGTCGGGTTTTGTCCCAGGTGGCGCGGTGCGGTGGTACGGACGAACCCCGCCAGCAGCGCCGCCTGCTGTGTCCGGGCGAGCTGGAGCTGCGTCAGCTGCGCGCGCAGCGCGTCGGCACGCCGGACCGCGCCCCCCACGCCTCGGCCGGAGGTCAGCGTGCGGTAGCGGATGCGGGCGTTCTCCACGGCTCGCTCCTCCGGCGTCGGCCCCGTCGACATCGAGCGCAGCTCGTCGGGCGCCGTGCTCCACAGGCGGGCCTCCCGCAGTGCCAGGCCGGCAAGCTCGAGCGTGCGCCTGGCTTTGAACAGGAGCCAGGTAGCGCGGTTCGATGCACCGGCCCCATGCTGGATCTGTGCCTGGACGCGCCCGATCGCTACATCCAGGGTCTGGATCCGCCGGCGGATCTCGCCGGGGCCCGCGGCGACGCCGGCCGCCAGCCCTCGGCCCGGCATCACGGCGAGCACGGTCACGACCAGCAACGCGACCGCGAGGCAACGCGCAGGACGAGGCGTACAGGGTCGCATGGCCCCCGTATCGGCCACCCCGTCGGGGGTCCTTGAGGTTCGAGGGCGTCTCACGGGGTCCGCGCGGCCTCGACGACCTCGGCGGCCAGGTCGTAGCGGCCGAACTGCGGCATCACGTAGATCCCGGCGGCGCCGGCGGCGCGGAGCTCGCGGGCCAGCTCGGCGGCCATGGCCACACCAACCCGGGTCGCCGCCTCGCCGGCGGACGCCAGCCGGGCCCGCGCGGCGTCCGGGATCACGATCCCCGGCACCTCGTTGTGCAGGAAGGCCGCGTGGCGCTCGGTCACGAGCGGCAGCACGCCTGCCAGCACCGGCACGGCCAGCGGCTCGCCGGTCACCCGCTCGTAGGTGTCGCGCAGCCGCCCCAGCTCCGCGACCTCGTACAGCGGCTGGGACAGCAGGAAGCGCGCACCCGCATCCACCTTCCTCTTCAGCAGGCGACACTCGCGTTCGAGGTCGGGCGACGAGGGTGCGACGGCGGCGCCGACGAAGAACGAGGTGGGTTCGCCGATCGAGGAGCCGGAGCGGTCGCGGCCTGCGTTGAAGCCTTCGCTGATCAGCGCCAGCAACCCGGTGGCCGTCACGTCGAGGTCGTTCGAGCCGTGGGGGTACTCACCGATCGTGACCGGGTCGCCCACGCAGACGAACAGGTTCCGGATGCCCAGCGCATGGGCGCCCAGGAGGTCCCCCTGGAGCCGAAGCAGGTTCCGGCCGCGCGTGGGGAAGTGCAGGACCGTCTCCACTCCTACCTGCTCCTCCACCAGTCGGCAGGCCGCCCAGGCGCTCATCCGCATCTTCGCCATCGGCGAATCGGCGACGTCGATCACGTCGGCACCCGCATCGCGCAGGGTGCCGGCCGCCGCCACGAGCCGGGCGGCATTGAAGGAGCGCGGCGGCTCCACCTCGACCGCGATCACGAACGCGGCCTCCGCGAGGCGAGCACCCAGGGCTGTCGCCCGAGCCGTGGTGGAGGGCAGGGCGGCGGGCTCGTCCAACGCACCTCCCAGGTCGGCCACCTCGACACGCGCACCGCCGGCGCCGGAGCGCAACGCGCCGGCGATGGCCGCCGTGTGCTCGGGACCGGTGCCGCAGCACCCACCCACGATGGAGGCGCCCTCGGCCACACAGGCGAGCGCGTGCTCGGCCACGTACACCGGCGTGGCGGGATAGACGAAGCGGCCCCCCACCTCCGTCGGGCCGCCGGCGTTCGGGCGGGCCATGAGCGTGCGTCCGCCCGCATACGGTCGCATCGCACGGATCACGCGGAGCACCTGGGCCGGCCCCTCGCCGCAGTTCACGCCGATCACATCCGCACCGAGCTGGTCCAGGCGGGCCGCCACCTGCGCCGGGGACTCGCCGAGGAGAGTACGGTCGTCACGTGTGAACGTGGCCGACACGAGGATCGCTGTATCGGCCGACGCACGGCGTGCCCCGAGGATCGCCTGCTCCATCTCACGCAGATCGGTCTGCGTCTCGAGCACCAGGAGGTCGGCGCCGGCTCCCATGAGAGCGGCGGCCTGCTCGGCGTAGGCATCCTGCGCGTCCTCAACCCCGACGCGTCCGTACGGGGCCAACCGCACGCCGAGCGGTCCCATCGAACCACCCACGATCCGGGCTCCAGCCCGGCGTGCGAGGGCGACGCCCGCTCGATTGAGCTCGTTCATCCGATCCGCCAGCCCGTGCGACCCCAGGCGGAACCGGTTCGCGCCGAAGGTATTGGTGAGGATGAGGTGCGCCCCAGCCGCCACGAAGCCACGATGGACCGTCTCCACGGCCGCAGGGTCGTCCCCGTTCGACGCCTCCAGGCACGCGCCGACCGGCGCCCCACGCGCGATCAGGGACGTGCCCATCCCCCCGTCGGCCAGCAGCGGTGCATCGGCGAGCAGCAGATCGAGCTGGGCGGCATCCATGGGGTCATCCTCCCAGCCGGGCGGGTGACGGTCCTGGGACTCCTCGGCAACACGCGGCCATCGAGGCGCGCGGTACCATCCAGGCGTGAGCCCGTCGTGACCGACGCCGGTCCTCCTCCCCCGCCCGTCGATCCCTCCTCGCCCCCCGGGGCCAACGCGAGCTCCTCGACCGGGCTCTCGGATCCCGCCAGCGAGTTCCTGACGCCGGCGCACCCCCACGGGACCCTCGACCCCGACCCAGACGTTCCGCTGCAGCAGGGGCGCCGGCCCCGGGCCGGGCTGGTGGCGTTGGCCGTGGTGGTGGCGGTGGCCGCGGGCGTGGGGATCGTCGTCGCCACCTCGGGAGGTGGAGCGGCCCTGCGTTCGGCGGCGCCCGACGATCTGCACGCCCGTTCGCGGATGTGCGTCGCACCCGAGTGTGAAGGTGTGGAGACGAGCGTCGCGCTCACGTGGCGCACGCCCGACGGCGACGTCGACACGATCGAGATCCTTCTGGACGGTTCCGTGGTGGCCAGGATCGACCCCACCGCGACCGGCTATGAGGTCCACGACCTCTGGATCGATCGCGCCTACCTCTTCGGGGTGCGGGCGATCGGCGCCGACGGCGTCAGCCCCATCAGCGCCGTGGAGGTGCGGACGCCTGTTCCGCCGCTGGAGGAGGCGCAGCTCGACGGCCCCTACCGGGTGTGGGAACGGGTGCGACTTGCCGTCAACCTGTCGACCCTCGAAGGACTCGATCGACCGCACCCCGGAGATGTGGTCCGCACCACCTGGTCGTTCGCCTCGCTGTGCGCCGCCGACGTGGGCGCCTGCCCAGCGAGGTGGTTCAGCTGGGGCCCCCTCGTCAACCAGGGGTCACGCTTCGAGGGCAGCTTCCGCAGCCGGCCGGCGAGTTGCGCCGACGGGAGGTCGACCCCCACCACCACCCGGATGCGGCTGGTGACCGACCGTGGTCGAGCCGTGGACGGACGTTGGTTCGTCGGCCGGTTCCACGGCACCGTGACGATGAGCTTCACCTGCCCCGGGGGCGGCGGTCGATCCATCGGGGCGGTCCTGGTGCGTGGCCGAGCGCTCGCGTAGCTGGTCGGGGAGGCGCAGCGCCGAAGGTGCGCAGAGAGCAGTCTTTCGGCCGTTGGCCCCCATCGCTCGTCCGCGGTACGGTCCACCTGCGGCGGGCGAGGAAGGGGCATCGAAGGCAATGGGCGCTATCCGAGTGATCGTGGCTGAGGGTCCGGCGGGCTCGCCCGGCCCCCTCGGCTTGCTGCGAGCCGTCCTCGAGCGGGAGGGTGTCGAGATCGCCGGTGAGGTGTCCGGACCCAGTGAGCTGATCCAGCTCGCCGCCGACGAGCAGCCCGACGCCGTGGTCTTCGCAACACGGGCGACCCAGGAGGAGCTGGACCGGCTCCGGGTGGTGACGCCCAGGACGAAGGTCGTGTTCGTGTCCCCGATCCTCAACGCAGCCGAGGCCGAGATGGCGGAGGCGGTCGTGGAGCGATCCGACGTGCTCGCGTCACTGGGGCCCGTGTTGGTGCATCTGTGCGCCCCCGGCCGGACGAACGCTCGCCGGACCGTCACGGAACGGTTCGACCGTCCGGACTGGATCGACCGGGTGCGGAAAGATCCGACCGCTCTGCGCGACCTCCTGAACGACGGGACCGCCGGGGAGGAGGCCGAGCCGCCGAGCGTCACCGCGCTCCAGGGCTGGGCCCGGATCGGCGAGGAGGAGGTCGACCTTTCGGACCAGGCCGAGGACCCCGTGGTCCTGCCCGATCTGGAGGCGAACGACCCTCCCCTGGCGAGGCCTGTCGTGACCCCGCCCGCCCGCCGGCACCGCAGGTGGCGGTGGCTCGGGCGCCCGGGCGGTCCGCTCTACTGAGGGCGGCGGGGGACGCCACACCGGACCGTCGCGGATACTGAGGGCATGACGATCCAGGACGCCACCGCCTCGCTGCGGCGTGTGTACGTGCGGGCCCCGGTGTCCGCCGATCTCGGGGACTGGCGCTCCTACGGATGGCGGGAGGCCCCCGACCCCGCCCGAGCCGCCGAGGAGCATGCCGCCCTCCGAGCGTGCCTGGAGGACGTGGGCGCGGAGGTGCTGGTGGGCGAGGCGCCCACGCCCGGCGATCCGGACGCGATCTACGCCTACGACCCCACGCTCATGACCGACCTCGGTGCGATCCTGCTTCGTGCGGGGAAGCCGGGCCGTCGCGGCGAGCCCGACGCCGCCGAGACGGACCTCACGGCGGCCGGGATCCCGATCCGCGGACGGATGCGCGAGCCGGCCACCGCCGAGTGCGGCGACATGTTCTGGCTGGATACCCGGACCCTCGTGATGGGCGTGGGCTACCGAACGAACCCCGCCGCCGCCGATCAGCTTCGGGACTTCCTGGGAGACGAGGTCGAGGTGGTCACGTTCGATCTGCCCCACTTCCACGGTCCACAGGAATGCCTCCACCTCATGTCGTTCATCTCCCCGCTGGCTCCCGACCTGGCGGTCGCCTATCTCCCGATGATGCCCGTCCGATTCCTGCACCTCCTCGGCGATCGTGGGATCGAACTCGTCGAGGTCCCCGATCAAGAGTTCGACTCGATGGGTCCGAACGTCCTGGCGCTGGCGCCCCGCCGTGCTCTGGCGATCGAGGGCAACCCCGAGACCCGACGCCGCATGGAGGCCGCGGGCGTCGAGGTGCGCACATACGCGGGCCGCGAGATCTCCCGCAAGGGCGACGGGGGGCCGACCTGCCTCACGAAGCCCCTGGTCCGCGGGTGAGCGCCGCGCCCGCCGCACCCCCGCAGCACCCCCGCGTCCGGCGGTATCCTCGGCGGCCATGACGTTCAACTGGTTCAACGGGTGGAAGTTCCTGCATCTGGTGGGGATCTTCGGCTTCCTGATCTGCCATGGCGTGTCGATGTTCGTGCTGTACCGCATCCGTAACGTGCAGCTCAATCGCGCGAAGATCAGCGAGCTGATCTCCTTCTCCGGGGTCACGACGATGCCGATGTACGTCTCGTTGGGGGTGCTGGTCGCCGGGGGCGTGGGCGCTGCCATCACCATCAGCGCCTTCTCCCACCCGTGGCTGTGGACCTCCATCGCGATCCTGCTCATCACCGTGGGATTGATGGCGGCCGTCGCGTCGCCCTACTTCAAGCAGATCACCGCCGCGTGCGAGATCCGGCCCTCCGGCGTTCCCCGCAAGGCCGACGAGGAGCTCGACGCCCTCCTCCACGGGCCGACAACCACCCGTATCACCGTGATCGGCTCGGTCGGCCTCGTCGCCATCCTCTACCTGATGATCTTCAAGCCCTGGCCGTAGGGCGCACCGGCATCAGGCGGGCGGCAGCGGTCGCTGCGCGGGACCGTTCACAACCTGACCACTCGGCCCGAACCGCGATCCGTGGCACGGACAGTCGAACGCCCCCTCGCCCGGGTTCCACGCGACCGTGCACCCCATATGGGTGCACCGGGCGCTCATCAGATGGAGGTCGCCGGCACCGTCCATGAAGGCGGCCAGCTTCTCGCCCTGCTGTTCGACGATGCCGCCCTGTCCCGGTTCGAGCTCCCGGACAGCCTGGACCACGGTGCGACAGACCAGCACGTCGCGATCGGCCCGCTCGCTGACATGGCCGGGGACGGACTCGCTGAACAGACGCTTCATGCCGGTCATCCCCTTGTTGCCGATCACGATCAGGTCCGCCTCCACACGACGAGCTGCATCGAGGATGCCCTCCGTCGGGTCGCCGGCGAGCACCTCCACCTCGGTCGGCACGGATCCCGCGTAGGTCGCCACCGTGTCGGCGGTGACCAGCTCGCCCGTGGCCGGATGTCCCACGAACACCATGGTGACCCGCGCCCCGAGGCTCTCGGCCAGGTCGTAGGCCTTCCGCGCGGCCCGGTCCGCGGTCTTCGATCCGTCGGTGGCCAGCAGGACGTGGGTGTGTCGGCCGTCGCGGGGCGCGCGTTCGCTCACGATCAGCAGGTCGCACCGCGAGCGGCGCGCGAGCCGGCGGGCGACGTCGCCGAGAGCGTGCTGCTGCCCACGACCCCGGCTCACCACCAGCAGCCCCGCGTCCCGCTGATCGGCGAGGTCGATCATGGCCTCCGCGGGGCGCCCCTGCAGCAGCTCGCCCGAGAGCTTGCGGGGCCGCACGCCGGCATCGGCACAGGCAGCGACCGCGGTGTCGAGGATGTCCTGGGCGGCCAGTTCGCCGGGCGCGCGTACGTGCACCACGATCAGCTCCGCGCTGTTGGCAACGGTGATGACGCCGGCCACCTCGCCCGCCAGGGCGCTGCTCGCCGACCCATCCGTGCCGTGCACGATCCGCTTGTACGCCACGTCCGCCTCTCCTCGAGCGCGGGCGACGTTACCATCGGGCCGTGACCGATCGCGTGGTGAACTTCGCCGCTGGACCCGCCACGCTCCCCCTCTCCGTGCTGGAAGAGGCGCGCCGCGACCTGCTCTGCCTCCCGGGCGTGGGCGCCTCCCCGCTTGAGGTGAGCCACCGCAGCCCCTGGTTCGAGGGGGTGATCGGCGAGGCGGAGGCCAACCTGCGGCTGCTGCTGGGGATACCCGAGACCTACCGGGTGCTGTTCGTGCAGGGCGGCGCCACGCTGCAGTTCTCCATGGTGGCCATGAACCTGCTGCGCGGCCCGTCGGGGCCGGCAGGCTACGTGCTGACGGGATCGTGGGGCGGGAAAGCCCTGGCCGAGGCGGCCACACAGGGACCGACGCGGGTGCTGTGGGACGGGGGCGCCGATGGCTACGTCCGCGTGCCCGGCCCGGCCGAGGTGGAAGAGGCCGCGGCGGCGCCGTACGTGCACATCACCGCCAACGAGACGGTGCACGGGGTCGAGTGGCCGCCCGGCGCGGAGCCGGCCACCGACGCGCCGCTCGTCTGCGACGCCTCCAGCGATCTCCTGTCGCGACCGCTGGACATCTCGCGCTACGGACTGCTGTACGCCGGTGCCCAGAAGAACGCGGGACCCGCCGGCGTGACGGTCGTGGTCGTCCACGACGATCTCCTCGCCGGGGTCCCCGACGGCCTCCCCGGGATGCTGGACTACCGCACCTACTCCGACCACGGCTCCATGTACAACACCCCCCCGGTGTTCGCGATCTACGTGCTCCTGCTCGTGACGCGATGGTTGCGTGACGACGTCGGCGGGCTGGACGTGCAGTTCCGGATCAACCGCGAGAAGGCCGCGCTCCTGTACGACGAGATCGACCGCAGCGGGGGCTTCTACCGGGGCCACGCGCAGCCCGGCTCACGCTCGCTGATGAACGTCACGTATCGGCTGCCGACCGCCGAGCTCGAGCGGATCTTCGTGCGCGAGGCCGCGGGCAACGGCCTGATCGAGCTCAAAGGTCATCGCAGCGTGGGCGGGATCCGTGCCTCCATCTACAACGCCATGCCGCTGGAGGGCGTCGGGATCCTCGCCGCGTTCATGCGCGACTTCGCGCAGCGCAACGGCTGAGCGCCGCCCAGCCGGTCACCGGGGGCGGCTCGTGCCCGGGAGCGAGTCCATCGCCCGGCCGATCCTCTGCGCCGCCTCCTCGGCGATCGGCTCGAGTTCCGGGCGCCCAGCGATGCGCACCATCACGCCCGCATCCTGCGCATGCACCAGGGTCTGCTCGGCGTGCCGGCGAACGACCACGTTGCAGGGCAAGAGCAGCCCGATCTCCGGTTCCACCCCGAGCGCACGGTGGGCCAGCTGCGGGTTGCAGAAGCCGAGGATGACGTAGGGCTCGGTCTCCTCGTCGAGCTTCTCCTTCAGGGTCGCACGCACGTCGATCTCGGTGAGCACGCCGAAGCCCTGTTCCTGGAACGCCTCCTTCACCCGGGGCACGGCCTCGTCGTAGGCCAGGTCGACCGTGATGGTGCGTCCGTAGTCCATGTCCGTCGTCCTTCCCTCTCGCGTGATCAGAGAACAACCGGCTGGGCGCCCACGAGCTCGTCGACGGCCTCCGCGAAGACCTCGGTATGGCGGTCCACGTCCTCGGTGGTGGTGGCGGGCGACATCAGGGCCATGTTGTGGAACGGTGTCAACAGGATCCCCCGGTTCAGCAGGAACAGATGGATGAAGGCGTCCAGCTCCTCGTCCTGACCGGCGGCGGCCTCCACCCCGTCGCGGGCGGGGTTCGGACGGAACAGATACTCGGCGCGGCACCCCAGCCGCACGATGTGCCAGGGGAGCTCGTGCGCTGCGATCACGCCCTCCACCCCATCGGTGAACCGGACCGCGAGGTCCTCCATCCGAACGAACGCCTCGTCGGTCAGGATCTCGCCGAGGGTGGCACGCATGGCGGCGAACGAGAGCGCGTTGCCCGCCAGGGTTCCACCGACGCCACCGACGTCGGTCTCATGCCAGTTCGTGCCGGCCACGACGCGGTCCGCCACCTGCTGCGTCATGCCGTACGCGGCGCTCGGCACGCCGGCCCCGAGGGTCTTGCCGATCGTCAGCAGATCGGGCTGCAGCTCGTACCGTCGCGTGCAGCCCCCCGGACCGGCGCAGATCGTGTGGGTCTCGTCGATCACCAGCAAGGTGCCGTACTTCGTGCAGAGCTCGCGGACGCCGCGGTGGTACGCCTCGTCGGGCAGCACGATGCCGATGTTCGTGAGCGCGGGTTCGAACAGGCAGCACGCGACTTCGCCGTCGGCCAGCGCCTCCTCCAAACCCGCGAGGTCGTTGAACTGCACCACCCGTGTCGTGAGCGCCGGGTCCACGGGCGGGCCGACGTTGCCCGAGGACGCGACCACGTGGCCGTCCTCCAGCGTGGCGAAGGTCTCGTCCACGGTCCCGTGGTAGTTGTGGTCGTGCACGACCACCTTCGAACGTCCGGTGGCGTCACGTGCCAGCCGCAGCACGAAGCGGTTGGCGTCGGTGGCGGTGAGGCAGAACTGCCACAGGTCCAAACCGAAGCGTCGCTGCATCTCCTCCCCGACCCACAACGCATCCTCCGTGGGCAGCATGAAGGTGAGCCCATGGGCGGCCTGCTCGGCGATCGCGTCCACCGCGATCTTCGGAGCGTGGCCGGCCATGGCGCCGGTGTCGCCCAGGCACAGGTCCACGTACTCGATGCCGTCCACATCGGTGAACCGAGCGCCGCGCCCCTGCGCCACCCAGACCGGAAACGCACCGGGCCAGCGGGTCATCCAGTTCATGGGGACGCCGTAGAGCAACGAGCGCCCCGCCTGCTCGGAGAGCTCGCCGGAGCGCGGGTGGGTCTGGGCGAAACGCTCGCGTTCTCGCTGCATGAGATCGGTCAGACGGGACCGGTCGATCGTGGTCACGATGCCTCCTGTCTGCAAGGAGGCGCAGGTTCGCGCCGTTCGGGCGGCCGTCAGTCTAGACAGGTGTGACGCTCGCCGATGGCTGTTCGCGCGCGCACGCGTCAAGTCGACCGGTGAGGCCGCCGATGTGACTTGGACGATGGTCTCCCGCCAGTTGCCCGAGCCGCCCCCGATGCGGCGTGCCACCGACCAGCTCACCCGCCGCGAGTCCGACATGTCGGCCGGCCCGTCCCGAACGGGCAGACCGCATCGGCGAACCGACGATGGGTGGCTCGACCGATGGATGGAGACGGTCTCCGACCTCGCTCGGTTGAAGAACTCCCATCCGATGCTGGACGCCGTGATCCAGGAGCAGGTCGGCCGCCGGATCCGGATCGGCGAACGCTGGCTGTCCGACTTCGCGTCCTGCAACTACCTGGGCTTCGACCTGGACGAGGAGATCATCGCGTCGATCCCCGGGTACATCGCGGAGTGGGGCACGCACCCGAGCTGGTCACGGCTGCTGGGCAGCCCGAGGCTGTACGAGGAGATCGAGGAACAGATGGCCGACCTGCTGGCGTGCGAGGACGTCCTGCTGTTCGCCACGATCACGCACATCCACACCTCGGTCATCCCGGTGCTAGCCGGAGAGGGCGTCATCTTCATGGACGGCCGCGCGCACAAGACGATCTACGACGGATGCGCCTACGCGCGAGCGCACGGCGCCACGCTGAAGCGGTTCCGGCACGACGACGTCGACCACCTGTCCGACCTGCTCGCATCCTCCGATCCCTCCCTGCCACGGCTGATCGTGATGGACGGCGTCAACTCCATGACGGGCAACGCGCCGAACGTGCCGGCGTTCGCGGAGCTCGCCCGCGAGCACGACGCCCTCCTGTACGTGGACGACGCCCACGGCTTCGGCGTCATCGGCGAGCGCAGCCGCGACGAGCTCTGCGACTACGGAACGAAGGGCAACAGCGTCATGCGCCACCTCGACGCGCCCTATGACAACGTGATCCTGGTGGCCGGCTTCTCGAAGGCGTACTCGTCGCTCCTGGCCTTCCTGGCACTGCCGACCAAGCTGAAGGACGTCCTGAAGGTCCTGGCGCCACCGTACCTGTACTCGGGTCCCTCGCCGATCGCCTCGCTGGCCACGACGCTGACCGGCCTGGAGGTGAACCGGACCCGCGGCGACGCGATCCGGCTCGAGCTCTGGCGGAAGACCCACCGCGTCCTCGGCGCCCTGGAGGACCTGGACGTCTACACCCCCAACGAGTCGGGCTACCCGATCATCGAGATCCCCCTCGCCAGGCACGAGGAGATCGACGAGGTGGGCCGGTACCTGTTCGACCACGGGATCTACGCCACCCTGGCGGCGTACCCGCTGGTGCCCAAGAACGAGGTGGGCTTCCGGATCCAGACCACCGCCGCCAACACCGACGAGCAGATCGAGGACCTGATCTCGGTGCTGGGCTCCCTCAGGGAGCACTTCCAGCTGCAGACCGCCGAGCGCGCCGCCATCTGAGCGCCGGACCGGGCCGGGGGCCTCCGAAAAGATGGTCACCGAGTCCCTCTACAGTCGTGCTCAGACGGCGTCGATACGCCCAAGGATGACCAAGAGGGCGTGGTACCTGTACCCGATCGCCGCCGGCGTGGCCACGGTGGCCTACCTCACCGTGTATCACCACAGCTGGCTGTACAACGCCATCGGGATCTCGTCGCCGATCGTGATCTTGCTGGGGGTGCGGATGCACCGGCCCAGGCCGAGGGCACCCTGGTACCTGTTCGCGCTCGGGCAGACCCTGTTTATCGCCGGCGACGTCATCGCCTACAACTACGACACCTTCTTCGGGAAGGAGCTCCCGTACCCGGCGGTCAGCGACGCCCTGTACCTGTCCGTGTACCCGTGTCTGGTGGCGGGCCTCCTGTTGATGATCCGGCGCCGGACGCCCGGGAAGGACCGGGCCAGCTTCCTGGACTCACTCATCGTCTCGATCGGGATCAGCACGATCTCGTGGGTGCTGCTGATCGCTCCGTACGCGCACGACACCGAGTCCAGCCTGCTCACGAAGATGACGTCGATGTCGTACCCGATCATGGATCTACTTCTGCTGGCCGTCGCCGTCCGCCTCGCGGTCGGGGCGGGCAGGCGTGCGCCCTCGTTCGTCCTGATGATGGTGGCGATCGTGTCGCTGTTCGCGACCGACGCCATCTACGGCTGGCTGTTGCTCGGCCAGGGATACACCCCAGGGAGCGGTTCCCTGGAGGTGGGCTGGATCGCCTTCTACGTGATCTTCGGTATGGCGGCGTTGCACCCGTCCATGCGAGGACTGGCGGATCGGGCGCCCGACGTCGATTCCCGGCTGACGACGCTCCGCCTGAACCTGCTGACGGGGGCGGCTCTCATGGCGCCCGGCGTGCAGGCGATCGAGGCGATCCGCGGCAACGCTGTCGATCTGCCGATCGTCCTGGGTGCGTCCATGTTGCTGTTCCTGCTGGCGATGGACCGGATGGCGGGACTCGTGCACGCGCAGGAGCAATCCACCACCCGGGAGCGGGCGTTGCGATCCGCCGGCGCCGCCCTGGTGACCGCCACCAACCGCGAGGGCATCTACGCCTCGACGCTGACCGCCGCCCGGTCCCTGGCCGGCGAGGACGCCGCGATCCGCATCTGTGAGGTTCAGGAGGGCGGCGATCAGCTCGAGGTCGTGGCCTCGATCGGAGGCGACACCGGCGTCGAGGGGCACCGGTTCGCGTTCTCCTCGCTGGAGGACTGGAAGCGTGAACGCCTACTGGAACGACGCACCTATTCGGTCGTGCCCTCGGAGAGCCTGCTCCGCGTGCCGCTGGGCCTGCCCGACGAGGAGGGCGTGATCTTCATGGCCCCGCTGTTCATCCGCGACGAGTTCCAAGGGTTGCTGGCGGTCGCGGTGCCATCGGGGGATCACCGAGCCATCAACGACGGGCTGGAGGCCCTTGCGTCCCAGGTGTCCCTGGCGGTGGAGAGCGCGGCGCTCAGCGAGGAGATCGTGATCGCGCAGAGCGAGAAGCGGTTCGCATCCTTGGTCCAGAACGCTTCGGACATCGTGACGGTGATCGAGCTGGACACGACGATCCGGTACGCGAGCCCCGCCTCGATCCGCGTGCTGGGATACGCGCCGGAGGAGCTGGAAGGCACGCGCTTCGCAGAGCTGGTGAGCCCCGAGGACAAGACCCGCGTGCTCTCCTTCCTGTCGAGCGTGGGCGAGGACGGCCACACGGGGCTGATCGAGTTCCGGGCGCTGCACAAGGAGGGTCATTGGGTCTTCGTGGAGACCCTGCGGACGGCCCTGCAGCAGGACCCCAACGTGCGAGGGATCGTGTTGAACACCCGCGACATCACCGAGCGCAAGCAGTTCGAGGAGCAGCTGTCGCACCAGGCCTTCCACGACTCGGTCACCAACCTGGCGAACCGCGCCCTGTTCCGGGATCGTGTGACACACGCCCTGGAGCGCCAGCAGCGCGACCACAAGCCGGTGGCCGTGCTGTTCATGGACCTCGACGACTTCAAGACCATCAACGACTCACTGGGACACGCCGCCGGGGACGAGTTGCTCTCCCAGGTCGGCGAACGCGTGCGGTCGGCGCTGCGGGCGGCCGACACCGCCGCCCGCCTGGGCGGCGACGAATTCGCGATCCTCCTGGAGGACGGTGGCGAGGGGATCCAGGCCGTCGACGTGGCGGACCGGTTGATGCAATCCCTGGAGGCACCGTTCCCGCTGGAGGGCGAGGAGGTCTTCATGCGGGCCAGCATCGGGATCGCCGTCGCCGACGATGTGCGGGAGGAGGGCGACGATCCGGTGGAGGAGATCCTGCGCAACGCCGACGTCGCCATGTACATGGCCAAGGAGAACGGGAAGGGCCGCTATCAGGTCTTCGAGCCGGCGATGCACGCGACGGCGCTGCGACGATTGGTGCTCAAGGCCGACCTCCAGCGAGCGGTGGAGCATGGCGAGTTCATCCTGCACTACCAGCCGGTGATCGAGCTGGAATCGGGCCGGATCACCGGTGTGGAGGCGCTCATCCGCTGGATCCATCCGGATCGCGGCATGGTGCCGCCGCTGGAGTTCATCCCCCTCGCCGAGGAGACGGGGCTGATCGTCACGATCGGCCGATGGGTCCTGCGCGAGGCCTGCACGTACGCCATCGAGCTCCAGCACCGATACCCCAGCGACCCCCCCTTCCACATGTCCGTGAACCTGTCGGTCCGCCAGCTCCAGCGCGCCGAGATCGTGGACGAGGTGCGCGAGATCCTCGCCGAGACGGGGCTCGAGCCCTCGTCCCTGATCCTGGAGATCACCGAGAGCGTGATGATGTCCAACATGGAGCTGTCGATCGAGCGGCTCGGAGATCTCAAAGGTCTCGGGGTGCTGTTGGCGGTCGACGACTTCGGCACCGGCTACTCCTCGCTGAACTACATCCAGCACTTCCCCGTCGACATCCTGAAGGTCGATAAGTCCTTCGTCGACGCCATGAACTCCGACACGCGCAAGTCCGCGCTCACCGCCACGATCCTCAAGCTCGCGCAGGATCTGGATCTGAAACCGATCGCCGAGGGGATCGAGCGCCCCGACCAGCTCGAACGTCTCCTGGAGCTGCACTGCGACATGGGGCAGGGCTTCCTGTTCGCCAAGCCGTTGGATCGCGAGGCGCTGCAGGGCCTGCTGACCGAGCGGCAGGAGATGCAGACCGAGGCTGACGCCCTCGCGGGTGGCGCCGGCTGAGGCGAGCCGAAGTCCGGGAGCCGGTGCGGCCGCTACCATCAGGTCCGTGCGAGCCCCCATCCCGCGCCGCGGGAGCCCTCCGATCGTCCTCGTCCTCACGCTCGTATGCGCGCTCGCCGGCGCACCGGCAGCCCTCGCCGGCGCCGGCGTCGATCCCACCCGATCACAGCCCCGATGGATCTCGCGCATCGACCACGTGGTGGCCGGTCATCAGGTCTCGGTGACGATCGGGTTCGGGGGGCATTTCTGGTACCGGCACAAGGCCGGCGTGGCGAGGTGTCCGGCGTCCAACGAGAAGCTGCTGCTGTCCATGGCGCTGTTCGACCGGCTGGGGCCGGGGCTCACCGTGCCCACGCTCGTCCAGGCGGAGGCCGCGCCAGACGTCGATGGCGTGGTCGAGGGGGGGCTGTGGATCCTGGGGCGTGGGGATCCCGAGGTGGGGCGACCCACGATCAACTCCCTCGCCACACAGGTCAGGGCCGCCGGCATCACGGAGATCCACGGCCGGATCCGAGGCTCGAAGAGCTACTTCGCCCGGGACTGGTGGGCCACCGGGTGGAAGCAGGAATTCCCGGCCAAGGAGATCCCGTTGCCCACGGCCCTCACCTACCTCGGCAACGTGGGGCCCCGTGGCGCCCACATCTCCGACCCCGAGCAGCGCGCGGCGGCGGCGTTGCGCAAGCGCCTGCGCAGCCTCGGGATCCGCGTGACCGGCACCGCGGGGGCAGGCGTGCCTCCCGGGGGTCTGATCCCCGTGGGACAAGTGGACTCCGCGACCCTGGCAGAGCTGGTGCACCGCATGGATGTGGAGTCGCTGAACTTCCATGCCGAGGTGCTGGGCAAGCTGCTGGCCCGGCTCACCGTCGGGGCGCCGGCCACCATCGCACGCGGCGCCCAGGCGATCGCCGCCTTCGAGAACGACCACGGCATCGGTAGCTTCGAGCATCACGACAGCTCCGGCCTGTCCTACGCGAACCGGGTCCGGTCCCAGGGGATCGTCCGCCTGTTGTGGGTGGCCGACGCGCGGCCGTGGGGTCCGGAACTGCGACGGGCCCTCCCGGCAGGCGGTCACGGCACGCTCGAGGACCGCCTGCGAGATGTCAGGGTTCGTGCGAAGACCGGCACGCTCGAGCAGATCTCGGCACTATCGGGGTGGGTGTGGCTCGAGCAACGAAACGCCTGGGCGGAGTTCTCGATCCTCTCGCGCGGCCTGAGCAAGAGCACCGCCATCCGGATCGAGGACGCGATCGTGCACACCGTCGCCTCGCACGGGGGCTAGGGACGCTCCCTACGCGGCGTCCGAGGGGAACCGGCGGGCCGTCGGCGAGGTCGGTCGGGCATGGGCAGAGGGCGGGCGCTCGCCGGAGCGGTGTTGTCGCTGTGGGTGGGCGCCTGCTCGACGATGCCGGTGTGGTTCCCGACCTCCGGGGGCGTCGGCCCGGCGGGGGGCGCGCGGGCGGAGGTCGGGCCGGCCCCGTGGATGCGGGCAGTGGACCGCCTGGTCGGGCAGCGGCCCATGTCCATAGCCGTGGTCGTGAACGGCACCCGTGTGTACGGACACCTGACCGGCGTGCGCAGGGCGCCGGCCTCCAACGAGAAGCTCCTGCTGTCGATGGCAGCGCTGGCACGGCTCGGGCCGGGGTACCGGATCCCCACGGAGGCGAGGGTGCGCGGCCGCGTGCGAGGAGGGGTCGTCCGGAGCGACCTCTTCCTGGTCGGCCACGGCGATCCCGAGACCGGCGCCGACGACATCCAGCGCCTCGCGCTACGCCTCCGGGATGCAGGGGTGATCGGGATCGACGGCTCGGTCGTTGGCGACACATCGGGGTTCGTCCGTGACCGGCAGGCGCCGGGCTGGCACCCGATCGCGTCGCACTACATCGGCCTGCCCACCGCGCTCTCCTACGAGGCCAACGTGGATGCCGGCGGGTTCGTGTTCGATCCGGAGCGCAGGGCCGCGATCTCGCTGACCGCCGAGCTCCGCTCCCTGGGCATCTTCGTGGCGGGAGCGCCGCGCGCGTCGCCGGCGCCGGCGCCGGATCAGCTGCGGACCGTCGCGGCGGTGCGGTCGTCGCCGCTAGCCGACATCCTCCGCCGCCAGAACGTGGCCTCTCTCAACCTGGACGCCGAGACGCTCTCGAAGCTCCTGGCCACGGAGGTCCGGGGCGAGCCGGGATCGATCGCCGACGGCGCGGCCGTCATCGAGGCCTGGGCGACGCACCGCGGCGTCGACGCGACACTGCACGACGCCAGCGGCCTCTCGTACCGGGACCGGGTGAGCGCGGGTGCGTTGGCGGGGCTCCTGGATCAGGCCCGGCACCGGCCTTGGGGGGCCGCCCTGGCCGCCTCCCTCGCAGCTCCCGGCGAGGGCACGCTCGGCGGACGGCTTGACGGCGCGCCCGTTCGCGCAAAGACCGGCACGCTGATCGGCGACGTCTCGGCGCTGTCGGGCTACGTGCGGCTGCACGACGGGCGGTGGGCATCGTTCTCCATCCTGTCGGCGCTGCCCAAGGACGAGGCGGTGGCGCTGGAGGACGCGATCGTGCGCGCGGTCGCCGCGAGCGCATGCCCGGCGCACGCGTCGGTGGGTGTTCGGGACGTGACACCGTGCGCCGGACGCATCCCCGAGCGATGTTCGCGCACCTGACAGGCCCGACCCGCGAGAGAGGCGTCAGGTCCACGAACGCGACCCTTGGTGTCCACCGAACCCCGACGGCACGTCGCTGACAGAGCGGCTCACCGCTCCTCGGGCGCCTCGCGGGGGTGCAGCAGGCCGAACAGGTACGCCTCGGTGAGCGCCTCCCACGAGGCCTCGATGATGTTCTCGCTGACGCCGACCGTGGTCCACTCTCGCTCGCCGTTCGAGGTGTCGATCAGCACCCGCACCGTGGCGCCGGTGCCGACATCCTCGCCCAGCACCCGCACCCGGTAATCCTCCAGGGACATGTGCCCGAGCTCCGGGTAGTCGTTGGCCAGTGCCTTGCGAAGCGCGTTGTCCAGCGCGCCCACGGGGCCCTGGCCCTCCGCCGACTCGATATGGCGCGTGCCCCGCGTGACCACCTTCACGGTGGCCTCGGCCAGCGGCGGTTCACCGTCGCCGACCCGCTCCTCCACGTGGACGCGGTAGCTCTCGATGCGGAACAGATCCTGCTCCCAGCCGTCCGCCCGGCGCATCAGCAGGTCCAGCGATGCGTCGGCGACCTCGAACGTGTAGCCGCGGGACTCGCGCTCCTTCACGTCCTGCAGGGCACGGCCCACGGTGTCGTCGCCGATCTCCAGCTCGAACTCCGCCGCCTTCATCCGCAGCGTCGCGGCGCCGCCGAGGTCCGATGCGACCACGCCGCGCCGGTTGCCAACCGACGCCGGCGGCACGTGCTCGTACGCCGTCTCCAGACGGGCGACGCCGCTGGCGTGCAGGCCGGCCTTGTGCGTGAAGGCGTAGCGCCCCGCGTAGGGCTGGTGCGCGTCGGGCGCCAGGTTCGCCACCTCCGCGACGTAGTGCGCGACGTCGGTGAGCTGCTCGACGGCGCCCTCGGGCAGGCACCGCGCGCCCATCTTCAGGATCAGGTTCGCTGCGATCGGGATCAGGTCGGCGTTGCCCGTGCGCTCCCCGTAGCCGTTCACCACGCCCTGCACCTGGAACGCCCCGTGCTCGACGGCGATCAGCGAGTTCGCGACCGCGCAGCCGGCGTCGTTGTGCACGTGGATGCCCAACCGGGCCTCCACTCGCCCGCGGACCTCGTCCACGATCCGCGCGACGTCGCTCGGCAGCATCCCGCCGTTCGTGTCGCACAGGACCAATCGTTCCGCACCCGCCTCCTCCGCCGCCGCCAGTACCGACACGGAGAACGCCGGATCCGCCGCATAGCCATCGAAGAAGTGTTCGGCGTCGAAGAACACCCGCCGCCCCTGGGCTCGCAGGAAGGCCACCGAGTCACGCACCATCGCGACCCCCTCGTCGCGCTCCGCGCGCAGGGCCTCGGTGACGTGCAGCGCCGAGGACTTCCCCACCAGGCACACGACCTCCGTGCCGGTGTCCAGCAGCTCGCGGAGCACCGCGCTGTCCTCGGCGCGTTCTCCCGCGCGCCGCGTCATGCCGAACGAGGTGAGGGTGGCGTGCTGCAGGGTCTCCTTCGTCGCCAGGCGGAAGAACTCCGAGTCTCGCGGGTTCGCGCCGGGCCAGCCACCCTCGATGTACGGGACGCCCAGCTGGTCGAGCTTGTGCAGGATCCGCAGCCGGTCCCCGATGGAGTAGGACAGGCCGGTGGCCTGCGCGCCGTCACGCAAGGTAGTGTCGTACAGCTCGACCTGCAGCGGCGCGGTGGCGGCGCTCATCCCGCCGCCGCCCCCTCCACCACCAGGTCGCCGACCTCGGCGGTGGTGAACCCCATCTCGCCGGCGCGCATCGATCGCATCTTCCCGATCGCGGCCCGGATCCCGCGGTCGACGCGCTCGGCGGCGCCGGCCTCACCGAGCTGGCGCAGCAGCATCTCCGCCGCGCCGATGGCGGCGAGGGGGTTGATCGTGCCCTTCCCCGCGTGGTCGGGTGCGGTGCCACCGATGGGCTCGAACATGCTCACGCCGGCCGGGTTGATGTTGCCGCCGGCCGCGATGCCCATGCCGCCCTGGATCATGGCGCC
>JBDUEF010000005.1:0-43011 GCA_040002535.1 Actinomycetota bacterium | reverse complement strand
TTTTCGGGTCCCCGTTCGCGAGCGCACCTCGGGAGAGAGCACGGCCAACCAGCAACCCCCCTCGGTACGGATCTACGTCGGCGCGGTGATCGCCGCAGGACTCTGCGCGCTCGTGTGGGCCGCCGTGGCCGGGATCTCCCCGATCGTGCGCGCACCGGCGGCGTTCTGGCTCCTGTCCGCCTTCCTCATCGCCGGCGAGTTCCTGAACATCGGCATCCCTCGCGAGCACGAGCTGGACGAGATCACGGTGTCGACCACGTTCACGTTCGGGGTGCTGATCGCCTTCGGCACCGCACCGGCCGTGATCATGCAGGTCGTGGCCTCGGTGGCGGCCGACATCTTCGACCGCAAGACGCCGTGGAAGTCGGCGTTCAACGCGGGGCAGTACGCCCTGTCGGTGGGCGCCGCGGGCCTCACATACTTCCTCCTGGGCGGGACCCACCGCGTGACAGCGGCGAGCCTGCTTCCCTATCTGGGCGCTGCGCTGCTGTTCTACCTGCTCAACACCGCGCTGATCGACATCGGGGTCGGCCTGTCGATCGACGAATCGCTGCCCCATTACCTCCTGGCGGGGCTCCGCCAGCAGGTGTTCGAGTCGCCCACGTTGCTGGCGCTGGCCCCGGTGGTCGTGGCGGCATCCGAGATCACGCTGTGGCTCGTGCCGCTGTCGGCCGTGCCGGTGCTGGCCGTCTACTGGGGGACGAAGCTGGCTCTGGAGAACGCGCGGCTGGTCGGTGAGCTGCAGGGCTCCTTGGCACGGATGACCGAGCTGAACCGGATGAAGGACGATTTCGTCGCGGTGGTCTCCCATGAACTGCGCACCCCCCTCACCTCCGTCCAGGGCTACATCAAGACATTGCTACAGCTCTCGCCGGATCTGGGGCAGGAGCAGCAGCGGTCCTTCCTGGAGGCCGCGGACCGCCAGAGCGAGCGCCTCCGCCGCCTGATCGAGCAGTTGCTGGTGGTGTCGCGGTTGGAGTCGCACGTGGAGCCCCTGGTGTGGCAGTCGGTGTCGCTGTCCCGCGTCACCGCACACGTCGTGGACGAGCTGCGGTCGCGCGCGCACGGGCACACGTTCGACGTGCGGTTCCCGGCCAGCCTCTCCGACGTCGAGACGGACGAATCCAAGCTCCACCAGATCCTGTCGAACCTGGTGGAGAACGCTCTGAAGTACTCACAGCCCGACACCCGGGTCACCGTGCGGGGCGAGCCGAGCGTCAACGGCGTGGTCATCACGGTGGAGGATGAGGGTGGGGGGATCCCGGCGGAGGCGCAGGAGCAGATCTTCGAGCGCTTCTACCAGCTGGACTCCTCCCACACGCGGCGCCAGGGAGGAACGGGGCTGGGCCTGTACATCTGCAGGCAGATGGCCGAGGTGATCGGCGCGCGCATCTGGCTGGCCCGCTCAGACGCCGGCGGCTCTGAGTTCTGCGTGTTCGTGCCGGAGCGCCGCCCGGGGGGCGAGGGCCACGGGGGCGACGACGCAGGCAACGCAACCGCCGCCGCCGCCGATCAGTCGATCACGGCGAGGGTCTGACCCGTCTCCACCACCTGACCAGCCCGGATGGGCAGATCGGTCACCTCCCCCTCCCGGGTGGAGGCGATGTGGTTCTCCATCTTCATCGCTTCCAGGATGCAGATGACATCCCCGGCCTGGATCCCCTGACCCTTCTCCACCAGCACCTTGAGGATCGTCCCCTGCATCGGCGCCGTGATCACGCCGTGGACGTGCTCGCCGGGATGGGCATCGTGCAGGGTCGGCCGTTCCGGCGCCCGCTCCCGCCGCTCGTCGAAGATCCGCACGGGCACCCGGCGGCCGTCCACCTCCACGAGGATGTCCGCGGGCCGTGGCTTCGTGCCGGCTCCGGCTGCCGGCTGCATGGCCGCCTGCGCCGGCAGGTCCACCGTGGCGAGGGCACGCTCGAGCCAGGTGGTGGTGTGCTCACCGGCGCGGAACTCCGCCGACGAGAGGATCCAGCGGTGGATCGGGATGGTGGTGGGCACGCCCTCGATCCGGAACTCGCTCAGGGCGCGCAGCATGCGGTTCCTCGCCTCCTCGCGATCCTGCCCCTGCACGACGAGCTTCGCGAACATGGAGTCGTAGTCCCCCGGGATGTCGCGGCCGGCAGTGACCCCGGCATCGACCCGAACGAACGGCCCGCTGGGCTCCTCGTACCGAGAGATCCGTCCGGGTCCGGGCAGGAAGTTCCGCCCGGGATCCTCCGCGTTGATGCGGCACTGGATCGCGTGCCCGCGCGGGGCGGGGTCGAGCTGCACGGTCTCGCCCAGGGCGACGGCGATCTGCAGCGCCACCATGTCGTAGCCGGTCACCATCTCGGTCACCGTGTGCTCCACCTGCAGCCTGGTGTTCATCTCCAGGAAGTAGAACGAGCCGTCCTCGTCGACGAGGCACTCGACCGTGCCTGCGTTCACGTAGCCGGACTCTCGGGCCAGGGACACGGCGGCCTCACCGATCTTGCTTCGGAGCTCGTCGTCGACCACCGGAGAGGGCGTCTCCTCGATGAGCTTCTGGTGACGGCGTTGTACGCTGCAGTCGCGCTCACCCAGGAAGGTGATGTTGCCGTGGGTGTCGGCGAGGATCTGCGCCTCCACGTGATGCGCCCGCTCGACGTACCGTTCCAGGAAGACCTCGGCCCGGCCGAAGTACGACTGCGCCTCGCGGGCCGCCCGGCGCAGCGCCTCCTCCAGGTTCTCGGCAGAACGCACGACGTGCATGCCCTTGCCGCCACCGCCGAACGCGGCCTTCACGATCAGCGGGAACCCGATCCGCTGCGCCTGTTTCTTCGCCTGCCGGACGTCGACGGGTTCGGGGGTTCCGGGCACGATCGGGACGCCCGCAGCGTCGGCCACACGGCGGGCCGCAGCCTTGTCGCCCATGATCTCGATCGCCTGAGCGGACGGTCCGATGAAGTTGATCCCCGCCTCCTCGACCGCCTGCGCGAACTGCGCTCGCTCCGCGAGGAAGCCGTACCCGGGGTGTACGAGCGTGGCGCGGGATTTCTGCGCGGCGCCCATGATCGCCTCGATCGACAGGTAGGAATCGGTGGCGAGGGCCGGACCGATGCGGAAGGACTGATCGGCCATCTCCACATGCAGGGCATCGCGATCGGCGTCGGAGTACACGGCGACCGAAGGGATGCCGAGCTCACGGCAGGTCCTGATGATCCGCACCGCGATCTCACCGCGGTTGGCGATCAGGACCTTGGGCTTGGTGCCCTTGGTACTGCGGCTCGGGCTGATCGGCGCCCACCTCCGTGGGAGTATCGAGACCATGCTGAGGACCGAGGATCTCGAACGGGCGCTGGCCGAAGCTGGCCTGACCGCTCCCGTCCGCGCGGACGAGATTACCGGTTCCACGAACGCGACGGCGCTGGAGCTGGCCGAGGCGGGTTGCCCGGAGTGGACGCTGGTCTCGGCCGCCCACCAGATCGCCGGCCGCGGGCGCCTCGGCAGGACCTGGCAGGACGGTCCGGGCGAGGCGCTGCTCTGCTCGTTCGTGCTGCGCCCGGCGCTCCCACCCACGAGCGCCGGGCTGCTCACCCTCCTGGCGGGCGCCTGCCTCGCGGAGGCGGCTCGGTCGCTGGGGGCCCCGGCGGGCTGCAAGTGGCCGAACGATCTCATGACGTCCACAGGGAAGGCGGGCGGGATCCTGGCCGAGACGGTGGTGGCCGGCGAGGCGATCCGGCATGTGGTGATCGGGACCGGCGTGAACCTCGGGGAGCCCCCGACGGTACCGGGCGCCTCGGCGTTGCCCGGAGTGGCAGCGGCGCCGCTGCTCCGGCGGTACCTGGCCGCCTTCGCCCGGCGCTATACGCCGACCGAGTCGGGGTTCGCCGGGGGGGTGCTGGGGGCGGCCAGGGCGGTGAGTTGGACCCTCGGTCGCCAGGTGGAGGCCGCCCGAGCCGAAGGGGACGCCGTCACCGGCACGGCGATCGATCTCGACGCCGACGGCGGCCTGGTGGTGGACACCGTCCGGGGGCCGATCACGCTGGCCTTCGGCGAGGTCGCGCACCTGCGTCGCTGACGTCCCGCCGCCGCTCGCCCCTCCGCGTTGCCCGCACGGTGGATGCGCGGTAGCGTCCCGCGCATGGCGTTCCCGCGGCGGCTGCTGGTGGAGGGGGAGGAGCTCGTCGTGGACCTGCGGCCGCACCCCGTCGCGCTTCTGCTGCCGGCCATCGCGTCGATCGTCATCGTGTCAGCCGGGATCTGGCTGATGACGCGCACGGACGGGGTGGTGATCTGGATCATCCTGGCCGCCATGGCGCTGCTGCTGCTGGCGTACCCGGTTCGGCGCCTGACCGACTGGCTCACGTCGCACTTCGTGGTGACAAGCGACCGCGTGATCCACCGCCAGGGACTGGTCGCGAAGTCCTCCATGGAGATCCCGCTGGAGGCGATCAACGACGTCCGGTTCAGCCAGGGTGTGATCGAGCGCGTGCTGGGTGCGGGGACCCTGGTGATCCAGTCGGCGAGCGAATCGGGTCGCAACGAGTTCTCTCACATCCGTAAGCCCGAGGATGTGCAGCGCACCATCTCCCACCAGGGCGAGCTCAACCGGTCGGGGATGTACCGCGGCGGGGGCGCGGCCGTTTCACCCTCAGCGACCACCGAGCTCGAGCGGCTGGCCGATCTGCGCGCGAAGGGCGTCCTCACCGAGCAGGAGTTCCAGGCACAGAAGGCACGGATCCTGCGCAACGCCTGAGTGAACCCGGGCGGGTACCATCGCGCCAATGCCGCTCGGTGATCTGGATCATCTCTATTACTGGACCCGCGACATGGAGGCGTCGGTCCGCTTCTATCGGGACGCCGTCGGGCTCGTCCTGGTCCGTCGCGACGGCGACGCGTGGGCGCAGTTCGAGGCAGGACCGGTTCGCTTCGCCCTGCACGCCACCGAGGACCCGACCCCGGCGGGCAGCGGCACCGCGGTCTTCCGCGTGGACGACCTGGACGCGGCCAGATGGATGCTGCAGCAGCGCGGGGTGCGATTCGAGGAGCGCACGGGCGAGGTCGAGGGTCTCGCCAGGTTCGCGACCTTCCGAGACCCCGACGGCAATCCCGTGCAGATCATCGAATACCTGCCCTGAGCGCTCGCCGGGAGCGTGGGATCGGGCGCCGGGCGCCGGGGATCGACGGTGACCTGCGCGTCCCGGGTGGCCCCTATGCTGCTGGCGTGGCCACTCGTCCCTGTCCTCGCTGTGGGCATCCGCTGCCCGCCGGCGCCCGCTTCTGCCCCAACTGCGGTGCGCCCGTGTCCGTCTCCGCCGCCTCCGAGCGCAAGGTAGTGACCGTGGTCTTCGCGGACCTGGTGGACTCCACGGCGCTGGCGGCGAGCCTGGACCCCGAGCGGTTCCGCGAAGTGATGGCCGGATTCCACGGCATGGTCAGCGACGAGCTGGCGGCGCTGCGGGGGCGGGCGGAGAACTTCATCGGGGACGCCGTGCTGGGCGTCTTCGGTGTGCCCTTCGCCCATGACGACGACGCCGTACGCGCGATCCGGGTCGGCCTCGCGATCGTGGCGCGCTCGGAATCCCTCGGGCGAGATCTCGGCGTCGCCGGACGGATCCGGATCCGGGTCGGGGTGAACACTGGCCCGGTGGCGGTGGGCACCAGCAACGATCGCAACATCGTGCTGGGCGCCGAGGTGAACATGGCGGCGCGGCTGCAGCAGGCGGCGGAGCCGGGCGAGGTGCTGGTCGGCCGCACCACCCGCCAGCTCGCCGCGGATGCGGCCGTCTTCGGGGCCGAGCGTTCGATCGCAGCCAAGGGCTTCGACGGAGGGGTATCGGCATGGCCGGTCCTGAAGCTCGAGGCGCGGAGCTCCCGAGGCTCCATGCCACTGGTGGATCGTCGCCGTGAGCTCGCACTGCTCACCGACACGTTCGAACGGGTCGTCGAGACCTCCCGTGCCCACCTGGTGACGCTGTTGGGGGAACCGGGGATCGGCAAGAGCCGCCTGGTGGAGGAGCTCCTTGCGCAGCTGCCCGAGGGGACGAAGGTGCTGAGCGGCGAGTCCAGTCCCTTCGAGGAGGAGGCCGCCCTTGGCTCGATCGCGCAGATGATCCGGCGCGAACTGGGGGAGGACGCCCAGGGTGCGCCCGAGGAGGTCCGGCGTCGTCTGAAGGCCGTGGTCCGGGTGTGGGTCGACGACGACGACGTGGACGTGGCGGTCGCCCGTCTCGGGTTGGCACTGGGCTTGGAGGACGGCGGCGACGAGAACCGCTACCGCGCCGCAGAGGTGCGCCGCGGCTTCCTGGCCCTACTGTCGGGGCTGGCGGCCGACCGTCCGGTGGTGCTGGTCTTCGAGGATCTGCACGAGGCGAATCCCGCGCTGCTGGACCTGATCGAGGAGCTCGTGAAAGAGGCGCGCAAGGTCTCGCTGATGGTCGTGTGCGTGGCGCGCTGGGAGTTCCTGGAGGAGCGCCGGGGCTGGGCCGGCGGGATCGCCGACGCCGTGACGCTCTGGGTGGAACCGCTGACGCTGCCCTACGCCACGCAGCTGGCGCTGGAGGCCGGTGACTTCGAGAACGAGGAACATGCCGAACGGATCGCCCGGCACGCCGGCGGCAACCCGTTCTTCATCGTGGAGATGACCGGGATGCTGCTGCACGAGCAGCGGGACTTCCCGCCGCGAGGGTCAGCTCCCTCCGTGCGCCCCCTGCCCGCCTCCGTGCAGGCCGTGATCGCCGAACGGCTGGATCATCTGAGTCCCCCGGCGAAGGAGCTCGTGCGCAGCGCGTCGGTGTTCCCACGTGGGGCGTTCGACCTCTCGGAGCTCGGCATGATCGCCGATCCCCGCCCGGAGCTGCTGGAGGAGCTCGACGACGAGGAGTTCCTGCAGCAGGACGAGGAGCGTCCGTCGCTGTGGCGGTTCCGCTCCGACGTCCTGCGCGACGTCGCCTACGAGGGTCTGGCCAAGCGCGAGCGGCAGCGACTGCACCTGCGCGTGGCCAACAAGCTCGCCGAGCCGGCCACCGTCGACCGCTACCCACGGTCGGTGGCGTTCCATCTGGAGCAGGCGGCCCGGGCGGCCCTCGATCTGAACCCCAAGGATCGCGAGCTGGCCGAGCGGGCGGTGACCGCGTTGACGAACGCAGGTGACATCGCACGGCGCCGCATCGAGTCGCGGGCGGCGGTGGATCTCTACGAACGCGCTCTGGCGATGGCCGGATCTGACGCCGGCTGGGGCGAGCGTGAGGCGCTGCTGCTCTCCCTCATGGGCGAGGCCCGGTACTGGCTGGGTGACTTCGAGCCGGCGGAGTCGGCGCTGCGTCGGGCGCTGGAGGTCGACGACCAGAGCGTGCGGGTCCGGGCGCACGCCTCGCGGTACCTGGCCGACATCACGCTGACGATCCGGGCGGCGCCGGAGGAGGCCGACGCGCTGTTCGGTCAGGCGCTTGCGGCGGCGCGTGAGGTGGGGGAGCCCGAGGTGTTGGCGCGGACGCTGCTGATGGCCGCCTGGACTCCGTTCTGGCAGAACGACCTGGACCGGGCCCGCACTATGTTCGCCGAGGCGCTCGCGATCGCGCGCGCCGACGGCAGATCCGATCCCTGGGCGGAGGGGCGCGCGCTGGTGGGGCTCGCCTCGGTGATCTCGTCCGTCGGCGACGAGGAGGAGGCGCTGGCGCTGGCGCTGGAGGCGCTAGAGGTCGGGCGGCGCAGTGGCCAGCCGTTCACCACCGCGGTGGCTCGCGAGACTGTCGCCAGATCCCTGCGGAGGATGCTCCGCCTGGACGAAGCCACCGAGCACGCGGACACGGCCATCCGCACCTTCCGTGAGCTCGGTGCCCGGTGGGAGCTCGCCAGCGCCCTCGGCGACCGGGGCCAGATCCATCGGTTGGCCGGCATGCTGGAACCCGCGGAGCGGGACCTTCGTGAGGCGCTGCGGCTCTGCCGGGAGCTCGGGGAACGTTCACTGGTCACGTGGACCTCCTCCGAGCTCGCGAGGATCCTCGTGGGCCGGGGCGACAACGCCGGTGCACGGCAGGTGCTGGACGATCCATCGGCGCGACTGGCCGCCGCAGAACCTGGCTCCATGACGGCGCTGCTGTTCGCGGAGGCGACGCTGGCGCTGGCGGAAGGGGAGCGCCAGGTGGGCCTGGACAAGGCGTTGGCCGGCATGGAGGCGGATCCCGACCAGGCAGGCGCGCGGATGACCAACGCCCTGGCCGCCCACATCTGGTGGGTGGGACGGCTCTTCGACGAGGGATCGGCAGGCGGCCGCGGAGCGGTGGCAGAGGCCGGCCAGCGTCTCGAGCGCCATCACTGGCGCCAGGCGCTCCGCGAGCCCGAGCTCACCCTTCCGCTCGCCGAGGCACCGGCCTGAGCCCGCCGGCAGCCCTGCACGGCCGGGCGGGGGGGTGGGCCTCAAGCTTCAGGACCGTGCGGCCGAGGATGGTTGCACGGGGGGAGGTCGTCGGCCAGGCTGGGCAGGGCCGATCGTTCTCGGCCGCTCCCGGATCTGCGAGGGATAGGTGCTTCCCCATGACCCATAGACCGCATGACCGATAGACCGCACGTCGCCAGCGCCGGCCGCGTGCTGGCGGCCGTGCTGGCGCTGTCGTTGGGCACCGTGCTCATGCCCGGTGGCGCCGCGGCCGCCCCCTCCAAGCAGGAGGTCGACCGCGCGAAGCACAGGGCCGAGGTGCTGGCACATCGTGTGGGAGCTGCGCAGGATGAGCTGGCTGCTCTCGGGGCCGAGATCGGCGCCATCACCGAGCAGGTGCTGCAGGCGGAGGATCAGCTCGAGGCGATCCAGAAGGAGCTGAACCGGACCCGGGAGGAGCTGGCCGTCACGCAGGCACGCTACGACGCCGTTGCCGATCGCTTGAACTCCCGAGCCCACGACGCGTACATCCAGGGCGCCGGCTCGGCCCTGGAATTCATCCTGGGTGCGACCTCGCTCACGGACCTCTCTGACCGCGTGACCTTCCTGAACGCCGTGCAGCAGAGCGACGCCGACCTCGCCACGCAGGTGGCGAACCTCGCGGATCAACTCGCGACCGAGGCGGCGCGGACGCAGAAGCTCGAGATCAGGCAGGCGGCGGTGGTGAACGACCTGCGCGGCAAGCGTGCCCAGCTGCAGGCGGCGCTGGACCGGCAGCAGGAGATCGTGGATCGGATCGAGGCGGATCGGCGGGACGCGGCGGCGCTCGCCGCCAAGCTCAACAAGAAGCGCCAGGCTTGGCTGCGCAGGCAGCTGGCCCCGATCACCGGCAGCGGGGCCCTCAAGGTCTGCCCCGTCGCCCAGCCAAGGTCGTTCGGCGACGGATTCGGCGCGCCGAGGTTCTCGGGAGGGTTCCACCTGCACGAGGGGGTGGACATCGCCGCGCCGACCGGCACGGCCATCTACGCTCCCTTCGACGGCGTCGCTCGATCCTCCTCCGACGCGCTGGGCGGGTACGCCGTGTATGTGACCGGCGCCACGGGGTACGTCTACAACGCGCACCTCTCGGCGTACTCGGCCCACGCCAACGGCCCCGTGCAGGCGGGCCAGACCATCGGCTACGTCGGCACCAGCGGGGACGCACAGGGTGGCATCCCGCACGACCACTTCGAGTACCACCCGAACGTGATCCCCCCGAACTGGCCCGAGAGCTCCTACGGCTACTCCGACATCGACGGTGCGATCAACCCGTACCCGCTGCTCGTCGACGCCTGCTACTGAGGCTCCGCTCCCTCGACCGCCGCGGGATGTTTCCTCTCCCACCCATGCGGTTCTCGCATCGGGTCCCTGGTACCGGAGGACGTTCATGGGACGCACGTCGCTGTGGACGCACACCCGGATCGCGCGGGGAGGGCGGGGGTCTTTCGCATCGACAGACGGCCCTTCTCGAGCTTCGTCGTAAGCTCCGACCATGGAGACGCCACGTGTCCGACGACCTTGTGGAGGACATGGCGCCACGCGCCTCAGAGCCGATCCGCAGGGCTTCGTCGGACGATGAAGACGCCTCGCAGGATGCTCATCGTTGCGCTTGTGGTGCTCGTGACGGCCGTCCCTGCGGGCGCACTCAGGCTCTCGTGTGTCTGGAACAGTTGCTCGGGCGTGGCGGGTGCCAGCACGGCGAGGGTGCCGTTCTGCTCCCTCCCTGGCGACATCAAGACCCTCCTCGCGGCAGGTTTCTACCCAGGGCGTTCGCCGGACGTGCTCGGTGTCGGTGCAGATCGGACCACCGTCGTGTCGAACACGGAGGGGGCCCCGTCGGTGCCGTGGCCGTCGGTGAGCTCCGGGCCCAGCACCCGCGTTCCCATCGTGATGTCCGGCGTCGGATTGGAACCTGATGCTGAGAACCCAGACGACATGCAGTTGGACCAGGTCGCTCCCACCATCGCCGACGTGATCGGGTTCCACCGGCCGAATCCAGATGTCCGAGCCGGCACATCGCTGTTCGCCGTCGCGTCGGGAGACGCTCCACGCCTCGTGCTTGAGGTGGCCTGGAAGGGTGTGGGCAGCGACGACCTCGGATCGGCGTTCCAGGCAACGCCGTACCTGCAGCAGCTCCTCCGAAGCGGGATCGGCACCCTGAACGGCTCGACGGGTTCTCTGCCGGTCGACCCCGCGGCGACCCTGACGACGATCGGAACGGGTGGGCCGCCCGAACAGCACGGGGTCACCGGCGCCTCGATCCGGAACCGGGATGGTCAGGTTGTGCCCGCGTGGGGTCCGGGTGCCCCGACGTCGGTGATCGCGACCCTGCCGGATGACTACGACGTCGGGATGCGGGGGGCGCCCATGATCGGGCTGGTCGCCACGTCGGGATCGGACCGAGGCATCATCGGGAAGGATTGGTATCCGGGCGGCGACGACGACCCCGTGGCAGTGATGTCGGGCCTCGACGGACAGCTCAGGGCACTCGACAAGCTCCTGTCCCACGCCGGGTTCGGAGCGGATCGGATACCGGATATCCTCGCGCTCGTTGCCACCGGCGCTCCGTCCGCGCTGGACGCGCAGCTGCGTACCGCTGTCAGGCTGGCGATGCGGGCCGCCGGAGGATCGCTCCTGGTCGTCGTGGCCGGGACCGGGAGCGTCGCCGTACCGTCGGGGAGCTCGAGCGTCGGCGCGGACGCCGTCATCGGCCGGGTCGAGGTAGGCTCGAACGTCGTGGGCGACCTGGTGAACGCCTCGGTTGCGGGCGGGTTGTTCCTCGATCAGGCCGTGATGACGAAGGAGGGGGTCACCGGACAGGTGGCACAGCAGGCGCTGGGCGGACTGGATGACTCCGGCGGGCGGCCGCTCATGGCCGACACGTTCCAGGGATTCGCGGTCTCGTTCGGTCGGTATTGCTGATGGCCGATCCGCTCACGGTTCGAGTTTCCGGGCCCGGAGGTTCCGCGCGAGGCCTCACGCGTGGTTGGATCGTGGGGCTGGTGGGCGGGGTGCTCGTGTTCGCCGTGGCGATCCGACTCTCATCGCCAGGTCGCGTCGCCTGGCTGCAGGCGGCCATCATCGTGTTCGGCTCGTTGGTGATCCAGGCGCTCCCGTTCGTCCTCGTGGGTGCGCTGGCCGCAGCGGCGATCGAGGTCTTCGTGCCGTTGGGGACGCTGGAGAAGCTCACCCTCCTACCCAGGCCGCTCCAGCTCCCCGCCGCGGCCCTTGCCGGTATCGCGTTCCCGATCTGCGAGTGCGGGTCGGTCCCCGTGGCGAGGCGGCTCGCTGCGAAGGGCCTGATGCCGTCTGCGGCCATCACGTTCATGCTCGCGGCCCCGGTGGTGAACCCGGTCGTGATCGCCTCCACCTTCGTGGCGTATCGGGGGCGGGGCCCGTTGTGGACGATGGTGGGAGGACGGTTCGCGTTGGGCCTGCTGACCGCCATCGTGGTGGGATGGGTGCTCGGCGGAAGAACCAAGGATGAGCTGATGAAACCGGGCGGACCCGACGGAGCCGAACAGGTGGAGTTCGGCAGGCCCGAGCCGCGGTGGCGAACGTTCTTCGTCCACCTGGGCAACGACTTCCTCTTCATGGGCAGGTTCCTGCTGCTGGGCGCCACCGTGGCGGCGGTGGTGCAGACGTTCCTGCCACAGGAGATCGTGACCAGCCTGGCTCGCGTTCCGTTCCTCAGCATCCTGGTGATGATGGCGCTGGCCGGCCTTCTCTCCCTGTGCTCCGAATCCGACGCATTCATCGCTGCGTCCTTCGTCCAGTTCGGTCCCGGGGCGCAGCTCGCCTTCCTGGTCTTCGGGCCGATGGTCGACCTGAAGCTGGCCGCGATCTACGCCGGGACCTTCAGGAAGGGCGTCGCCAGGGCGATCTGCCTCACCACGGCGCTCGTGGTCTTCGGCGCCGCGCTCTGGGTCACGGTGATCGCCGGATGAGCCTCGCCGCACGCGCTCGGGCAGTTGCCGGACCGTCCGCACCGGACCGTGTGCGCCGTACCTGGAGCCAGGCACGGCTGTTCGGCGGCGTGGTGTTGGGGATGTGGGCGGTCATGTTCTGGTTCCTCTTCCTGAGCGGGCGTGTCTACCTCTACCTGTCCACCCGGACCGCGTGGGTGGTGCCCGTCGGCGCCGTGCTGCTGACCCTTGCCGCGGTCGGCCGGCTGGCGGCGTCGAGGGTGCCCGCTGCCGACTACCTGCGCCGACGCGAGGCTCTTGTGCTCACCCTGATGGTCCTGCCGGTCATCGTGGTCCTGGTGCTTCCCCCCGCAACCCTCGGAACGTTCTCGGCCGCGAAGAAGACCAGGTTCTCCTCCGTCAACCTCAGAACGTTCTACGGGGAGATCACATCGACGAGCGAGATCACGCTCCTCAGCGTGGCCGCGGGCCAGACCTCCGACGCGGGATCGGAGGCACTCGCGAAGCGCGCCGGGAGCGACGTGGACTTCGTGGGCTTCGTCACCCGATATGCCGACACGCCGGCCGACGAGCTCCTGCTGACGCGGTACGTGATCACCTGTTGCGTGGCGGACGCGACGATCACGCAGGTGCGCGTGGTCAACGTCTCGCCCGGGCAGTTCGAGCCGAACGACTGGATCGAGGTGAAGGGTCAGATCTATCCGCTCGGACGCGAGGTCATCGTGAACGCCACCTCCGTGGCGGGGGTCCCGCGACCGGCCAAGCCCTACCTCACGCCGTAGCGACGGCCGTCGGACGAGCGGCCCGCCATCCGGGGCCTCCGGATCCAGCAGCGCGGCCGTACCGACGGAGCCGGAGGGCATTGAGGACCACGGTGACGCTCGAGGCGGCCATCGCCCCGGCCGCCCACATCGGGGTGAGGATGCCGAACACCGCCAGCGGGATCATCACCACGTTGTAGAGGAACGCCCAGAACAGGTTCTGCACGATGACCCGGAACGTGCGCCGGGCAAGCTCCAGGGCATCGGCCACGGAGATGAGCGAGCCGCCCAGGAGGTTGACGTCGGCAGCGGCCAGCGCCACGTCGGTGCCGGTGCCCATCGCGAGGCCCACGTCGGCCTTCGCCAGCGCCGGCGCGTCGTTGAGACCGTCGCCTGCGAAGATCACGCGCCGGCCCGATGCCTGCAGCCGGGCGACCTCCGCCACCTTGCCCTCCGGGAACACCTCGGCCACGACTCGGTCGATACCCGCCTCTGCGGCGATGGCTCGAGCGGTCACCGTGCGGTCGCCCGTCACCATGGCCACCTCGAGCCCCAGGGCCCGGATCCGTCGCACCGCCTCCTGGGCCTCGGGCTTCACGCGGTCGCCGACGCTCAACAGACCCATCGGGATGTCGTCCTTCCAGAGCGCGAACGGCGTCAGTCCGGACCGAGCGAGCCGCT
Organism: Actinomycetota bacterium; assembly: GCA_040002535.1. Classification (GTDB taxonomy): domain Bacteria; phylum Actinomycetota; class UBA4738; order UBA4738; family HRBIN12; genus JALYMB01. The sequence continues at coordinate 29,260 of JBDUEF010000005.1, read as the reverse complement.
CCGCCTCGTCGATCAGCGCCGGGGGCAGACTCTCGGGGCGACCCACCCGGATCTGGGCTCCGTCCACGCGAGCCGTGGCGCCGGCGCCCGGAAGGACGCGGTGATCGGCGGCGGACAGGACGGCGAGGCCGCGATCGCTCGCGCCCTGCACGACCGCGCGGGCGATCGGGTGCTCCGAGCCGCGCTCGGCCGCCGCCGCCCAGCCCAGCAGCTGCTCAGAGCTCGCACCGTTCACCGGCACGAGCTCGGCAAGCTCCATCGCGCCCTCGGTCACCGTTCCGGTCTTGTCCAGCAACACGATGTCGGCATCCCGCACGGTCTCGAAGACCTCCGCCCCCTTGAAGAGGACTCCGAGCTCCGCGGCACGACCGGTGCCCACGATGATCGCCGCCGGCGTGGCCAGGCCCAGGGCGCAGGGGCATGCGATCAGCAGCACGGCGACCGCATGCAGCATCGCCGCGGACGGGGACACGTCGGACAGGAGGAGCCATCCCGCGAACGTCGTGAGCGCCAGGGCCATGACGATCGGCACGAAGACCGAGGAGATCCGGTCCGCGAGCCGCTGCACGGGAGCCTTCGATCCCTGCGCAGCTTGCAGCAGCCGGACGATCTGACCCAGGGCCGTGTTGGCCCCGGTCTTCGTGATGAAGACCAGGAGCCGGCCGTGGCCGTTGATCGAGGCGCCGACGACCTCGTCACCGGGACCGACGTCGACGGGCACGGATTCACCGGTGAGCAGGGACAGATCCACCCATGAGATGCCCTCCTTGACGACCCCGTCCGCAGGGATCTTCTCGCCGGGCCGGACGACGGCGACCAGGCCCGGATGCAGATCGTCCACCGGGACAGCACGTTCGACACCGTCGACGAGGATCGTGGCCTGCTTCGCGCCTCGCTCCAGGAGCGCCCGCGATGCATCCGACGCGCCCGCCCGGGCCCTCGCCTCGAGGGTCTTCCCGAGGAGGACCAACGTGATGATGACGGCTCCGGTATCGAAGTAATGCTCGTGGCCCCCCGACGCCACGGACGCGGCGCTGTAGACGTAGGCAGCGGACGATCCGATGGCCACCAGCGTGTCCATCGTCGTGGTGCCGTGGCGAGCCGCCCGAGCCGCTCCCCGCAGGAACGGCCACCCTGCGTAGAACTGGACCGGCGTGGCCAGGAACCAGGCGACCTCGGGGGTCCATCGCCACCCCGAGACGAGGAACGTGATCACCAGCAGGGGCACCGTGAACGCTGCGGCCACGGCGAGTCGGCGCCAGAAGAACCGGTACTCGGCGTCGGGGGGCAGCTCCGTCGTATGCGGTCGAGCGCCGTACCCGACCGATCGAACGGCCTCCACCAATCGGTCGATATCGTCGGAGCCTGTCGACACCGTGGCGGTCCGGGTGGCGAGGTTGACGCTCGCGGAGCCGACGTCATCCAGACGAGAGAGCGCGCCCTCGATCTTGTTCACGCACGAGGCGCACGTCATCCCCTCGATATCCAGGAGGACCTCGTGGCGCTGGGTCTGCGCCGCCACGTCGCTCACCTTCCCGCCAGTCGGGTCACGGCGGCCATGAGCTCCTCGACCTTCTCGTCGCCGCTGCCGCGCTCGATGCTCTCTCGCACGCAGTGGCGGACGTGGTCCTCCAGAAGCCCCATCCCCACCGCCTTCAGAGCGGCGCTGACGGAGTTGACCTGGGTGAGGATGTCGATGCAGTACGTGTCCTCCTGGATCATGCGTTGGAGTCCCCGCACCTGTCCTTCGATGCGGCGCAGGCGATCCTGCAGGTCCTTCTTGTTCAGCTCGTAGCCGGTCATACGCGTCCTCGGCTCTCGCCGATCATCACGGCTGTCCCTCGTTCCCGCCCGGTGTCAGGAACCCCTCGGGCGTCTCGCGGAAGCGCTCCATGCACCCCACGGAACAGAAGTAGTACACGACGTCGCCGTGCTCCCAGGCGGCGGCCGCATCCTCGGGTGTGACCGTCATCCCGCAGACCGGATCGATCATGAGCTCCTCCGTCTCTCGCCGTGGGGTAGTATACCCCTCTGGGGTATACAGAGAACCGAGACACGACGACGAGGCGGGGGTCGCGTGCACGACCATCCAGCGGTGCACGATCACAGCATGCCGGCGGCATCGCACGCCGCTCACCATCGCGGCGGTGACGGCGTGGAGACGGCGACGCTGCACGTGGGTGGTCTGCACTTCGCGAGCGAGAAGGACGTGGTCGAGCGCGTGCTGGCCCGCCGTCCCGGCGTGGTTCGTGTGGAGGCGAACCCGGTGGCGCAGACCGCCACGGTCACGTTCGATGCAACGGTCACGTCGATCCGGGACCTCCGCACCTGGATCGAGGCGTGCGGCTACCACTGCGCCGGTGGATCGGTGCCCAGCCACCTCTGCGACCCGATGCAGGAGGCACGGGCGGACCCCTCGGTCCGGACCCCGCAGGACGCCATGGGCCACGGGGGGCATGCGGGGATGTCCATGGACGACATGGTCCGCGACATGCGTACCCGGTTCCTCGTCGCCGCCGCCCTGTCGATCCCGGTCCTGCTCTGGTCGCGGATCGGCCGTGAGGTGCTGGGCTTCACCCTGGCCGCACCGTGGGGCATACGAGACGACGTCGTCCAGTTGATCCTCAGCCTCCCGGTGGTCTTCTACGCAGGGTGGATCTTCTTCGACGGGGCGCTCAGGGCGTTCCGCGCCCGCACCCTCGACATGATGGTCCTGGTGGCCGTGGCGGTGGGCGCGGGGTGGGGGTATTCGCTCGCCGTCACCCTCGCCGGCGGCGATGGCGATGTCTTCTACGAGGCCGCCTGCGTCCTCACCACCTTCGTGCTGCTCGGGCACTGGTTCGAGATGCGCGCTCGCGGCGGCGCCAACGAGGCCATCCGCACGCTGCTGGACCTCGCGCCTCCGACCGCCACCGTTGTCCGGGACGGCGAACAGGTGGAGGTCCCGACCGCAGAGGTCGTGCAGGGTGATCTCCTGCTGATCCGTCCTGGGTCCCGGATCCCGGTCGACGCCGTCGTCGAGGAGGGCGAGGGCGAGGTGGACGAGTCCATGGTGACGGGGGAGAGCCTCCCCGTGCACAAGGGGCCGGGCTCGGAGCTCATCGGCGCTACGATCGATGAGAACGGCACGCTGCGGGCGCGGGCGTCCCGGGTGGGCTCGGACACCGCGCTGGCACAGATCGTGAAGCTCGTGCAGGAGGCTCAGAACTCCAAGGCTCCCGGTCAGCGACTGGCGGATCGAGCGGCGTTCTGGCTCGTCCTCGTCGCGCTGGTGGGAGGCGTCGGCACGCTGGCGGCGTGGATGCTGGCCGGCCGTCCACTGTCCGAGGCGATCCTGTTCGCCATCACCGTGGTGGTGGTGACGTGCCCGGATGCCCTAGGGCTGGCCACGCCGACCGCGATCATGGTCGGCACCGGGCTGGGCGCCGACCGCGGGATCCTGTTCAAGAGCGCCATGGCGCTGGAGACGGCCGCCGGGATCGAGGTGGTCGTGATGGACAAGACAGGCACCCTGACCAAGGGCGAGCCGGAGGTGACCGACATCGTCCCCCACGACATGTCAGAGGAGGAACTGCTGCGGCTGACCGCCGCTGTCGAGCGTGAGTCCGAGCATCCACTGGCGCAGGCGGTCGTCCGGCGAGCGGATGCAGGCTCGGTGCCGCGGGCGAGGGCGGAGCATTTCGAGAACGTTCCGGGGCACGGGGCCGTGGCCACCGTGGACGGGCGCCGGGTCGTGGTCGGCAACCCTCGGCTGATGGAGCGCGAGCGGATCGATCTCGCGCCGCTGGAGGATGAACGGTCGCGGATCGCGGCGGGGGGCCGCACCGCGGTGATCGCGGCCGTGGACGGCAGAGCGGTCGGCGTGTTGGGGATCGCGGATGCCGCCCGGGAGACGGCAGCCGAGGCGGTGGCGTCCCTCAAGGGTCTCGGGATCGAGGTCGTGATGCTGACGGGGGACAACCGGGCCACCGCCGATCGGATCGCAGGGATGCTAGGCGTGGATACCGTGATCGCCGAGGTCCTCCCGGCGGACAAGGCCACGGAGGTCGAGCGGCTTCAGGCCAACGGGCGGAAGGTCGCGATGGTGGGGGACGGTGTGAACGACGCGCCCGCGCTCGCGAAGGCCGATCTGGGCATCGCGATCGGTGCGGGCACCGACGTCGCGATCGAGACGGCCGATGTCGTCCTGATGCGCTCCGATCCTCTCGACGTGGCGGCAGCGATCCAGATCGGGCGCGGCACCCTGCGCAAGATGCGCCAGAACCTGGGCTGGGCGGTGGGCTACAACGCGATCGCGTTACCGATCGCCGCCGGTGTCTTCGAGCCGGCGTTCGGATTGGTGCTACGGCCCGAGATCGCCGCGCTGTCGATGTCGGGCTCGAGCTTCATCGTGGCCATGAACGCCCTGCTGCTGAAGCGTCTGCGGCTGCCCGCGCCGCATCGCCCGTCGGACGGTCCGACCCACCCCGAACGCGGCTAGCAGACCGCGGCGAGCGCCGGATAGGGGTTCACCGCGTCGCCGATGACCGAATACCCGTACGGGCTGGCGGGCCAGCCGGACGGGATCACGTTCGGGTGCCATTCGAAGTGGTCGTGCGGGGTGCTGGTGTCGCCGGTCGATCCCACGTACCCGACCACGTCACCGGCCTGCACCGAACCGTTGGAGTTCGACGAGAACCCGTTGAGATGCGCGTTGTAGACGTATCCGGTGGCGCCCGTCACGTAGACGGCGTTGCCCCCCAGGCTGTCGTACGACGATCGAGCCACCCCGGCGAAGGGAGCGTAGATGGGGGTGCCGGTCGGCGCCATGATGTCGTTGCCCGCGTGTAGGTGGTAGCCCCCACCGTACCGGGGTGCGCCGAAGCCGTTGGAGATGGCTCGGGGCTGGCCCACCGGGCACGTCTGGAAGATGCCCGAGATACCGCCTGGACTCCCCCCGCCGGGGGCGATCATCGCCGCCAGCTCGTTGCGGTACTTCTTCTGCAGGCCCGACACGATCCGTTCCGCCTCGGCCTGCTTGGCCGCGATCGCATCGACGATGGCCTGCTGCCGATCGAACTGGGCGTTCAACGCGTCCATCTGTGTATTGAGCGCATCGACGGCGTCGGCCTGCCGTGCCGTGAGCGTCTGCTGGGCCCCCACGGCGGTGGTGAGCTGATCGCTCAGGTTCTGCACCTCGTTCGCCAGATCGGTGTCGGCCTGGGTGAGGACGGAGGCGTACTCCAGACGATCGGAGAGGTCGTTCATGGAGGCCGCACCGAGGATGAAGTTGAAGTTGTTCGCAGGGCCCTGCATGTAGAGATCTCGCGTACGCGCGTCGAACTGCTCCTGGACGGCCGCCAGGCGGCTCTTCGCCCGAGCGAGGGAGGCCTGCATATCCCGGAGCTCTCCCTTGATCTCCTCCAGCTTGCCCTCTGCCGCCGACGCCCGTGTGGCCATCGCGTCGGCCTCGGATTGGAGTCGAGCGAGGTCGGCGCGCTGATCCTTGATGTCGGACTCCAGCGCTGCCACGCGGTCACGGGCGGAGGAGAGCTCGGATTTCGTGTCGGCGGTGGCAGGCAGGGTGAGGAGCGACAGGACGAGGACGGAGCATGCGATCGCCGCCCAGCGGCGTCGGTCCACGCCCGGCCCGCGGCGAGCTGCCTGGGACAGGGAAGCCATGCCGAACGATACTACGCCATGTGGGCGCGCCGGCGATCACCCCGACGGTACGCTGCAACCGATGACGATGTGAGTGCCGGGAGGGACGATTCATGGATGCGGCCGATGTGGAGCGGGTGGGGGTGGTGGGCTGCGGCCTGATGGGGTCGGGCATCGTCGAGGTGGCTGCCCGAGCCGGCTGCGCGGTGACGTTCATCGAAGGTGACGATGATCTGGTGGCGGCAGGCCGGCGGCGCATCGATGCGTCCCTGTCCACGGCCGTGGAGCGCGGCAAGCTGGAGCAGTCGCAGCGGGAGGAGATCGCCGGCCGCGTGATCGGAGCCACGTCGATGGACGCATTGCGCGACGCCGACCTGGTGATCGAGGCGGCCACCGAGCAGATCGAGGCGAAGCTCGCCATCTTCCGGACGTTGAGCGATCGCACGCGCGATCACGTGGTGCTGGCGTCCAACACCTCGTCGATCCCGATCGGCGAGCTCGCCGCCGCCACCGCGCGTCCCGACCGGGTGATCGGCATGCACTTCTTCAACCCGCCGCCGGTCATGCCGCTGGTGGAACTGATCGCCTCGAGCCGCACCAGCGAGGAGACGTTCGCGTTCGCGCGGGCCGTCGCCGAGCGCTTCGGCAAGACGACGGTCCGATCGCTGGATCGGGCGGGGTTCATCGTGAACCGGTTGCTGGTCCCGTTCCTGAACGACGCCGCTCGGATCTACGACGAGGAACTCGCCACTCGGGAGGACATCGATACCGCCATCTCGCTCGGGCTGGGCCATCCCATGGGACCGCTGCAGCTCGCCGACCTGATCGGGATCGACACCTGTGTGTTCATCGCCGAGGTGCTGGCTCGCGAGTTCGACGATCCTCGCTACGAGTCGCCCCCGGTCCTGCGGCGGATGGTGGCCGAAGGCCACCTGGGGCGCAAGAGCGGCCGGGGTTTCTACGACTACGGGCGACGGGACGGATCGGCCAGCCCCACGGCGTAGCCCGCCATCTTCGCAGTGTCGATCCACGCCATAAGCACCGGCACCACCGCCGTCGCCGCGGCGCGCTGGGACGCAGAGGGCAGCCGGCGCCATGCCCGCCGGATCGGCGTGTGCGCGTAGGCAGCGGCGCCGAGGGCGGTGGCCAGCACGGGGAGCGGTCGCCGCGAGGACAGCGCCCCCGCGCCCCCCAGGTACACGCCGTAGCGCAGCGCGTGCCGTTCGGCGTACATCCCCGCCTGCGCGTCCCCGCGCGCGTAGCGGAAGTACTGCAGCCAGGTAGCCCGAAGCGTGGGCCGCAGTCGCCAGTGCGCGACGGCCTCGGGCGCGAAGCGCATGTCCAGCCGCAGCTGCCGCCACCGGTGGTTCACCCACATGTCCTCGCCGATCGGGAGCCACTCCGGGTATCCGTCGGCCGCTTCGATCGCGTCGCGGCGGAAGGCCACGCTCCGCGCGCTGGGCATGAACCGCGACGGGTCCACCTCGCCGGCGTCGATGGGGAAGTTGACGGCCGCCAGACATCCCTGCAGGAAGCCCTCGGCGATCGGCGCGGTGAATCCCATCGCCACGTCGGCGCCCGCTGCGATCGGGGCCACCAGATGCGCGAGCCACCCGGGGTCCAGCACGCAATCGGCGTCGGCCACGGCCAGCACATCGTGCGCGGCGGCGGCGATGGCGACGTTGCGGCCGCGCGAGATGTTGGCGCCAGGCTCCTGGATGACGGTGACGGCCTCCTCGCGGCGGAGGATCTCGAGCGTGCCGTCGGACGATCCGCCGTCCACGATCACGATCTCGTGGGGCGGGACCGTCTGTCCTCGCACGGAGTCGAGGAACGCCGGCAGGTGCTGCTCTGCGTCGAGCACGGTGGAGATCAGGGTGACGTTCATGGGGCGCCGGCGCAGTCTCTCACGCGCCATCTCGCCGGGTGTGCGCACGCACGGCGAGCTCCAGCGCGACCTCGTGCGCCCTCGCGACGGCCGACACGTCGTAGGTGGACTCCACGAGAGCACGAGCCGCATGGACGCGCGCCTGCGCACCACCGGGATCGGCGAGCGTGCGTCGGATCGCCTGTGCGAAATCGGCGGCATCGTCGGCGCACAGATGGTGGACGCCGGCCGTCGCCGCCACACCGGCGATCCCGACGGAGGTGGTGACCACCGGGACGCCGGCCGCCATCGCCTCCAGCACCTTCAGCCTGGACCCGCCGCCGGAGCGGATCGGGACGACGGCCGCCGCCGCCCACGACAGGTAGGGCGCCATGCTCGGCACGGCGCCGACGACGTGCACGCCGGCACCGGCCAGCGCACGAACGCTCGGATCGGGGTTGCGCCCGACGATGTCCAGCTCGAGCGCCTCGGACGCCAGCAGTGGCCAGACCTCGCGCACGAACCATGTGATCCCGTCCACGTTGGGCCGGTAGTCCATGGTGCCGGCGAACAGGAGCCGGGGCGGATCAGCCAGCCGCCGCTGCAGCGCCACCAGCGGCGGCGCGTCGACCCCGTTGGGCACCACCGTCACCGCGATCCGCTCGTCGAGGTCGCGAAGGCAGGCCGCGTCCTCCTCGGAGACGGCGGCGACCACGTCGGCGGTCCGGCAGGCCCAGCGCTCGAACCGGCGCACGCGCGGGTATTGGAGGCGCGACCAGAGGGCGCGCGGCCCCGGCAGATCGCCATTCTGCGCGACCGGGGTTCGGAGCAGCCCGTGCTGACAGTTGTGTTCGTCCAGGATCGTGGCCGCCCGCCCGTCCGCCTGCGCGACCCGGAGGATCGGCCCGAGTTCCAGGCCCTCGATCTGGACGACCTCGGGCTCGAACCGCTCGCACCGCCTGCCGACGAGCTCGGCCAGCGCGTTCGAGCGGAACCGCCGGACCATGTCGGGCTGAGGGGACGCGAGGCCGGCGAACCGCGCCGCCGTGGACGGCGCGCGCAGCGGCACGGTGTCGACGTGTCGGCAGATCTCGCGGAGATCCGGATCGACGGCGACACCGTCGCCCGCGAACGACACCAGGGCCACCTCATGGCGCCGCGCGGCCGCACGCAGCAGGGCCACGTTGCGCATGGCCGTTCCCTTGTGTGCGGGGAGCGGCAGGTCGGGTGTCACGAACAGGATCCTCACGAGGATCCCTCCGCCAGCACCGAGTGGTACACGGCGGCCGTCTCCTTGGCCGTGTGATCCCATCCGAAGGCTGCGGCCCGAGCGAGCCCACGCTCCTGCATCCCCTCGCGAAGGGCGGCGTCCTCCAGCACCGAGCTGAGCGCGGTGGCGATGCCGCCGACGTCCAGGGGATCCACCAGCAGCGCGGCGCCGCCCGCCACCTCGGGCAGCGCGCCCACACGGGAGCACACGACGGGAGTGCCGCACGCCATGGCCTCCACCACCGGGAGGCCGAAACCCTCGTCGAGCGAGGGGAGGGCGAGGACGGTGGCGAGGTTGTAGATGGCCACAAGATCCTGCGGGGGGACGCCTGCCAGCACCGACACGCCCTCCTGAGTCCGCAGCCTCCGTTCGAGATCGTCGGAGAGCCAGCCCCGCTCGCCCACCACCACCAGCGGCACGGGCCCATCCGCGTCGCGCACCTCGGCGCAGGCGTCCAGTAGGGCGCCCAGGTTCTTCCGCGGCTCCCGCGTGCCGACGAAGAGCACGAATCTGGCGGGCAGGCCGAACCGATCTCGGACGCGATGCAGCAGACCCTCGTCGTCCACGGGACGGAACGCGGCGTCGGCGGCCAGCGGCACCACACGCACGCGATCCTCCGGCACACCCAGCATCGTCACGACGTCGTGCTTGGTGGCGGCGGAGACGGCGATCACGGCACGTGCTCGATGGACGGATCTCGGCACCTGGGCGTAGTACCGGGCGGCCTGGGGCGTCATCACGTCGGGGCGACGCAGGAACGTCAGGTCGTGGATCGTCACGACGGTCGGCGTCGGGTTCGGCCACGGGGCGACGAAGTCGGTCGCATGGAACAGATCCGCTCGCGCGCGCAACAGCTCGACCGGCAGCGTGAACGCCTCGGACGGGAAGTGCGCGGGGGTGACGACACGCAGGGTCCGCACGTTGGACAGGCCGGCGCTGCGCGATCGGTCGCGTCGGTCGCGGACCTCGATGAACGTCGAGGCGGGCTCCACTCGAGAGAGCGCCTCCAGCAGACGCGCCGCGTACGTTGCGATGCCGCCGCGACGATGGAACGCCAGGCGCATGTCGAGCGCGACCCTCACGCGATGCCTCCGCCGCTCGCCGCTCCCACCGCTACCTGGTGTCGCCGCGGCCGTGCGCCGGCGGGACCCCGTACCGCACGAAGGCGGCGCGCACGCCCGGCCAGGAGGCGCGGGCCAGCCGCCGGGACTGCAGTGCACCCACGCCGATCGCGTCCACCCGGCCCTGCAGCACCCAGGCGTTGGGTTTGGGGCTCTCCAGCACGAAGTAGCGCTCGAGGGCGTTCAGGATGGCGCGCTCGTCCTCGCGGGACATGCCGTCGGGAAACTCGAAGCGGCGCTCGGGCCCGTCCATGGCTAGAGCGGGATGTTCCCGTGCTTGCGGGCAGGCACCGACTCGCGCTTCGTGGACAGCATGCGGAGGGCCTGGATCAGGCGGGGGCGCGTCTCGGCGGGCTCGATGACGTCGTCGATGAACCCACGCTCGGCGGACGCGTAGGGGGTGGAGAACTTCTCCCGGTACTCGCGGATCAGCTCGGCGCGCTTCTTCTCGGGATCGGCCACCTTCGCGATCTGCTTGCGGAACACGACGTTCACCGCTCCCTCCGCCCCCATCACCGCGATCTCGGCGGTCGGCCAGGCGAACGAGACGTCGGCGCGAAGGTGCTTGGAGTTCATCACGAGGTACGCGCCGCCGTAGGCCTTGCGCGTGATGACCGTCATCCTCGGCACCGTCGCCTCCGCGAACGCGTACAGCAGCTTCGCGCCGTGTCGGATGATGCCGTGGTACTCCTGCTCCGTGCCGGGCAGGAATCCAGGGACGTCCACGAGCGTGAGGATCGGGATGTTGAAGCAGTCGCAGAACCGCACGAACCGGCTGGCCTTCTCGCTGGCGTCGATGTCGAGCGTGCCGGCCAGCACCTTCGGCTGATTGCCCACGATCCCCACCGTGCGGCCGTCCAGCCGGGCGAACCCGATCACGATGTTCATGGCCCACAGCGGGAACACCTCCATGAACTCGCCGTCGTCGACGATGGTGCGGATCACCTCGTGCATGTCGTAGGGCGCCTTGGCGGAGTCGGGGATGATGTGGGTGAGGTTGTCGTCGCGCCGATCCGGGTCGTCGCCGGTCGCATACGAGGGCGGATCCTCCAGGTTGTTCGAGGGCAGGAAGCTCAGCAGGTAGCGCACCTGCAGCAGGGCGTCCTCGTCGTCCTGGGCGACGAAGCTGGCGACGCCGGACTGCGACGCGTGCGTCATGGCACCACCGAGCTGCTCGAAGGTCACGTCCTCGCCGGTGACGGTCTTGATCACGTCGGGACCGGTGATGAACATGTGCGAGGTCTCCTTCACCATCACGGTGAAGTCGGTGATGGCGGGGGAGTAGACGGCCCCGCCGGCGCACGGCCCCATCACCATGCTGATCTGCGGGATCACGCCGCTGGCGCGCACGTTCCGCTCGAAGATGTAGCCGTACCCTGCCAGGCTGGCCGCGCCCTCCTGGATCCGTGCGCCCCCCGAGTCGTTGATCGAGATGAACGGGGCGCCGGTGCTGATGGCCAGGTCCATCACCTTGCAGACCTTCTGCGCCATGACCTCCCCCATCGAGCCGCCGAACACCGTGAAGTCCTGGCTGGCCACGAAGACCTTCCGTCCGTCGATCGTGCCGTAGCCGGTGATGACGCCGTCGCCCGGCGGACGGTTGCGGTCCATCCCGAAGTCGTGCGACCGGTGCACCACGAACGGGTCCATCTCCGCGAACGACCCCGGGTCCATCAGGAGGTCCAGGCGCTCCCGGGCGGTGAGCTTGCCGCGGTCGTGCTGCTTCTTCGCGGCGTCGCGACCGCCGGGGGTCAGAGCGGCCCTCTTCTTCTTCCGCAGCTCCTGGATCCGGTCCTCCACGGACACGATCACGGGATCGGACACGTCGGTCGGCAGGTCGTCGCTGGTCTTGGCCATGGCGGGAGTCTAGCCTGGTCGCGGCGGGGGACGCGTCTCGACCTCCACGCGACCCCCGGCCCGCCAGTACACACCGTGGTCGCGATCCAGGAAGCCCTCGTCGACCAGGAAGCGGCGGATCGAGGCGTGGTCGGTGGCGAACGCGCCCAGGATCGCGTTCACCTCCCGTTCCTCGTAGCGCCGTCCGGGCTCGAACTCCGAGGCCAGCCGCTCCAGCACGATCCGTCGCTTCGACTCCTTCACGGGGACCTCGACGAGACGTCCGGCACGGAAGAAGGTGCGCAGCACGGTCTCTTCGCCCTGGTTGGCGGCGCCCAGCGCGAGGCCTGCCTCACGTGGCGGCCCCACCTGCTCCGCGGCCCAGCGGAGGGTCTCGGGGTCCAGCCGGTACGAGGTGCGGTCCTCGTGCAACCGGACGACGCCGGTGGCGGTGAGCCTGTTGAGGTGCGTGCGGACCCGGCCGAGCGGCAGGCCCAGCTCGTCGGCCAGCGTGCGGGCCGACGCGTCCTCGCGGGCCAGCGCCCCGGCGATCGCCAGTCGCTGAGGATCGGCGAGGGCTCGCAGGATCTCGTCGGGGGTCTCGGCCATGTCGGTGGGTACACCTACCATGCACGCATGCAGATGACCGACCCGCAGCGCAGGACCCTCGAGCAGCTGATCGGGATCGGCGAGCGGCCGCTCTTCCCCGCCGACCTGCGCCAGCGCCTCGTGGACCGGATCGAGGACGCGGTGCGCGGATTGGAGCTGCGCGAACCCCTGTGGCTCGGCAAGGAGAAGGTCACCGACCACGGCCGGTGCGAGGGGAAGTTCCAGGCCGCGATCCTGGGGGAGGGGCCGCAGTTCCAGCACAACGCGAAGAGCGCCGCGGGGGTGCTGCTGCACCGGGCGATCGAGGTGGAGGTCGGCTCGCGCGACGAGCTCGATCCGCACGCGGTCGCGGCTCGGGCCGCAGACCGCCTGGTGGAGAGCGAGGCCCGCTTCGCCGAGCATTGGCGGACGCTCTCGGCGCCGGAGCAGGACGAGGTGCTGATGGACGTCGTGCGCAGGGTGGCGTTGTTCCGCGCGTCGTTCCCGTCCCTGCGGGATCTCCGAAGCGACCTGGCGCCCATCACGGAGCTGCCGGCGAAGGCGGAGCTGCTGGGCGGCACGCTCACCCTCTCCGGGCGCATCGACCTGGTCCTGGGCCTGCCTCGCAGGGCCGAGCCCACGCGGGCCATGCGCCTGGCCATCGATCTCAAGACCGGCGGGGCCTATCCCGAGTACGCGGAGGACATGCGCCTGTACGCCCTGCTGATGACGCTCCGGTTCGGGGTGCCGCCCTACCGCGTCGCATCGCTCTTCCTGGACTCCGGCGAGTGGCAGGCCGAGGACGTGACCGAGGACACGCTGTTCCACGCCGCCGATCGGGTGGTGGCGGCGGCGCGCGCGGCCGCGGCGCTGGCCGGCGGACGCGACGCCGTGCTGGTCCCCGGGGTCTACTGCGGCTGGTGCCCGCGCGCCGAGACCTGCCCGGTCGCGCTGGTCCCGTCCGCGTGAGTCCGCAGGTGGGTACGTGCCCGAGCGCTTGCTAGGGTGCCCGGGTCGTCCATCGTCCGCGGGAGAAGGGCTAAGCGCATGGGGAAGGATCTGTACGAGATCGGGGAGCTGCCGCCCGTCGGCGAGGTGCCGGCGCGCATGCACGCGCAGCTCGTCCGTTCCGAACGCTTCGGCGAGCCGTCCACCGCCATCGTCGACGAGGTGATCGAGGTCCCCGCGCTGGGACCGCGGGACGCGCTGGTGGCGGTCATGGCCGCGGGTGTGAACTTCAACAACGTGTGGGCGGCCCGGGGCATCCCCGTGGACGTGACGAAGGGTCAGGCCCGCTGGAACGAGCCCACCGACTTCCACATCGTGGGCTCCGACGCCTCCGGCGTGGTGTACGCCGTCGGCGAGGAGGTCTCCGACGTGCAGGTCGGCGACCGAGTGGTCGTGCATGCAGGCCAGTGGGATCCGGACGATCCCCATGTGCTGGCGGGCGGCGATCCGGGCCTGGCCCCCAGCTTCCGCGTCTGGGGCTACGACTCGTGCTGGGGCTCGTTCTCCCAGTTCGCGAAGGTGCAGTCGCACCAGTGCCTGCCGAAGGCCGACCACCTCACCTGGGAGGAGGCCGCCGCTCCCACCCTCACCGGGGCCACCGCCTACCGCATGCTGCACGGCTGGCCGCCGCACACGGTGCAGCCCGGCGATGTGGTGCTGGTGTGGGGCGGCTCAGGGGGCCTGGGATCGCTTGCGGTGCAGCTTGTCACGGAGGCCGGAGGCAGGGCGGTGGCGGTGGTCTCCAACCCGAAGAAGGGTGAGTACGCGAAGTCCCTCGGCGCCGTCGGCTTCATCGACCGCACGCGGTTCGACCACTGGGGCGTCCCGCCGGCGTGGGACTCTCCTGACTGGAAGGGCTGGTTCGACGGCGCAAAGGCCTTCGGCAAGGCGGTCTGGGAGGTGCTGGGTGAGAAGCGCTCGCCTCGCATCGTGTTCGAGCACCCCGGGCAGGACACGATCCCCACGTCCAACTTCGTGTGCGATCGCGGCGGCATGATCGTGATCTGCGCCGGCACCACCGGCTACGACACCATGATCGACGTGCGCTACCTGTGGTTCATGCAGAAGCGCTACCAGGGCTCACATCTATTCAACGACGAGCAGGCGGCCGCCTTCAATCAGCTGGTGGCCGACGGGAAGATCCGCACCACGCTCGGATCGGTGTACCGCTACGAGCAGACGGGCGAGGTCCATCAGCTCATGGGCGACGGTGAGCTGCCCGAGGGGAACGTGTCGGTGTTGGTGAACGCCCCGGCCGAGGGCCTTACCGACCTGTAGTCGCTCCCTGCGGCTCCTGCACCAGCTCGATCAGGACGCCGCCGGTGGCGTGCGGGTGCACGAACGCGATCAGTGTGCCCCGCGAGCCGGGGCGCGGGGTCTCGTCGATCAGCCGCGCACCGTCGGCGCCCAGCTCCGCCAGGGCGGCGTCGATGTCGTCGACGCGGTACGCCACGTGATGCAGCCCCGGTCCGCGCGCCGCCAGGAACGCGCCGACCGGCGTGTCGGCACCCAGCGCACCCAACAGCTGCACGTACGACGATCCGATCGCGAACAGCACCTCCTCCACACCCTGATCGGCCACGGTCTCACGATGGACCGGCTCCGCCATCAAGAGCCGCCGGTGGCGTGCCACGGCCGCCTCCAAGTCGTCGACCGCGATGCCGACGTGATCGATCTGGGTGAAGGTCACGCCGGCCTCGTGCGGCGGCGGGCGGGCCGCAGGGGTGGAGCCGGTTGCATGCGGGCGATCAGCTCCATGGCCTCGGTGACGTGATAGGCCGGCAAGGACAGGGCACGGACGACGGCGGCCACACCGTGCGCGTGGAGGTCCTCGGTCGGCTTCGCGTCGGCGGCCGGCGCGTCCAGGACGTAGAACGCCACGAGCTCCAGGAACTGGGAGAGGGACGGCGTGAACCCGCCGCGCTCGTAGCCGTAGATGGTCTGGCGGGCCGCGGGACAGCCGGCGACAACGGCCGCGGTCTCCACCGACCGATAGCCCGCGGCCCGGCGCACCTCGCGCAGCAGACGACCGACGACCTCCCGGTCCTCGTCGCTGATCGGCGGTTGCTTCTTGCGCGCCACGTCCGCGCACGATAGCCGGTAGTGCGCGGTGGCGGCAGGACCGGGGAGCCCGCTGGGCACGCGCTGGACCCTGCGGGGACCGGACGGCACAGGTGCCGTGCCGAATGGCGGATGTACGCGGCCGCACATCTCGGCGTAGGATTCGCCGCAGCGGCCGGGTGCTTCCCCGACCGACCCCTCACCACCCAGGAGCGTGACGAGTGACCACCGAGAAGAACCGCTCCGCCGAGGCAGCGTTGGTCGAGGGGTCGTCCCTGCTCCGCAAGGGCCGCGCCGACGTCTTCCGGATGCGTGAGCGGACCCGCCGCAAGCGTCTGGCCCGTGCCTATGGGACCATCGGGATCCTGGACCTGTACCTGTGGTACCGCTACGTCGACCATCGCCCGTTGCAGCTCCCGGCGCTGCCGCCCGACTTCATCCTGTTCCTGCCGGTGATCCTGATCTTCGTTGCGATCTTCGCCATGGTGGCCATGCCGTTCTTCTCGGGGCGCTCCCCGCACATCGTCGTGCGGCCCGAACAGATCGAGCTGGGACTGAGCGACGTGAAGGGCCTCGACACGCAGGTGGACGAGGTCGCCCGCACGCTCGACGTCTTCTTGGGCTACGCGACCTTCCGCAAGGAGCTGGGGGGCAACCCGCGTCGCGGCATCCTGTTCGAGGGGCCACCGGGCACCGGCAAGACCTATCTGGCCAAGGCGATGGCCAAGCAGGCCGGCGTGCCCTTCCTGTTCATCTCCGCGCCTGCGTTCGCCTCCATGTGGCAGGGGATGTCGGCCCGACGCGTCCGCTCGTTCTTCAAGGCCCTGCGCAAGCTCGCACGCAAGGAGGGCGGCGCGATCGGGTTCATCGAGGAGATCGATGCGGTGGCGGGGGCACGCGGTGGCCTGGCCTTCTCGCCGCCCCCGGCGGACCCGGGCCTGGCCCGCACCGTCTCGGCGTTCGGCAGCGGTGACTCGGGCTCCATGGTGAACGAGCTGCTGATCGAGATGCAGTCGTTCGATCAGCCGCCGTGGCGCGACCGCATGAAGGCACGGATGGTGGGATGGGTGAACGCCTACCTCCCGTCGGACCGGCAGATCCGAGCCCTGCGACCCGAGTACAACAACATCCTGTTGATCGCGGCCACCAACCGCGCCGACCAGCTCGATCCGGCGCTCCTGCGGCCGGGACGGTTCGACCGGCGCCTCTACTTCGACCTGCCCACGAAGCAGGGCCGTGGCGAGCTGATCGATTTCTTCATGGACCGCAAGTCCCATCACGAGCAGCTCGACGAGCCGGAGGCGCGCGAGCGCTTGGCGCACGACACCTTCGGCTACACGCCGGTGATGATCGAGCACCTCTTCGACGAGTCGATCCTGCTGGCGCTCCGCGACGGACGGCGCCAGATGAACCTGGACGACGTGTACGAGGCCAAGCTCACCGACGAGATCGGCATCAAGCAGCCGGTGGTCTACACCGAGGGCGACCGGTCGGCGGTGGCGATCCACGAGGCGGGCCATGCCACCGTGGCGTACTTCCTGGGGAAGGGCCGGCGCCTCGAGGTCCTGTCCATCATCAAGCGTCGGGGCTCGCTCGGCCTGCTGGCCCACGGCGACTCGGAGGAGCGCTTCACCCAGACCCGATCGGAGATCGAGGCCGGCATCGCGATCGCGCTGGGCGGCCTGGTGGCGGAGGAGCAGCTCCTGGGTGAGTCGGGCACCGGCCCGGCCTCGGATCTGGCGGCCGCCACGTCGCTGGCGGCGCAGATGGTCGGCTCGTTCGGGATGGCCGGCTCCCTCATCTCCTTCGACGCCATCGCGGAGGGCCCCATCGGGCGGACCAACCTGGTGGCCAAGGTGCTCTCCGACCAGCAGGGCAAGGAGCGGGTCGAGGACATCCTCACCGAGCAGAAGCAGCGCGTGGAGGCTCTCTTGGCCGCCAACCGCGACGTGCACCGGCGGTTGGCCGACGCGCTGATCCAGCGCGACGAGCTGGTGGGCAAAGAGATCCTCCAGGTCATCGAGGGCGCCCTGAGCGCGCGACCGCAGTCCTAGGACCGCGCCGGCGTCACGCCCGACAGGAGCCCGGTCGTAGACTGATGCCATGACCCGCTCCGTCATCGTGGCCGGTGCCCGCACGCCGATCGGGCGGTTCCGGGGGGCGCTGACCGGCTTCAGCGCGATGGACCTCGGCGGCATCGCGATCGCCGAGGCGCTCGCTCGCGCACGGGTCGCGCCCGAGCGGGTCGACTACGTGATCATGGGCCACGTGCTGCAGGCGGGCCAGGGTCAGATCACCGCGCGGCAGGCGGCGATCGCCGGCGGCGTCCCGAAGGAGGTGCCGGCCATCACCCTGAACAAGGTCTGCCTGTCGGGGATGTCCGCCGTGGCGCTGGCCGACCAGATGATCCGTGCGGGAGAGATCGACATCGCGGTCGCGGGAGGCATGGAGTCCATGACGAACGCGCCCTACCTCTTGCCGAAGGCGCGCGACGGCTCGCGCCTGGGCGACGCGCAGCTCGTGGACTCCATGATCCACGACGGACTCTGGTCGAGCTTCACCGAGCAGCACATGGGCGAGGGCACCGACGCCGTCAGCGCGGAGCTGGGGATCACGCGTGCGGACCAGGATGCCTGGGCGGCGCGCTCGCACGCTCGGGCGCACGCGGCGTGGGAGTCCGGCGCTCTGGCCGAGGAGGTGGTGGCGGTCGAGGTGCCCCAACCGCGGGGCGCGCCGGTGGTCTTCGATCGAGACGAGGGCATCCGCCCCGATACCTCCGTGGAGGTGCTGGCCGGGCTGCGCCCGGCCTTCGGCGCCGAGGGAACGGTGACGGCCGGCAACGCCTCGCAGATCTCCGACGGCGCGGCCGCCGTGGTCGTGGCCAGCGCGGAGGCGGCCACGGAGCTCGGTCTGACCCCGATCGCCGAGATCGTCGCCTACGGCATGTCGGCGGATCGATACCCGAGCCTGCACACCGTGCCGACGCTGGCGCTGGAGCGGGCCTTGAAGCGGGGCGGCCTCACCGCGAGCAACCTCGACGTGGTGGAGATCAACGAGGCGTTCGCGGCCGTGCCCGTCCACTCCACGAGGATGCTGGGTCTGGACGAGGCGAGGGTGAACGTCAACGGCGGCGCCGTCGCGCTGGGCCATCCGATCGGCTCGAGCGGGGCGCGGATCGTCCTGACGCTCGCGCACGAGCTGCGCAGACGGGGTGCGGACCTGGGCGCGGCGGCGATCTGCGGCGGCGGTGGCCAGGGCGACGCGCTGATCGTGCGCCGGGCCGCCGGGACGCCGGCGTAGCGGGACCGATCGGATGGACGATCGCCGCTACGAGTTGCCCGGTGAGCTGGAGGAGTTCCGCATGATCGTGCGGCGGATCGCCGAGGAGCGGATCGGCCCGCGGGCGGCGGAGATCGACGAGACCGACGAGTGGCCGCAGGACGTCTACCGGACCCTGGTCGACAACGACCTGATGGGGGTTGGCTATCCGGAGGCCGACGGCGGATCCGGCGGCGGCGCGCTCGCGTTCGGCGTGTTCATCGAGGAGCTTTCGCGGGTGTCGGCCGGCGTCTCGCTCACACCGCTGGTATCCAAGCTCGGCGTGATCCCGCTCACGATCGCGGGCACCGACGAGCAACGCGGGACGTTCACGCGGGGGATCTGCCGCGGCGAGATCCTGATGTCCTACGCGCTGACCGAGGCCGGGGCGGGGTCCGACGCCGGGGCCATGACGACGCGCTACGTCCGCGATGACGGAGGCTTCACGCTGAACGGGACGAAGCGATTCATCACCGGCGCCGGTGTGTCGCACGCGTACGTGGTGTTCGCCACGCGCGACCCGCAGGAGCGCACGAAGGGCGTCAGCGCGTTCGTGGTGATGCGCGACGATCCGGGCGTCTCCTTCGGCAAGCCCGAGCACAAGATGGGGATCCACGGCTCTCCGACGCGGGAGGTGATCTTGACCGACACCCGGATCCCCGCAGATCGGCTGATCGGAGAGGAGGGCGGGGGGTTCGCCATCGCGATGCGAACGCTCGACTATTCGCGCCCCGCCATCGCGGCGCAGGCGGTAGGGATCATGCAGGGAGCGCTGGACTTCGCCGCCCGCTACGCCACCGAGCGTCGCCAGTTCGGCAAGCGCCTCGCCGACCTCGACGTGATCCGCTCCATGCTGGCCGACATGGCGATGAAGGTGGAGGCAGGCCGTGTGCTCACCTACCGGGCGCTCGCCGCCTGCGATGCCGAAGATCCGCGCATGACGTTCCACTCGAGCGTGGCCAAGTGCGTGGCCTCCGACAACGCGATGTCGGTGACGACCGACGCGGTGCAGGTGCTGGGGGGCTACGGCTATGTCCGCGAGTACCCGGTGGAGCGCTACATGCGCGACGCGAAGATCACGCAGATCTACGAGGGAACGAACCAGATCCAGCGACTAGTCGTCGCGCGAGAGCTTCTGAAGCTCCTGGACCAGTAGCTGACCGGCGGCCCACGGGTCGTCGTCCTCGGCGGCCATC
The DNA here is from genome assembly GCA_040002535.1 of Actinomycetota bacterium. Classification (GTDB taxonomy): domain Bacteria; phylum Actinomycetota; class UBA4738; order UBA4738; family HRBIN12; genus JALYMB01. The sequence continues at coordinate 9,355 of JBDUEF010000005.1, read as the reverse complement.
GCGTACTCCCGACCCTGATCGAGCTCGTCGCTGACGACGATCTCCAGGTCGGTGCGGGGTGTCGACACGCTGAGTTCGATGTCGGGGTCGGCACCCTCCGCGCCGTTGGGCATCATGCCCTCCGCCGGCAGGAAGACGCGGAACGCCGAGCCGCCGTTCGGCCGGCTCTCCACCTTCGCCCACCCGCCCTGCACCTCCGCGAAGCGCGCCACGACCGGGGACAGGGACACATCGGACGAGACCTCCGCGTCCTCCACCGAGATGAGGGCGCCGCCCTCGCCCTTGGTGAGGCGGATCGTGATGGCCGAGCCGAGCGGGGTGCGATCGGTCGCTCCCCGCAGCAGTCCCATCAGGATCTGCTCGGTGCGCACCGGGTCGAGGGACACGACGATCCGTTCGGTCTGCATGCGCACGTCGTGGTCGTTGCCCACCTGGGACTCCTCGACGACGCGCTGCACCAGGGCCTCCAGGTCCGTGCGCCGTGGATGCAGCTCCACCTCGCCCCGCACGAGCTTGTCGGCCTCCAGGATGTCGGCCACCGTGTGATCGAGCCTGCGCGCGTACGCGGCGAGCTGCCGCAGCAACGGCGCCTGTTCCTTCGCCTGGGTCTTGTGCTTGAGGGTCAGCGATAGGCCGAGGATGGAGGTCAGGCTCTTCTTCGCGTCGAGCGAGAGCTCCTTCATGAACGGGGTGGTGGCTCGACGGTCGTCGGCCGACACGGTCCCCTCGGCGGTCGGCGTCCCCTCGGCCAGATCCGTCACCTCGGCGTCCTCACGGCGCAGCGCCTTCACGGCCTGCGACATATCGATCTGACGCAGGCGGCTCTCCAGCTCCTCGATCTGCTCCCGCGCGTCGGCCAGCTCCTGTTCGGCGGCCTCGGCACGCCCCTCGATCTCGGTGGCGCGGTCGTTGCTGCCGCTCAGGCGATCCTGGGTCACACGGAGCATCTCCTCGAGCGCCTCGCGCTCCTGCGCAGTGGCAGTCTGCGACTCGGCGACGGCGCGGAGGCTGGCCAGCTCGTGGCCGGCGATCTCGGCCTCGCCCCGCAGCCGCTCCAGCTCGTGCTCGGCGGCGGCGGCGCGCATCGACGCCTCCTGCAGCTCCCGTTCGGTGGCCTCGGCACGCGCGACGGCCTCGACCCCGCGCGTCAGCTCCCCTTGCATCTCCGCCTGGGCGCGTGCGAGCTCCTCGCGGGCCTCGACCAGCTCCTGGTTGATCCGGGTCGCCTCCTCACGGGCCTGATGCAGGGCGCCGTCGGTATCCGCCGTGCCGCTGCGCAGCTCCTCGATGTCGGCGTGCGCCGACGCAAGGCTCGCCTGTGAGCCGCGAACCTGGTCCAGCGCGGTGGTCAGCTCCTGCTGGGCCGCCTCCAGCTCTCCCCAGACGGTCTGCAGCTCCTGTGCGGTCCCGACGGCGTCCGCGCGCACCGTGTCGAGCTCGGCGCGCAGCGTCTCCACCTCGCCGCCCGCGGTGCTCACCTCGGCGGTCGCACCGTGCAGGGACTCGCGAAGGGTGCCCACCTCGGCACGCAGGGACGCCTCGCGCGTCTCCATCTGGGCGCGCTCCGCATCGAAGCGGGCGCGCTCCGCGTCCGCCGACGCCTCGAGCTCGGCCAGCAGGGAGGCCTGCTCGGAGGTGAAGAGCGTCCGGAGCTCGTGCTCACGGTTCTCGAGCTCCGTCTGGACCTCGGTCCTGAGCGCAGCCATCTCGGCGTTCAGCTCGGCCTCATGGGTGCGCAGGGCGGTGAGGTCGTGGTCGCGGGCCTCCAGGTCGCCCAGGATCTCCTGTTCCCGAAGGGCGAGGGCCTTCGCCCGTGCCTCCGCCTGCTCGATACCCGTCTCCAGCTCACGCTGCTGTGCCTCGGCCTGCAACCGCAGCTCCTGCTCACGGCCCTCGGTGGCTCGCCGCAGCTCGTGCTCCCGAGCGTTGGCGGTCTCCATCAGCTCCTGCTCCCGGCTCGCGAGCTCCGCGCGGAAGGCGTCCTCGAGCTCCGCCCGCTCCGTGCCCGCCGTGGCGCGGAACGACTCCGCCTCGGCACGAGCTGCGGCGGCCTCACGACGCGCCGTGTCGGTGGCGGCCTGCGTCTCGGCGAGCCGGGCGTTGGCCGCCTGCAGCTGGCCCGCCGCGTCGGCGACGTCGCCGGTCGCGGCGTCCTCGATCTCCTTCACGCGGGCAGCGGCGGCCTCGGCCCGCTCGGTCGCGTCGGCGGCTCGCGCCGCAGCCTCGGCGATGCCTGACTCGGCCTCGGTCGCGCGGGCCTCGGCCTGGGTCGCGCGGGCCTCCGCGTCGGCGACTCGGGCGTCCGCCTCCAGGGCCTGCGCCTCGGCGGCGGCGACCGCGCTGTGCAGATCGCCAGCCCCCTCGGACCGAGCGACGAACTTGTCGCGCTCTCTGCGGGTGGCCTCGAGCTCCTTCACCACACCGGCGAGCTCGTGCTGAGCGGTCTCGAGCTCGCTGTGGAGCGCCGCGACCTCTCCTTCGGCGGCACTCGCACGATGGGTGTCGACCGAGTCGGACGCCCGCTGTTCCTGGACGTCGCTCGACAGCTTGTCGCGCTCGGACTTGACGGACCGGAGCTGACCCTCGAGGAGCCTCACGCGACCTTCGGCCTTCAGGAGACGCTCCTCGATCTCAGGGTTGGGACGGGACGGAGTCTCAAGTGCGGCACCTTGCAGCTTCATCGTGGCCGCCTGCAACTCCTCGAGGGTCTTCCGGTACTGCTCCTGCAGCACCGCGGCGCGCTCCTCCGCCGTCGTGGCCCGGGCCTCCGCTCGCACGCGCCCTTCCTCCGCTCGACGGAGGTCGGGCGGCGCCTGCGTGCGGCCCGTACCGTTCGCGATGCCCGGATGTTCAGGGCGGCCGCCCGGCATCGGTTGGGGCAGGCCGCCGGCCGTGAAGCTCCAGGTCCGGGCGGCCTTGCGAGAGACCAGGAAGATCCCCATCAGCGCCGTCAGCAGCAGCAGGCCCAGCACGAGCGAGGCCGTCCGCCACGGCTTGCCCGAGGCCGCCCAGATCTGCGCGTAGGCCTGGTCGAGCTGCGCAACGGCCGACGCGTCGCTGCCCTCGGGCGCCAGGGGGACCCGGGTCGAGAACACGCCGTTCAGCACCATGCTGTGGGTGCCGTCCCGCAGGATCGCCTTGAGGGGGTAGCGCTCCTCCGGAAGCCGGGTGCCGATCAGGTCCGGGTTCGACGAGTACAGGATCGTGCCGTCCGTGTCCCAGATCGTGACGGCATCGATCTCACCGCCCAGGACCGGGCCGGCGATCGACGCGTCGAGCTCGTGTGCGCGGGCCTCGTTCACGGGCCGCACGAGATCCGCGCCCGTGACGATGCCGGCGAGGTTCTCCTGCACGAGGACCCGGGCCGCATCGGAGGCCGAGGTCTCGGCGGCGGATCGCTTGGACGCGCCGACGAGAGATGTGAGGACGATCAACAGGGCCAGAGCGACCGCGACGACGGTCAGCGCTGTGCGCGCGAGGCGAAACGTGTCCCTCGTGCCAGCCATCGTCCCCTCTCCGGCTCACCCTGAGAAAGCTCGAACTGCGACTCGAGACGTTCTATCGGCATACGTGGTCCCGAAAGTAAGCCTCCGGCCCAAAGGAAAACGGTCACGAATGACCAGTTCGTCCAGGAGCATCGGTCCCGGGCGCCGGCGAGACCGGCGCCGTCGCGTGGTGGTGATCAGGCGAGCGCGGCGCCGCCCAGCACGACGGTGTCGCCCGTGAGGTCGTGCTTGGCCAGCACGATCAGATCCTCCATGGCCTCCCGCATCTCCGCCACGTGACTGACCAGCACCACCAGGCGGCCCCCGTCGCCGGCAACCAGCCGCCCGATCCCCTCCATCGCCCGCTGCAGATGGTCGGGGTCGAGCGAGCCGAACCCCTCGTCCAAGAAGAAGGCGTCGAGTCGTCCGCCGCCGCGCGCCACCATCTGCGCGAGCGCCAGGGCGAGCGCCAGGGAGGCCAGGAACGTCTCGCCGCCCGACAGGGACTCCGACCGACGGACCTGGTCGGCCGCGTTCAGATCCACGATGTCGAACCGGTCGTCCTGGGAGAAGCGGTAGCTCCCGTCGGTGAGCTGGTCCAGATGCTCGCTGCCCAGCTCCGCGAGCTCGGCGCGCTCCTCCTGCAGGAGGAAGGCCAGGAACCTCGAGGGCTGCAGGTCCCGTGTGAGTCGGTCGGCGACGTCGCGCCGCGACTCGGCATCCAGCACGTTCGCCTCCAGGTCGCCAGCGCGCTGGATCGTGGATTCGAGCTCTGTGACGTGGGCGTCGGCGGCGCCACTTCGCACCCCGGCGGCCGCCAGCGCGGCGGCGAAGTCGGCCGAGGGCGCCAGATCCACGCCGGCAAGCACCGCCGCGAGGTCGGAGGCGGCACGGTCCGCGTGGCGCCGCGCCTCCTCACCGCGGCCGACCGCCTCGTCGTGCGCGACGACGATCGCCTCGCGCAGGGTGCCGAAGGCGGCCGCCACGGACCCGGCGTCGGGCGCGACGGCGTCGTCTCGGCCCAGCCGTCCCCACGAGCCTGCAAGCCGGCTCGCGAGCGCCGCGAGTCCCTGCGCCGCGCCGGCCACCAGCTCCTTCGCGCGATCCAGGGCGTCCCGCCGATCCTGCACGATCGCCGCCGCCGCAGACGCCGCCTCCTCCGCCGCGGTGAGCTCGGCTTCACGTGCATCGAACAGCGCCTCGATCTCGCCCTCCTCGCCGAGCCATCCCACCAACTGGCTCCGCGTGGCGTCGAGGGCGGCCTGGGCGCGCCCGCGCTCCTCGGCGGCGGCGGTGGCGGCGTCGGCGGCCGTGGCGATGGCCGCCGTCGCGGCCGCGGCCGAGGTCTCGGCGGCGGTGCGCGTGGATGCCGCCCGCTCCTCCAGCGCGCGTGCGGCCTCAAGGTCCTTCGTCGCCGCGGCGAGCGCCCGTTCCGCCGCCGTCACCTTCGGGGCACCCGCCAGGCGGGGCACGGCATGCACCGCCTGATCACAGACCGGGCAGGGTTCGCCGGCGTGGAGGTCGCGCCGGAGGGTGCGCGCCATCTCCGCGTGCTGGGCAGCCTGCAGCAGTTCACGAGCGGCGTCGAGGGCCGCGCCCGCGGTGGCAGCGCCGGCTCGGGCTCGCTCCGCCTCGGCGCCCGCCGCCTCGACCTCGGCGGCGCGCTCCGCGGCACCACGCTCCGCCTCGGCGGCGGCGAGCTCCGCCGCCGCCGCTCCGGCGCTCAGCCGTTCGACCTCCCGCACCTGCGTCTGGTGGGTGTGGACGAGTGCCTCGAAGGAGCGGAACCGTCTGCGATCGCCGAGCCTGGAGGTCACGTCGGCCAGCTCGGCCTCCGCTCTCGAGCGTTCCTGGGTCGACACCTCCAGCGCCCGCTGCGCCTCCGCCACGCGCTCCTCGGCGGTGCCGGCGGCGGTGAGCGCGGCGTCGACCTCCTCCTGAGCCGGCAGGCCCTTGGTGATGTCGCGGAGCACGGAGAGCCGAACCTCCGCGGCTTCCACCTCGCCGGCCGCGGCATCACGCTCCTTGCCGAGGCGCTCGACGTCGGCGGCGGCGTCCCGTAGACGGCCGAGCTGGTGGGCGGCGGCGGCGGCCTCGGCACGCGCGGCCTCGAGCTGCGTGCGGGCCTCGTCGATCCGCGTGCGCTCCTTCTCGAGGGCGCCGAGCTCCAGCCCGATCGCGTCCAGCCGGAGCTTCGCCGTGCGCTGCGCCCCGTCGAGCCGGTCGTAACCGAACACGCCCTTCAGCACCCTGTCGCGGTCGCCCGGAGTGGCGCGCAGGAACTCGTGGAAGCGGTTCTGCGCCAGCAGCACCGAGCGGCAGAAGGCCTTGAAGTCCATGCCCAGGAGCTGCTCGACGCGATCGTTCACCGCGCGCTCGCCCATGATCCGCTCGAGAACGGCGGCGCCGGGCTCGTCGCCGTCCAGCAGCTCGAGCTGATGGCCGGCCTGACCCTTGCGCCGCAGCGCCCGCACAGCGCGCCACGTCTGCCCGTCCACCTCGAACCGCAGCTCCACGTGGCACTGGTCGCAGAGCTGGTGGATCAGCGTCTTCGTGTCGCGCTCCACGTCGGGGGTCTTGCCGTACAGGGCGAACGAGATCCCGTCCAGGATCGAGGACTTCCCGGCGCCGATCGGCCCGACGATGCCGACGAGTCGGCGGTCTCGCCAGTCGAACGTCGTCGACGTGCGGTAGGACTTGAAGCCCTCGAGCGTCAGCTCACGCGGACGCATCGGCCTCCTCGAGGATCTCTCGGAAGAGCGCGACCAGGTCCGGGGGGGCATCCTCGTCGTGCTCGCGCCGGTAGTAGTCGGCGTACAGGTCATCCCATGTGCGCGACCCCTTCACCAGTCGCTCGGCGGTGGCCGCCGCCGGCCGCTGCGCACGCACCTTCACCAGGAAGGGGAAGGTCTCGCGGGCGCGCTCGGCCAGGGTGGTGTCGGTGCCCGAGGTCGTCACCGTCAGGTCGCAGTAGCGGCCGGCCAGCTCCTGTGCCCGCGACTCGATCTGGTCCCATGTGCCGCTGATCCGCACCAGGCGCCGGCCGGTCTCCAGCGGCACGGTGCGGGCCACCGCCAGCCGGCCGGGCTCGGCGTCCACGATCACCACGCGCTTGTCCTCGCCCGCCTCGCCGAAGTCGAGCTGGAGCAGCGACCCGGCGTACTCTGCCGGGACCGGCGCGCCCGGCACGGTCTGCGGCGCGTGGATGTGACCCATGGCCACGTACTGCGGTCCGGGTGGGATCGCCTGCGCGGTGGCGGCGTACGCCTCGCCCATGTGCAGCTCGCGTTCGCCGCGCGGCGCGGACCGGTCGACGCGCACACCGCCGACCATGAAGTGCGCCATCAGGATCGGCACGGCCTCGGTGCCGGCGCGCGCCACCAGCGCCTCGTTGTAGCGGCCGGCGATCGCGGCGATGCGCTCCGCGTACGCGCGGTACCACTGGCCGGTGTCGCGCATGAAGTCCACCACACGCCCCTCGCGCAGGAACGGAAGGCCGGCGACGACCGCCGGGACGCTCAGCTCCTGCGGGCCGAGCAGCGCGCCGGCGTCGGGCCGCTTGATCTCGCCGATCAGGAAGACGTTGCGGGGCGCCAGCAGCGGCGCCAGCGCCTCGAACAGATCGGGGGAGTCGTGGTTGCCGGCGACCGCGACCACCGGCCGCCGCTCGCCCAGGCGCACCAGCGTGTCCAGCCCCAGCGCGAACGCGTCCATGGGCGGCACCGGCCGGTCCCAGACGTCGCCCGACACCAGCACCAGGTCCGCGGCCTGGTCGTCGGCCACGCGCTCCACCTCGGCGAGCACCTCGCGGAACTCGTCCATGCGGTCGTGGCGGCCCAGGCGCTTGCCGATGTGCCAGTCGGAGGTGTGGAGGATCCGCATGGGGGAGCGCCGCTACAGGCCCTCGAAGGGGTCGCCGCCGGCGTCGGTGGCCACCTCCTCCTTCCGGGTCGCCCACGGCGGGAAGGGGAAGGTGACGACGAGCGGCACCGGGATGGTGGGCTGCGACACGACCATGGTGCCGGGCTTCAGGAGCCGGGCGCGCGCCCGCGTGGACGGCAGCATCCAGCCGTACTCGGCGCGCTCGGCCTCGGCGGCGTCCAGGCGGCCGCTGACGCGGATCGCGGCGTTCTCCAGCACCTCGGGCGCCACGCGGCTCGCCGTCTGCTGGGCGCCGACCAGCAGCACGCCCAGCGAGCGGCCCCGCTGCGCGATGTCGACCAGCATGTCCTTCAAGGGTCCCTGTCCATCGCGCGGCGCGTACCGGTTGAGCTCGTCCAGCACCACCACCGAGAGCGGCAGCCGCTGGCCCGAGCTCTCCTTCTCCTGGAAGGTCTCCGCCAGCAGCGCGCCCACCACGAAGCGCTGCGCCAGTTCCGGCAGCGACTGGATCGCCACGACGGTGACGCTGGCCGAGCGCCGGTCGATCCGGTGGCTGAGACCAGCGCGCACCACATGCCCGAGGATCCCGGCCGCGTGGTGCAGCCGCCGCATGAACGCGCCGATCGTGCCGGGCATCACCCGACCGCTCCAGGCGAGGTCGGGCTCCGAGCCGTCCTCGGGCTCCAGGAAGACCTCCAGGGCCGCCACCAGCGACGGCAGATCCCGCACCAGGAGCTCCTCGGTGGTGGCCTGCACCTCCTCGCCAGGGTTCCAGCCGCCCTGCGGGGGCTGCCGCAGCGCTACCGCCCCCGGCATCCCGGTCACGTTCACGGCCCAGCGCTTGAGCTGGCTGATCACGCGATCGCGCACGAACGGGATCTGGTTGCGCTGGTCGTTCGCGTCGGTGAACAGGAAGCGCAGCAGCTCCTCGTCGATGAGCTCCCGCGGCGTCCAGGTGAAGACCTCGACGCCCTCCTGACGCCCGCCGGTGTCGGGCACCAGGACGTCGCCGGAGCGCCGCCGCGGCGGCGCCCAGAACCGGACGCTCGGGAACGGCGAGGCCTCGACGCCCAGCGCCGCCCACCCCTCAGCGGCGGCCTCGTCGTACAGGCGGTTCGGATGGTCGAGCCACAGCAGGTCCTCGCCCTTCACGTTGAAGACCAGCACGCGCAGGTTCGACGCCCCCTCGCCCAGCACCTGCGGCGAGGCCGTCAACACCCGAAGGAAGAAGAGCGCGAACGAGGTCTTGGTGGCGACGCCGCTGATGCCGCTGATCGACATGTGGCCGCCCTTGCGCCCATCGAAGAAGTCCAGGTCCACATGCACCGGCAGCCCGTCGCGGCCCAGGCCGATCGGCAGCGGCCGGCCCATCTCGTCGGCGTACAGGGCCTTCGCGCGCTCGTCGCCGGTGGCGCGCTCGACGGCCTCACCGGGATCGGGCGAGACCCAGATCTCGGGGTCGACGCGCGTCACGGCGACCTGCGCCGAGCGGACCTTCGCCGCCGGCATGATGCCGAGCTCCGCGATCCGGTGCGTGTCGGACTCGAACGAAGCACCCTCGTACACGGCCTCGACCTCGGTGACGACCCCATAGGTGCGGACCTCGCCGGCCTTCGGGACCTGCGTGCGCACCACCACGAGGTCGTCCAGCTGGAGGTACTCGCTCTCGTCGATCACTACGCGGAAGGCGGCAGTGTTCGTGTGCTCGGAGCCAAGGACGCGGCCGACCCGGTCGTCGTTCACGACGCCTCCCGCATCACGGCCGCCCGCAGGGCGCGGTACACCAGTCGCTGGTCGCCCATCCGGTGCCGCAGCTCGCGCTCGAGGGCCGCGATGGGCACCAGGTTCTGCGGCGCGCGCGGGTCCACGTGCGGCTCCGAGGCCACGGTGGGCAGGATCGCCGCCGTACGATCGGCGATGCCGCGGACCTCAGCCTGGGGGAGCTGCCCGCTGGCCTCGCACCGCACGATCCCCGTCCACGAGTGGCC
>JBDUEF010000004.1:0-44931 GCA_040002535.1 Actinomycetota bacterium | reverse complement strand
GTCATCGCGAACCGGGTCAGCGCCCCCCAGCTCCGCCTGGAGGAGTGGCGCACCGCGCACCGTCGCTGGCGCCGGGCGCTCACGCCCGGCCCCGGCGTGCGTCTGCGCCTGGACGTGGCGGACTGCTACGCCTCGATCTCGCACGACACCGTCACCGCCGCGCTCACGTCGCTGGGCACCGACGCGGGAGAGCTCCGCGGCTTCCTCCACCAGCTGGCCGAGCACGGGATCACGGGCCTGCCCGTCGGACCCGAGCCCAGCGCGGTGCTGGCCAACGCGGTCCTTCATCGGCTCGATGCCGCGATCGCGGAGGCCGGGGCCCCCCACGTCCGGTGGGTGGACGACGTCGTAGCCGTGGCCCGGGACCGCCGTCATGCCCGGCGCGTGCTGGACGCCGCCCTGCGGTCCCTGGATGAGCTCGGTCTGCGACCGAACGCCGGCAAGACCGTCGTGGAGGACCACCGGCTCCACGCATCCACGGCTGCGTCGTTCGTCCCTGCCGCCGTGCGATGATGCCCCACCGTGAGGACGCTCTACCGTGCCCGCGCCGTGCACACACAGTCCCACCCGGCGACGGGGGAGTGGGTGCTCGTCGACGACCGGCACGTCCAGCGGGTTGGGGCCGGCGAACCGCCGGTCGCGGATCGGGTGGTGGACCTGCCGGGGGCGACCATCACGCCGGGCTTCGTCGACACCCACGTGCACCTGACCCCGACCGGCACCGCGCTCGGCAACGTAGAGGTGGAGCAGGCCGGCGACCGTGGTGAGCTCCTCGCCATCGCGCATGACCGTGCGGAGGAGGCCACGCCCACGGTGTGGCTGCAGGGCTTCGATGAGACGCGGTGGACCGACCACGGCCTCCCGAGCCTCGCCGAGCTGGACGCGATCACCTCCCGTCCGCTGGCGATCTGGCGCGCCGACGGGCACGTGTGCCTGGCCAACACCGCGGCGATCGTGCAGGGCGGCGTGGGCGATCTCCCCGGCACGGAGCGGACGGGCGGGGCCTGGACGGGCCGGGTGCGTATGGAGGCCAACGACCGTCTCCACCGGTGGTTCGCGCAGGCGCTCTCCGACCACGAGGTGCAGGAGCTGCAGCTCCGAGCCGCCGCGCTGGCGGCCGCCCGCGGCATCACCTCCATCCACGAGATGTCGATGCCGGCCGGGCACGGGCTTCGCGACCTCGAAGTGGTCCTGTCCCAACGGGAGCGGCTGCCGGTGGACGTCCTGCCGATCGTGGCCACGATGGACGTGCCGCAGATCATGGATCTCCGCCTGCCCACCATCGGGGGCGACCTGCCGGTAGACGGCTCGATCGGGGCGCGCACGGCCGCGCTGGGGGCGCCCTATGCCGACGGCGCCGGGGAGGGCGTCACCTACTACGAGGACGACGTCCTGGAGGGCTTCTTCCTCAGCGGGCACGCCGCGGGCCTCCAGGTGGGGGTGCACGCGATCGGCGACCGGGCGATCGAGCAGGTGCTGTCGGCGTGGGAGCGCGTCTACGCCACCCTGAACTCGCGGGGGCGCCGGCACTTCCGGGCCCGGCGCCATCGGGTCGAGCACATCGAGATGGCGAGCGCCGCCCAGGTGGAACGGGCGGCCATGCTGGGGCTCGCCGCGTCGGTGCAGCCCGCGTTCGACGCCGCGTGGGGGCACCCGGGTGGCCTGTACGAGCTGGGGGTGGGGGAGGAGCGAGCGGCGGCGATGAACCCCTTCCGAACGATGCTGGATCGAGGGATGGAGGTGGGAGCCGGCTCCGACACGCCGGTCACGTCGCTGGAGCCCATGCGCACCGTCGAGGCGCTCGAGCGGCACCACCATCCGGCGCAACGCCTGACGCGCGCGGAGGCGATCCGCGTGTCGACGATCGGCGGCGCGCGGCTGGCCCACCAGGAGGGGAAGAAGGGCACGCTGGAGCCCGGTTCGCACGCCGATCTCGTGGCCTGGGACGACGACCCGTTCACCGCCGTCGACGTGGCGACGGTTCGGCCGATCCTCACGGTGTCGCTCGGACGCGAGGTCTTCTCGAGGTGAGCCTCGAGCGGGTTTTGGCGCTCTTGACAGCCCGACGCGCGCGGTCGTACCGTTCGGGCGCGTCACCGCTCCGGCGGCGGCGCACGAGGATCCGAGTGGCCGAGTAGAGAACGTGGCGCCCCGGCGTCGCGGCCCCAAAGGTCACTCGGATCCTTGTGTTCTTCCCCTCCATCCTTTTGTTCTTCCCCTCCACGGGAATGCCGGACCGTCCTCGCGCGTTGCGCGCCACGTTGGTTGCAACGCCACCCTCCGGCAGTACAATCCGCGCGCAACAGGGCCTCGGGCCCGTGGGAGACGACGTGAAGGACACCGTGGAAGACGTCAACGAGCCAGTCGAAGACGAAGACACCGACGCCGAAGAGGATCTCGACGATCAAGAGCCCCCCGAGGAGGCGCTGGCGGCAGGCACCCCGGCTCCCGTCCCCGAACCCCCTGGCGAGGCCGACGTGGAGTCGATCGAGGAACTCCTGGTCAAGAAGGAGGCGCAAGCCGAGGAGGCGGAGGCCGACGACGACGAGGATGTTCTCGTCAGCCTCACCCGCGAGGAGCGGCTGGAGCCCCTCGACGCGAAGGTGGTGCCGCCCACGGCCAGCGAGTTCGTATGCAAACGCTGTTTCCTGGTGAAGCACAAGAGCCAGCTCAAGGACAAGAAGCGCATGCTCTGCCGGGACTGCGCCTAGACCCGCCTGAGGCTCTCCTCCCGCTCGCGCTGGCCCTGAGCGTCGCCGCCGGCGTGGCCTGCGCCCTCGCCTTCCCACCCGCCGGGTTGTGGCCGATCGCGTTCGTGGCGATGACGCCGTTCCTGTGGGTGCTGCGGGGCTCGGCGCCACGGCGGCGACTCCTGCTGGGCTTCGCGTTCGGCCTGGCCTTCTTCGGTGCGACGTTGGCCTGGATCCTGCTCTTCGGCGAGCTCGCCTGGTCGGCGCTGATCGTGATGTCTGCCTCGTTCACGGCGATGTTCGCCCTGGTGTCGGGCGCGGTCGTGCGCCGCGGCCGGCCGGTCACGTCGGCGCTCGGCCTGGCAGCACTGTGGACGGTGATGGAGTCACTCCGAGATCTGATCCCGTTCGGGGGGTTCAGCTGGGGGATGCTGGGCGTGACCCAGGTGGACAATCGCGTCACCCTTCGCCTGGCGTCGATCACCGGCGTGTGGGGCGTGAGCTTCGTGCTGGTGGCCGTCAACGCCCTGGTGGTCGAGGCGCTGTTCGGCGGGGGAGCGGTGACACGGCGAGGAGGCCGCTTGCTGCTCGCGGTGGCGCTGGCACTGGGGCCGGCGCTGATCGCCTTCCCGGAGGCAACCGGCAGGGCGATCGACGTGGCCGCGATCCAGGTCGACGTGCACACGGCGCGCGGCCTCCCGGCGTCGGAGGAGGACGTCGCGGTGGCCCGCCTGAACATCGATCGACACCGCGCATTGGCGGCAGACCCGCCCGACCTCGTGGTGTGGGGGGAGAGCTCGGTGGATCCGGGTGCCACGATCCCGCAGGTCTTCGATCAGGTGCGCGCGGTCGTCGCCGAGGTGGGGGCGCCCACGTTGATGGGCTCGATCCAGCCGGGCGCCGGCGGTCTGCAGAACCAGGTACTGGCGCTCGACGGCAGCGGCGACATCGTGGGGCGCTACGCGAAGACCCACCTGGTTCCCTTCGGCGAGTACGTGCCGTGGCGAGGGGAGCTGCAGTGGATCGGTGCGCTGCGCCAGATCCCCTACGACCTGGTGCCCGGGACCCAAGTGGCGCCGCTGTCCCTGCCGGGTCTGCCGTCGATCGGCACCCCGGTGTGCTTCGAGAACGCCTTCCCAGGCATCGAACGCGAGATGGTGCTGCGGGGCGCCGGCTTCCTCACGGTCCTCACCAACAACGCATCCTACGAGCAGACGGCGCTCTCACGCCAGCACGTCGAGCTCAGCCGGATGCGGGCGGTGGAGGACGGACGGTGGGTGGTGCACGCGGCCGTCAGCGGCATCAGCGCATTCGTGGATCCCAGCGGTGCGGTGGTCGCCGAGGGGGGTCTGTTCCGACCCGCTACCCTGCGCCATACGATCCGCTCTTCCGATACGCGCACGTGGTATGTCCGGCTGGGGGACTGGGTCCCTCGGCTCAGCGGGCTGTTCGTGCTGGGGCTGATCCTCATCCCCCGGCGGCGGCGCGGTCACCGCCCGGCACCCGGTCCGCTGCCGCAGGATCCACGGACCCTCGTGATCCTGCCCACCTATGACGAGCGCGATACGGTCGAGTGGGTCCTGGAGCGGCTGATGGCCCTCCCGGAGCGCGTGGAGGTCCTGGTGGTGGACGACAGCTCCCCGGACGGAACGGCGGAGCTGGTCCGTGAGCAGGCGAGGCGGGACCCGCGCATCCGCCTGCGGGTGCGACCGGAGAAGGCGGGCCTGGCCAGTGCGTACCTCGAGGGCTTCCGCGTGGCGATCGACGAGGACTACGACCTGATCGTCGAGATGGACTCGGACCTATCCCACCAGCCCGATGAGCTGTCCACCCTCCTGGTGGCGGCCGGCAGGCACGATCTGGTGATCGGCAGCCGCTACGTGCCCGGAGGGTCGGTGACGAACTGGTCGTCGGCCCGCGTGGCTCTGTCCAAGGCCGGGAACCACTATGCCCGCTTCATGCTCGATGTGCCGGTGCGCGACGTGACGAGCGGCTTCCGTGTCTACCGCCGGGACCTCCTGGTGGCGCTCGTGCGCCAGCCCATCCGCTCGGACGGGTACGGCTTCCAGATCGAGCTCGTCGACCGGAGCTGGCGTCTGGGGTTCGACGTCGCGGAGGCGCCGATCACCTTCCGTGAGCGCGAGCACGGCCAGTCGAAGATCTCCCGCAGGATCGTGCTGGAGGCGTTGCTGCTGGTCACGCTCTGGGGGATGCGTCAGCGATTCGACCGCCGCTCTTCCGCACAGGCAGAACGCCCATAATGGATATTACGTAAAGCTAGGCCGGAACGCGGAGCACGATGCCCACCCCCCGGCTGGCGCCGGTGTCCCCTCACGCGGCAGCGCACGACGTCGAGGGCACGGCGATCGAGACCTCGTTGGTGGCCAGCACGTTGGAGGGATCGTCGGCGTCGGTGGCCGCGACCGACAGCGTCACCGTGGCCGGCACGACCTGGCCCGGCGGGACCGTGATCTGTCGGACGTTGGCGTTGCGACCCGGCTCCACCGTCACCTCCCGGTCCATCGTGGTCCACCGGGTGGGGTCCACGGGGCTGACGCGGAAGTCGACCGGCCCCTGGAACCCGCCCAGCAGCTCCCGGTCGCGGTTCTCGAACAGGAAGATCAGGACGATCGAGGTGTCGTGGCGCTTGTGGCACGCTCGGAATGAGCCCACCGTGGGCTGGGCGGGAGTCGTCGGACTCGCGGACGTGGGGGACGGCGACGTGGCCGAGGTCGGCTGCGCCACGGGATCGCCGCCGGTGCAGGCCCCCATCGCGAGGATGCCGGCGAGCGCGGACAGCAGCACGGGTCGGGTCCAGATCACGAGCGGATACTAGCGGGCGGCCCCTCCCCTCCTCCAGGGACCGTTCGGCTCTACCAGTGCAAGGTGAGATGTCGAGCGGCCCGCGCTTCGTCGAGGCGCCGCACCGGGGTGGTGACGGGGGCGTCGCGCAGGAGCTGGGGGTCGGTGACCGCCTCCCGCGCCACCTGCAGCATGGCGGCGGCGAACGCCTCGAGGGTTTCCTTGGTCTCCGTCTCGGTGGGCTCCATCATCAGGGCCTCCTCCACGACCAGGGGGAAGTACACCGTGCAGGGATGGAACCCGAGGTCGATCAGTCGCTTTGCGACATCCATCGCCCGGACGTCGTGGGCCCCTCGCAATCCTCTGGCGGTGGTGACGAACTCGTGCAGCGGACGGCCGGGATAGGCGGCGGGGAACGGCTCGGCGATCAGCCGCAGGAGGTAGTTCGCGTTCAGCGCGGCGCGCTCGCTGACCGCCTTCAGGCCGTCCGCCCCGTGCGCGAACACGTAGGCGTAGGCGCGGACAAGGACGCCGAAGTTCCCGTTGAAGCCCTGCAGGCGGCCGATCGAGTGGGGCCGGTCGTGCTCGAGCACGAAACCCTCGGTCGTGCGCTCCACCGTCGGTGCCGGTAGGTAGGGAACCAGTCGTTCCACCACCCCCACGGGTCCGGCGCCGGGGCCTCCCCCGCCGTGGGGTGTGGCGAATGTCTTGTGGGTGTTGATGTGCACGATGTCGAAGCCCATGTCCCCCGGCCGGCACCGACCCAGTATCGCGTTGAGGTTCGCCCCGTCGTAGTACAGGAGGCCGCCCACGCCGTGGATCAGCTCGGCGATGCGGACGATATCGGTCTCGAACAACCCCAGGGTGTTCGGGTTCGTGAGCATGAGGCCGGCCACCTGGTCGTCGCAGAGCTTCTCCAACGCCTCCACATCGACGAGGCCGCGGGCGTCGGAGGGCACCGGCACCGCCTCGAAGCCGGCCAGCCGCACGCTGGCGGGGTTCGTGCCGTGCGCCGAGTCCGGGATGATGACCTTGGTGCGGCTCCCGCCGTGCTGCGCGTGGTAGGCGCGCATGATGAGCAGGCCGGTCATCTCCCCGCAGGCGCCGGCGGGCGGTTGCAGGGTGGCACGGGCCATTCCGGTGATCTCGCACATCGCCTGCTCGAGGCCCCACATCATCTCCAGCGCCCCCTGCGCGGTGTGATCGGGTTGCAGCGGATGCAGCCGCTGGAAACCCGGCAGGGCGGCCACCGTCTCCGCCACCTTGGGGTTGTGCTTCATGGTGCACGACCCCAACGGATACATGCCGGTGTCCACGCCGTAGTTCATCTGGGACAGGCGCGTGAAATGGCGGACGATGTCGACCTCTGCGACCTCCGGCAGCCCCGCAGGCGCGCGCCGGCGGAACCCCTCGTCCGGCAGGGCCTCCGGCACGTCCAGCGCCGCGAAGCCGAAGGCGCGCCGTCCCGGCCGGGATCGATCCTTCAAGGTGGTGGGCCCTTCGGGCCCCTGCGTACGGATGGGGGCGCCGATGCTCACGACAGGACCTCCCCCATCGCCGAGGCCAGCGCGTCGATCTGCCGTCGGGTCCGGCGCTCGGTGAGCGCAACCAGCAGGGCGTGCCCGTCGGCGTCCTCCAGGGGGACACCGGCGAGGATCCCGCGCTCCACCAGCTCGTCGCGCACGTCCTCGGCCGGACGAGGCAGGCGCAGCGCGAACTCCTTGAAGAAGGGGGCGTCGGGGTGCAGCAGCTCCACGCCGTCGACCTCGCAGAGTCGTTGGGCGGCGTATGCGGCCTTGGACGCGCACTGACGGCCGAGCTCGGCGAGTCCCTGCGGGCCGAGCCAGCTCATGTACACGGTGGCCGCGATCGCCATCAGTGTCTGGTTGGTGCAGACGTTGGAGTTGGCCTTCTCGCGGCGGATGTGCTGCTCCCGCGCCTGCAGGGTGAGCACATAACCGGTCGTGCCATCCACGTCGAGGGTCTCCCCCACGATCCGCCCCGGCATCCTGCGCACATCGTCCAGGCGCGCCGCGATCAACCCGAGGTAGGGCCCGCCGAAGTTCAAGTGGTTCCCGAGCGACTGTCCCTCGCCCACCGCGATGTCGGCGCCCAGCTCGCCGGGTGGCGACAGGACCCCGAGGGACAGCGGGTCGAACACCTGGATCGTGCGAGCGCCCCAGTCGCGGGCCTCACCGAAGAGCTCACGCACCGGCTCCAGGATCCCTAGCCGATTGGGGTGCTGCACGACGATGGCGGCGACGTCGGGGGTGAACACCGGTGCCCCGCCGCGTCCGTCCTGCAGATCGAAGAGCTGGGGCTCGTACCCCGCTCCCCTGCCGTAGGTGCGCAGGGTCTCCACGTACCGGGGGTCCACGCCCGCCGACACCAGCACGCGCCCCCGGCCGGCACCTCGCGACATGGTGACGGCCTCCGCGAGCGCGGTGGCGCCGTCGTACAGCGAGGCGTTGGACACCTCGAGCGCGGTGAGCTCGCAGATCATCGACTGGAACTCGAACAGCACCTGCAGGACGCCCTGAGAGAGCTCCGGCTGGTAGGGCGTGTACGAGGTCTGGAATTCGCTGCGCCCAGCGAGCGCCCACACGAGCGAGGGGACGTAGTGGTCGTACGCACCGGCGCCGGCGAAACACACGAGGTCATCGGTGGATCGGTCGTGTCCGGCCAGTGCGGTCATCTGCGCCACGAGCTCCATCTCCGAGATCCCGTCGGGCAGATCCAGCCGACCGCCCACGCGAACATCGGTGGGGATCTGATCGAAGAGGTCGTCGAGACCGGAGAGCCCAAGGGCCGCGAGCATCTCGCTGACGTCATCGTCGGTGTGTGGCGCGAACCTCACTGTGCCGGTCAGTCTACGGGCGTCCCGCGCGCGTGCGGGCCGTCACCCCGAGGCATACTGCAGGCCGTACTTCGTCACCAGCGAGAGATAGTCGCGCTGGTAGAACACCTTGCACTTGACCTCCGGGTACCGCTGCCGGAGCCGGCGCACCTTCCCGTTCTTCTTCGTGACGAGTTTCTGGTTCAACGTCGTGATCTCGATGAACAGATCGTAGGCGGGAAGATAGAAGTCTGGGGTGAAGCGGGACACGACAGTGCCCTCGGCGTCGTACCCGATGTCGAACGAGGTCGGTTCGTACTCCCACTCGATCGCGTAGAAATCCAGCAGACGAGCGAACTGGCGCTCGCTGGCATGGGCGAATGCGATGGTGTCGCTCTTCGGGGCCGCGGCGGAGGAGGCCGCGGCGGCGGAGCTCACGACCCTCCGGCAGCCGCTCGAGCCTTCTTCGCGGCCTTGCCGACAGTGGCCTCCAGGTCGCTCCATACCTTGTCGACGGCGATGGCGAAGACTCCCTGGCCGTTGCGCAGGAGGTCGACGATCGCATCAGGGCTCTCGGCCTGATACACGCCCTTGCCGTCGGAGAACAGGGTCACGCCGTATGCTGGCTGCTCGATCTCACGCAGGTACTCGACGGCGACCCGCACACGCTGCAACGCGATGCCGGTGTCCAGCAGACTCTTGATGACCCGCAGCGTCACCAGATCCTGGAAGGAATAGAGGCGTTGCGTGCCCGAGCCGCGTGCGTCCCGGATGGAGGGCGTCACCAACTCCGTTCTGGCCCAGTAATCGAGCTGTCGGTAGCTGATCCCGACCAGTCGGCACACCTCGGGGACGCGGAAACCCTGTTCGCTCATCACAACTCCGTAACTACACCGGTGGTGTTGCTGGAGCGTACGGGGGCCGAGGGGTCGTGTCAACGGTGCTGACCAGGCGACAGCAGGGTGTGCGCTCCCGTCGCTCAAGTCGGTGCCGGGCACGGCCGATGCCCCTACCAGGCGCACGCGGCGTCTGGCCGGCGACGGCCCCCCAGAAGGATCGGACACGATGGAACGCACCAGAGCCCCACGCTGTGCCTCCGCCGGGACGTTCGTGCTCGTCGTCCTGCTGGTCATGACCGCGTTCCAGGCGCCGGCCCACGCGTCCGCGACGCTCGAGCGGCAGATGCTTCGACTGACCAACGCCGCCCGCGAGCAGCGTGGTCTCCACCGCCTGCGCCTGGACGCCTCCCGATCGGACACCGCGCGCAGGCACAGCGTGTCGATGGGCGACGCCGGCGGCCTCTTCCACACCTCGGACCCCGTCGACACCTACCTCCGCGGCGTGCGTTGGTATCGCTGGGGCGAGAACGTGGGCGACACGGGCGTCGACTGGGGCTCCGATCTGCGTGAGCTGCAGAACGCCTTCATGGCCAGCCCAGAACATCGGGCGAACGTGCTGGAACCGGGATTCCGACAGCTGGCCGTCGGCGTCGTGCGACGTGACGGCGAGGCCTGGGTCACGCTCTTCTTCTACGGCTAGGTGGCGGCGCCCACCGAACGAGGGGCGGGCGAGCGATCGAGGGGGCCGCTCGGCCGCTCGCCGGGTCGGCTCGCCGGAGGGCGGACCTACGGCTCGAAATCCTCAGGACTGACGTTGTCGAGGAACTCCCGGAACTTCTCCACCTCCTCGTCCTCGTCATCCGGGATCAGGATCGAGGCCTCCGCCAGCACCTCCTCGCTGGCGAAGATCGGCGTGGCCAGCCGCACGGCCAGCGCGATCGCGTCCGAGGGCCGCGAGGAGATCTGGAAGCTGTCGCCGTTGCGCTGCAGATCGATGGTGGCGAAGAAGGTGGAGTCGCGCAGTTCGGTGACGACGATCCTCGACACCTGCACGGAGATCTCCTCCAGGATGTTCTTCAGCAGGTCGTGGGTCATGGGACGCGGGGTGACGACGCCCTGGAGCGAGAGCGCGATGGCGGCGGCCTCCGCGGCCCCCACCCAGATCGGGAGGTAGCGCTCGCCGTCGCGCTCCTTGAGCAGCACGATCGGCTGATTCGTGGGGAGTTCGACGCGGACACCGGCCAGTTCCATCTCGATCATGGCACGCTGGCGAGCGTAGACCGGAGCGTCAGGCCCGACAAGTCGGCGCGCATAGTCAGGGGGCCGCCGATCGGTGGAGCAGCGGGACGAGGGCGTCGACATCCTCCCGCAGCGCGACCATGTCGTCGATCGCGTAGATGTCGCGCAGGTTGCGGTAGCGCTCCAGATGGTCGAGCCCGTAGCCCACGACGAACCGGTCCGGACAGTCGAATCCCACATAGCGGACATCGACGGGGGCGATCCGGCGCACCGATCTGTCCAACAGCGTGCAGACCGCGATCGAGGCTGGCTGGCGGGCTCGCAAGGAGCCCAAGAGGTAGCTCAAGGTGAGCCCGGTGTCCACGATGTCCTCGACCAGCACCACGTCGCGCCCGGACAGATCCGCCTCGATGTCCATCAGGATCCGCACGCGACCCAGGGACTCCGACGCCTCGCCGTACCGAGAGATCGCCATGAAGTCCACCCGCACCGGCAGATCGATCCGCCGGAAGAGATCGGCAAGGAACATGGTGCCACCCTTGAGGACCGAGATCAGCACCGGCTCCCGCCCACGGTAGTCCCCCGTGATGGCCTCAGCGAGATCATCCACGCGCCCACGGATGTCCTGGCGCCCGAACAGGACGCTCGCGACCTCCATCATGGAGAGGCATCCTATCTGGTGCAGCGGGACCGGTCGGGAAGCCCGAAGGGGAGCGCCGGCGTCATCCGATCGCTGCCCGGACGGTGCCGCTCACGGCGCGCACCACCGATCCCGTCGCCCGTTCCCACCAGGGTCCGTCGGACGACACGGGTGGGGGCGGCGGGATGTCGGCGGCCACCAGCGGCACGCTCCCCAGGTGCAATCCCGGGATCGCGACCTCCAGGGTGGCGACCTGCTCCCCCGGCGCCGGAGGGAACGCCGCGCCCGCCGTCACCGCGATCGTGCGGGTGACCTTGCCCACGGAGGAGACGGGAACGAGCGCCTCGAGGCCGCCGCCGGTGCGGACCGTGACGGTGCCGCCGGGCAGGGAGACGGTGCCGACGTCCTCCCCCTCGTCCAGGAACCGCTGCTGTGTGAAGGCCGCGAAGCCGTAGTTGAGGAGCGCCGCCGCGTCGGAGAACGGTTCTCCGGCATGACCGAGGATCACGGCCACCAACCGCCGTCCGTCCCGCTGCGCCGCGGCCACCACGCAGAAACCGGCCCGCGCCGTGTAGCCGGTCTTCGCGCCGAACGCGCCGGGGTAGAGCCAGAGCAGGACGTTGCGGTTCTGCACGGTGCGAGGCGGCCCCGCCGGCGAGGGGATGTCTCGGAACTGCGTGGCGGCGATCCGGCCGAACTCGGGTTGCGTGAGGTACGCGGTCCGCGTCAGGGTCACGAGGTCGCCGGCGCTGGAGAACCCCTCGTCGTCGAGGCCGTTGGAGGATCGGAACCGTGTGTCGTCCATCCCCAGCTCGCGGGCCCGGGCGTTCATGGCGGCCTCGAACCGGGCCTCGCTGCCGCTCACCTGCTCTGCCAACGCGATGGCGGCGTCGTTGGCCGACTGCAGGAGCAGCGCGTACAGCAGATCGCGCACCGCGATGCGCTCCCCTGGCACGAGCCCGAGCGTCGACAGGCCCGCCTGGTCCGCCGGGAAGGTGGCCTCCGGGCGTACCGTGGTGACCTCGTCCAGATGAGCACGCTCCAGCACCAGGAGTGCCGTCATGATCTTCGTGACGCTCGCGATGGGCCGTCGTTGGTCCTGCGCCTGGTGGAAGAGGACCTGCCCCGAGTCGAGGTCGGCGAGGATGGCGGAGCCCATGGCGATCTGCGGGGGCGCGGTCGCCGCTGCGGGCGTGGACAGCTCGGTGACGAAGGGCGAGGGTTCGCCGTTGGGCGGGACCGGTGTGGGCGGCGGGATCGAGCCGGGTCGAGCGCCCGCCGCCCCAATCGCTGCGGGGACGGCGATGACCGCCAGGGCGACCGCCGTGGCGCGCAGTCCCGCGCGGCGCACCTCAGGCGCTCTGGATGTCGCGGATGTGGGTCCGCAGCAGCGCCTGCTTGAACTTGCGTGAGGTCTTGGCCAGATCCACGAGCGACTGCGACGCCGCCTGCCGGGCGTCGGGGTTCTTCTGACGCATCATCGGCGCCACGATCGTCTCGAAGAAGGCCGCCTCGCGCTCCTCAAAGTGCTTGTACATCGTGAGGTGGCGAGGCTCGACGCCGTAGCGGAAGAAGTCCTTCACGATGGAGAGCACGATGTAATCGTCACCGTCGTAGTAGATCGCACCCTCGGGACCGTGCGAGCACACGATCCCGTAGGACTCCAGGTCCTTGATGCGCTCCTTCTCGATGCCGGTTGCCGACGACATCTCGTCCAGCGACATCTGCAGCCCTGTGGGCGCGTCCGCGACCTCGTCGGAGACCTCGGCTTCGGGAGGCTGCACGGGCTCCCCGTCTGCGTCGAGCTCCACGTTCTCGTCGGCCTCCTGCTTGAGGAGCCGCTCCTTGATGACCTTGAGGGGCAGGTACTCGTCCCGCTGCATCCGCAGGATCGACTTCAACGTGTCCAGATCCTGCGCGTAGAACTTGCGGTACCCCGAGGGTGTCCGCTCCGGCTCGATCAGACCCTCGGCCTCCAGGAAGCGGATCTTCGAGATGGTGATGTCGGGGAACTCGGTCTTCACCGCGACGAGCACCTCGCCGATCGATTGGTAGTTGCGGGTCGCCATCGTCTGCCTCACTCCCCTGCCGAGAAGAACACGAGCTTGAATTTTCCGATCTGCACCTCGTCGCCGCGAGCGAGCTTCGTCTCCTCGACCGCCTCGCCATTCAGATAAGTGCCGTTGAGACTGCCGAGGTCCTTCACGAAGAAGACGCCATCGCGCCGCTCGATCCGGGCGTGCCCGCGCGACACCGTCACATCGTCGAGGAAGACATCGGACCTGGTGTCGCGCCCGAGCGACGTGCTGTCTTTCTCGATCAGGAACGTCGAGCCGGCGTTGGGCCCACGCTTCACCAGAAGCAGAGCCTGACCGGTTTCGAGCTCGTCGTGAGGGAACGGGAACTCATCGAGGGTGTCTTCTTCGGTCTCGACCGGCGTATGGCTGAGCGTTCCGTCGGCGTCCAGTTGAGCCCCGCACTGCGAGCAGAAGCGCGCGTCGTCGCGGTTCGGATGTCCACAACGGCTACAGAACAACCTCAAGCTCCCCTCGTACGAGGCCTCGACGCGAGCTTTCGCGCGGTGCCCGACCCTCGACCATCAACGCTGCCTGCACGGTATCGCAGTGAGCACGAAGGTTCAACCGCCGGTGCGGGACGGTCTCAACCCCGCACCTGGGGCACTCTGAGGTAGTGCTTGAGCGACATCGAGGGTTCAGGGTTCACCAGAACGTCTGCGATGCAAGCACGATGAACTCAGCTGGTGCCGGCCTCCTCGAGGAACGCCTGATAGGCGGCGGCGTCCATCAGCGCCGCCGCATCGGTGGTATCGGCGGGGTCCAGCACGAGGAGCCAGCCATCCCCATACGGCTGCTGGTTCACCAGCTCGGGATGCTCGTCCAGGAGGAGGTTCTTCTCCACCACCGTCCCGGCCACGGGTGAGTAGACATCGGATACCGACTTGGTGGACTCCACCTCACCGAAGGACTGATCGGCCGCGAGGGTCGTGCCCGCCTCGGGCAGGTCGACGTAGACGACATCGCCGAGGGCGTCCTGGGCGTAGTCGGTGATGCCGATGCGCACACGGCCGTCCTCGATGCGGGCCCACTCGTGCTGCCTCGTGTAGCGGACATCCTGCGGGTAGTCCACGGTCCCTCCTCCGTCGGCGCCGTTCGGGGGCGCTCCTCGGCGTCGATGAACCCACCTTCGCGCGCCGGCGTCAACCGCGGGTTGCGCGACGGATGTCGCCCGCGTACCAGACCGCGGCCACGTATGACTCCAGGATGCCCACGGCGAACAAGGTCCACCCGCCCGCTCGAGCGGCGGCGGCGAGCGGTAATCCCAGGTTCCCCCAGGCGATCCAGGTGATGGAGATCATGAGGATGGCCGTTGCGCTCTTCCCCAGGAAGCGAACGTCGACCCGCACCTTGCGGCGTGCGAGCAGTGCCGCGCCGGCCAGCAGGACGGCGCCATCCCGCACCAGTACGGCGAGGCCCGCCCACAGCGGCAGCGCCCCTCGCACCATGATGGCGATCAATCCGGCCGCCACCGCGAGGCGGTCGGCGACCGGATCTAAGACCCTGCCCAGCTCGGAGACCTGATCCGTCCGCCGAGCGACGTAGCCGTCGACCCAGTCGGTGGCGGCGACGGACGCGAACAGCAGCATCCCTGGCAACTCTGTCCCCCGGTGCACGATCAACGCCACAAACGCCGGGATCAGCAGGATGCGTGTGAAGGACAGGGCATTCGGGACGGTGAGGATGGCCGACGACGCCGGCTCGTGGCCTCCGGTGCTGTTCATCCGTCGGGCCGGCCGGATTCGAACCGGCGACCTTCTGTCCCCCAGACAGACGCGCTAACCAAGCTGCGCCACGGCCCGATGTCGCCCAGTGTATCGGTCGACACCGGGGCTGCCTGAGGCTGCCTCATCCCTCTCGCGGGGTGCGGCGGCGAGGCCGGAACTGCATCCGGATCGGGACCCCCTCGAACCCGAAGGTGCGCCGCAGGCGGTTCTCGAGGTAGCGCCGGTACCCCGCAGGCGGTTCCCGCACGCCGAACAGGACGAACGTTGGCGGCGCAGCCGACACCTGGGTGGCGTAGTGCACCTTGCCGGTGGAGCGAGGGGCCGGACGCTCGGCCACGGCTCGCTGCATCACCTCGTTCACCTTGGAGGTGGGCACGCGGATCCTCCATCGACCATGCAGATCCGTCAGCACGCCCGGCAGCCGTGGCACCCCCGTCCCCCGGAGGGCGGAGGAGCGTACGACGGTCGCCTTCGCGAAGAGCTCGACCTCCTCACCCAGCCGCTTGTACGTCCGGTCCTTGTCGTCGACGAGATCCCACTTGTTGGCGACGAGCTGGAGGGCTCGTCCCGCCTCCATGACACGGACGGCGATCTTCTTGTCCTCGGCCGTGAACCCCTCCGCCGCATCGAACACCAGCACCGCGACGTCTGCGCGTTCGATCGCCTGGCCGGCACGAACGAAGCTGTAGTACTCCACGCCCTGCACGCGCCCGGCCCGGCGCATGCCCGCCGTATCCACGAAGCGGACCGGACCGTCGGGCCACGTGACGAGCGCGTCCACCGAGTCGCGGGTGGTGCCCGACTCCTCGAACACCACGCTGCGGTCCTGCCCGACCAGCCGGTTGAACAGGCTCGACTTCCCGACGTTGGGGCGGCCGACGATCGCGAATCGGGGCTCGGCGTCGGCGTCCTCGCCCTCGAGCGGCGCGTCGGGCAGCAGGGCAACGACGAGATCCAGCAGGTCGCCGCTGGAGCGTCCGTGCAGGGCGGAGACGCCGACCGGCTCCCCCAGGCCCAGTCGGTGCAGGACGGCGATGTCGGGGTCCTCACGGTCCGTGTCCACCTTGTTGGCAACCAGCACCACGGGGACCGCTGCCCGCCGCAGCCGCCTGGCCAGTTGGGCGTCCGCCTCGGTGACGCCGGCCTGGACGTCAACCACCAGCAGGATCAGGTCCGCCTCCGCGACGGCCCGGTCCGCCTGCTCGGCGACCAACGCCTCGATGCCGCGCGCACCGTGCAGGTAGCCACCCGTGTCGACCAGGCTGAAGCGCCGGCCCCGCCACGACGTCTCGACCTCGATCCGGTCGCGGGTCACTCCCGGGCTCGGATGAGCGATCGTTTGGCGGTGACCGAAGAGGCGATTCACGAGGGTGGACTTGCCCACGTTCTGTCGGCCCACCACGGCCACGCGGGGCAGCGGGGAGGTCACTCGCACGCCCGCACGATCGCCAGCGCCCAGGCGAGGGTCGCCGCCGGCGTGGCATCGGTGGTGTCGAGCGTGCTCGCGTCGTCGGCGGCGATCAGGGGATTCACCACCGCATCCTGCGCATCGCGCGAACGCAGGTCGCGGGCGACGTCGAGGCCGGCCGCGTCGCGCTCCTGCGAGCGACGGGCCTCCCGCCGGAGGGGGTCGGCGCGCAGGAACAGCTTGACGTCCGCCTCCGGGAACACCACCGTGCCGATGTCTCGACCCTCCATGACGGCGCCGTGGGCTCCGAGATCGCGCTGGGCATCCCGCATCAGGGACCGGACCCGCGGGTGCCGGGAGGCGCGGGACACGGCGGCGTCGATCTCCGGCGTGGCGAGCACCTCCTGCGGGTAACCCTCCACTTCGAGTTGGGTCGGTGTCCCGGGGCTGAGCCGAACCTTCAACGCGCGCGTGAGCGCCGCCAGGCCCTCATCATCGTCGAGGTCCACATGACGGTCGAGGGCGGCCCGGGTGAGGGCGCGATACATCAGGCCGGTGTTCACGTACGGCAGGGCGAGCGCGGCCGCCAGCGCCCGCGCCAGCGTGCTCTTGCCGCTGCCGGCTGCCCCGTCGATCGCGATGATGCGAGGCGGACTCATGCCTCCTCGATCCGGGCGCCGAGGCCGTGGAGCGTGGGCACGAAGCCGGGGAAGGACACCTCGGCGGCCTCGATGCCGTCGATCCGCGATGGTCCGCGCGCGGCCAGCGCCGCGATCGCGAGCGCCATGGCCATCCTGTGGTCGCCGGACCCGGATGCGTGACCGCCGCTGAGACCGCCGCCCCCGACCACGAGGTCGGGCCCCTCGTCCTGCGCCCGGCCCCCCAGCGCGCGAACACCGGCGACCAGCGCCGCGATCCTGTCGCTCTCCTTCAGCCGAAGCTCCGCGGCGCCCAGGAACCAGGTCTCTCCCGTGGCATGGGCCGCCAACAGTGCGAGGATCGGCACCTCGTCGATGACCAGCGGCAGCTCGGCGGCCTCGATCCGCGTGCCGATGAGGCCGGCGCACGCCTCGACCTCGAGGTCGCCCACCGGCTCTCCGAGCTCCTCGTGATCCACATGCTGGGTCGTCTGCACACCCATGCGCCCCATCACCTCGAGGAGGCGCGTCCGCGACGGATTGAGGCCGACGCCGGTGATGGTGAGGGCCGAGCCGGTGAGCGCCGCGGCGGCAACCAGGAACGCCGCGGAGGACAGGTCGCCGGGGACGGTCCCGGTGAACCCGACGTGCTGGAAGGGCTGTAGCGAGACGCGGCCCGGCTCGGCGACCACCGGTCCTCCGAGAGCGGCCAAGGCACGTTCGGTGTGATCGCGCGTCCCCGCTGGCTCCTCCACCACCGTCACCCCCTCCGCGAACAGTCCCGCCAGCAGGACGCAGCTCTTCACCTGCGCGCTGGCGATCGGCACGCGATAGAGGATGCCCCGGAGGCCCCCGCCGCGGATGGTGAGGGGCGCGCATCCGCCGGTCGTATCGACGCCGGCGCCCATCGCTCTGAGGGGAACGGCCGCCCGTTCCATCGGGCGCCTCCGCAGGCTCTCGTCGCCGGTGAGGATGCTCCTGGCGGCGATGCCGGCGGCGACACCGGCGAGCAACCGCATCGAGGTTGCGGAGTTCCCGCAGTTGAGCTCGCGAGCCGGCGCGGTGAGGGAATCGTGGCCCCCACCCTCCACCTCAAGGGAGCGTTCGGGGGGTGCGGCATCACCGCGGTTCCACGTGGAACCGTGACCGTCGGGCTCGGCCCGATCGTTTCCAGCCCAACCTTCCAGTGCAGCTCGAGCGGTCGTCGAGACCTGCGCCAGGCAAGCGGCAGTGGACCGGACGTCGAGGGAGCGCGGAACCTCGACCAGACGGGAGGACCCGCGCGCGGTCGTAGCCAGGATCAGCCAGCGGTGGGCGATCGACTTGTCACCGGGGACCCGGGTGACGCCGGACAGGCGGGTGCCGGGCTCCACGAGCAGCGCGCTCACGCCAGCCTCGTCGGGTCGAAGTCGTGGACGGCGAGCGTGGTTGATGCGACGTCGGCGGCGGTGGCCGCCACGGTGAGGTGGACGGTTCCCCGACCGCCCTCGGGCGAGTGCACGATCTGCAGGTCCTCGATGTTGACGCGGCTCTCGCCCAGGGCGGCGGTCAGTTGCGCCAGCGCGCCGGGACGATCCGGGATCGGGACCTGGATCACCGCGACGCCCGAGCGGACCTGTGGCTTGGCTGCCAGCGTGAGGCGTGCGGCCTTCGCGGAGGCGAACGTCGCACGCACGTCTTCGCCCCCTCCGGCGCCGATCAGATCGCGGAGGCGGGTCAACCGGTCGACGTAGAGATCGACCGCCTGCACGACCGCGTCGCGGTTCGACAGGAGGATCTCGCTCCACAAGCCGGGGTTCGAGGCCGCCAGGCGGGTGAGATCCCGGAAGCCCCCCGCGGCCAGCAGCAGGATCTCGGGCTCGCCGGCCTCCTCGTCGGCCACCAGGCCCATCAGCGAGGTCGAGGCGACCTGCGGGAGGTGGCTGACGAACGCCACCAGGCGGTCATGGCGGGCCGCGTCCATCCGGATCGGCCGGGCCCCGATCGAGCGCACCCAGGCCTCGAGGCGGTCCACGGCATCGGGATCGGTGCCGGACCCGGGCGTGAGCACCCACACGATGTCGTCCACCACCGAGGCAGATGCATGCTCGGGTCCGGAGCGCTCCGAGCCGCCCATCGGGTGGCCGCCGACGAATCGCCCGGCGTCGCCGGGGGGCGCGCTGCGGGCCACCTCGGCGAGGATCACGCCCTTCACGCTCCCGGCGTCGGTGACGACCGCGGCGGGCGCCGCGGCCAGCGCTCGGACGGCAACATCGGCCAGCGTCGCCATCGGCGTGGCCACGATCACGAGCTCCGCGTCCTGGACGGCCCCCTGCAGCGAGGCGGCGGCTCGGAAGCCGGCGCGCTCGGCCGCCCGCACGGCGTGCCTGGCGTCCTCGTCCCAGCCGGTGACGTCGTCGCCGGCGCGCACCGCGGCCATGGCCACCGAGGTGCCCACCAGGCCCGTCCCCAGGACGGCGACCCTAGTCGAGGTCATCGCGCAGACCCTCCGCACCCTCGAGGTAGGCGTGCGCCACCTCGCTCAGACCGAGCTCCGAGTGGAAGTGCAGCAGGATCCGGATCACCCGCGGCATGGATCCGTCGACCGAGATCTCCCTCGCGCACATGAGCGGCACCATCCCCAGCCCCATGCGACGGGCAGCCTCCGCCGGAAAGGCGGAGCGGAGGTCCTCCGTCGCGGTGAACAGGATGCTGACGAGGTCCTCGGTCTGCACCGCATTGCGTTCCAGCATGGCCGAGAGGAGCCGCACGGTGGTGTCGAGCACCGTCGCGGCGTCGTCCTGCGCGACCACGATGGCTCCACGGGCGGCACGAACCCTCATCCGAACCGTCCTCCCGGCCGGGGACCTCCCCCGCGATGCCGATAGGCTACAGGTCGCCCCCGGCCGCGGCCTCGGAGAGGCCACGCACCTCGTCGGGGTCGAGCTCGCGCAGGGCCCCCGGGGCGAGACCACCCAGCACGACCGGGCCGACACGCAGCCGGATCAGACGCGTCACCGGCAGACCCACGGCCGCGAGCAGCCGGCGGACCTCGCGCTTGCGGCCCTCGGCCATCACGAGGCGCACCGCCCCACGGCCACCGCTGGCGGCCACCGCCCGCGCCGCCAGCGCGCGGGCCGGGCCGTCCTCCAGATCCACGCCCCGACGCACGCGAGCGAGCTGCCGGCCGCTGGGGGTGCCCTCCACCTCGGCGAGGTACTCCTTCTCGACACCGAAGCTCGGGTGCAGGAGTCGGTTGGCGAGCTCACCGTCGTTCGTGAGCAGCAACAGTCCCTCCGAGTCGCGATCGAGACGACCCACCGGGAACACCCGGGGGCCCTGCGCGGGGAGGAATCCTCTGAGGTCCTGCCGCCCCTGTGGATCGGCCATGGTCGTGACGACCCCGACCGGCTTGTGCAGGGCGAAGTACCTCATGCTGGGGTCGAGGTTCAGGGTTGTCCCATCGACGGCCACGGTGTCGCGTGCCGTGTCGACCTTGTCACCGAGGGTGGCCACCCGTCCGTTCACGGTGACGCGGCCGGCTGCGATGAGCTCCTCGCTGGATCGTCGGGAGCCGTGCCCGGCTCGGGCGAGGGCGCGCTGGAGGCGCTCCTCGGGCATCGCGCAGCTACTCCGAGCGCTCGGATGCCGGCTCGTCGGCCACGCGGATCACGGTGGGGTGGGCCGTGTCGACCGGGTCCGCCAGGCCGTCGGCAGCGCCGTCCTCCGCGACGTCGGCACCCAGGAGCGGTGCGAGCGACGGCAGGGCGGACAGCGACGGCAGGCCCAGGCGCTCGAGGAACTCCGGGGAGGTGCCGTACAGCATCGGGCGTCCCGGCCCCTGCTCGCGACCCGTCTCGGCGACGAGGCCGCGATCCTGCAGGGCCCGAAGCACGCCGTCGGAGTTCACCCCCCGGATGGCCGAGATCTGATGGCGCGTCACGGGCTGCTTGTACGCGATGATCGCCAGCGTCTCCAGGGCCGCCTTCGTCAGTCGCGCCTGTCGGGAGGAGAGCACGAACTGCTCCACCACCTCGGCCGCGTCGGGATGGGAGTACAGACGCCATCCGCCGGCGATGTCGCGCAGCACCAGTCCGGAGCTCCGCTCGTCGAGCCGAGCCTGCAGGAGCGCGCACAGATCGTCCACGCGGCGCCGGTCGACGTCGAGCGCCTGCGCCAGCACCGCAGTGGTGAGCGGTTCGTCGGACACGAAGAACAGTGCCTCCAGCGCCCGGAGCGCCTGGACGTCCTCGGAAACGTCGGTCACCGGGGGTTCACCCTCTCCACTCGATCTCGATCTCTCCGAACGTCTGACCCTGTGACAGGTCGACCTTGCCGTCACGGTACAGCTCCAGCAGGGCGAGGAACCGCACGACGACATGGATCCTGTCCTCGCAGTCCTCCACGAGGCGGCGGAAGGAGGCGGCACGCCCGAACCCCGACATCCGCTCCTGCACGACCGACATCTGTTCTGCAACCGTGAACCGGATCGGCGTGACGTGGGACAGATCCACCATCGGGGGCGGACGGAGCAGCGCGGCGGCCAGCGCGGCGAGCTGCGGCGGCTCCAGGGTGGCCACCACGTCGGGATACAGGTGAGAGAACTCCGGTCCCGGCCCTACGTCCCGCGCGAAGAAACCCGCCTCGATCTCCAGGCGACGGGACAGGTCGACCGCGACACGACGGAAGGCGGTTAGCTCGATGGAGCGCGCGTAGGCGAGGTCCGGCGATCCGCCGAGGATGTCGTCCTCGTCGGGAGTCTGGGGGCGCGGCATCAGCCTGCCCACCTTCAGCTCGAGCAGGGCGGCGCACACGGCGAGGAACCACGTGGCCTCCTCCAGGTTCCACCGATCCGCATCCTTCGAGTACGCCAGGAACCCATCGGTGACGGTGGCGACGGGGACGTCGCATACATCCACCTTCTGCTCGAGGATCAGATCTGCCAACAGCCGGAAGGGCCCGCTGAAGACGGGAACCTCCACGGCGAACTCGCCCGGCACGGCCGCCCGGCCGTTCATGTGAAGTGCATGGCGGCCCGGACCGCCGCCAGCGTCTGCGCCACGACGGGCCGAACCTTCTCGGCTCCCTCGGCGAGCACGGTCTCCACGGTTCGGGGGTCGGCGGCCAGCTCCGCCCGCCGCTCGCGGAAAGGGCGGAACCGCTCGATCAGGCGGTCGGCGAGGTTCGACTTGCAGTCCACGCATCCGAGCTCTCCCGTGCGGCAGTGCTCCTGCGTCCAGTCCACGATGTCGGGTGAGAACGTCTTGTGCAGCGCGAACACCGGACAGATCTCGGGACGCCCCGGATCGCCCCTGCGCACCTTCTGCGGATCGGTGACGAACGTGCGGACCTTCGCGCGGATCTCGTCGGGTTCGTCGCGGATGCCGATCGCGTTATCGAAGCTCTTCGACATCTTGCGGCCGTCGGAGCCCGGGATCAGCGGCGCCGCCGACAGGAGCGGCTGTGGTTCCACGAGGACCTCGCCGTACAGACGGTTGAAGCGACGCACGATCTCACGGGAGAGCTCCAGATGCGCCACCTGGTCCTCCCCCACCGGCACCAGTCGACCGCCGACGATGGTGATGTCCACCGTCTGCAACACCGGGTAGCCGAGGAACCCGAAGGTGGAGGACTCCCGTTCGGTCATGTCGCGCAGGCGCTCCTTGTAGCTGGGGACGCGTTCGAGCCAACCGAGCGGTGTCACCATCCCCAGCAGCAGCGCCATCTCCGCGACCTCGGGAAGGTCCGACTGCCGATACAACGTGACCTTCCCGGGATCGAGCCCCGCCGCCAAGAGGTCCAGCGCGATGTCGCGGGTGAAGCCCGGCAGCTCGTCGGTGCGGTCGTAGTGCGTGGTGAGCATGTGCCAGTCGGCGATGAACACGAAGGTGTCCCGCTCGTCCTGCAGGCGCAGCAGGTTCTCGACGTTGCCGGCCCAGTGGCCGAGGTGCAGTGGGCCGGTGGGCCGGAAGCCGGTGAGGACGCGTTCGGTGCGATCGACGGTGGCAACGGCGGATGCGGGGGTCTCGACGCTCACGATGCCGGGGATGATAACGCGGCCCCTCGCCCCGGCCGGGAGCCGACGCCGCAGGCCCTCAGCGGCAGGCGCCGCCGGCCACAACGCCGCACACCGCGTTGGTGAGGCCGTCGACGATCAACAGCATCGGTCCCGGCAGCAGGAAGAAGACCACCAGCACGAACAGCACGAGGTACTGGTCGAGGTTGGCGTACACGGTCCTGGCGCGCGGCGGGAGGAAGTGAGCCAGGATCCTCGCGCCGTCCAACCCGGGGATCGGCATCAGGTGGAACACGAACAGCGAGATGTTGGTGAACACGAAGGCAGCGACGGCCAGCAGCGCGTCGCCCGCCAGCCCCACGTGCAGCATGAGGCCGCCCAGGGTGCCCAGGATCAGGTTGGCGACCGGCCCGGCCAACGAAGCCACCACCACGTCGCGCTCCCGTCGACGCAGGTAGTTCGGATCGAGCGCAGCCGGCTTCCCGTACGCGAACGGCGGTGGTAGGAAGGGACTCGCCGAGGCCCACAGGATCAGGATCAGCGCCGGCAGGATGCCGCTGCCGAAGGGGTCGAACCACTGCCGGGGGTGCATCGACAGGCGCCCCCACAACCGGGGGGTGGGGTCACCGAGCCTGGCGGTCACGAACGCGCGCGCATACTCCCGAGCGATCATCCCGACCACCAGGGACACCAGCAGGTAGCCCGCGTACCGCACGTTGAGCGCCGTGAACGTGGCCAGCACCTCGTTCCTCACCCCAGATCCGCGTAGACGAGCGGTGGCGGTGGCACCGGGCCCTCGACGAGCGTGAACGAGGCCAGCACAGCCGCCGAGCCTTCACGTGCGGCCTGCCGGCTCCGCGCGTGGACCGTCCCCACCGGCGCCCCGGCCTCCAGACGATCGCCGATCTTCGGCGTGCACACGATACCCACGGCGGGGTCGATCGGGTCGCCCTTGCTGATCCGGCCCGCGCCCAGGGCGGCGCTGGCGCGCCCGATCGCCTCCGCGTCGACGGCGGCGAGCGTTCCGGAGCCGGCGCACACGATCGGCTCGAGCACGGGTGCCCGTGGCAGGACCCCCTGCGGATCGTCCACGACATTCGGATCACCGCCCTGCGCCTCGACCATCAGGCGGAACCGCTCCAGGGCGCTCCCGTCGTCAAGTGCACGCGCCGCGCGAGCGGCGGCCTCGGCGGGATCCACACCCTCCAGACGGGCAAGGGCGTCGCCTGCGAGACGCACGGTGAGTTCCCGCAGACGCCCTCGCCGCTCGCCGCGCAGGAGGCCGATCGCCTCCTCCACGTCGAGGGCGTTGCCCACTGCGTCGCCGAGCGGTTGCGACATGTCCGTGACGTGGGCGATGCACGGCCGGTCCCAGCCCCGAGCGAGCGCCCGACAGGCCTCCGCGAGCTCGGTCGCCGCTGCGGGCGTCTTCATGAACGCTCCGGACCCGGCCTTCACGTCGAGGACGATCAGGTCGGTCTGCACCGCGAGCTTCTTCGACATCACGCTGGCCGCGATGAGCGGGATGGACTCGACCGTGGCGGTCGCGTCCCGCAGGGCGTACAGCTTGCCATCGGCGGGCACGAGGTTCGTCGACTGTGCGGCGACGGCGCAGCCGATCCGGTCGACCTGCGTCCGAAGCTCGTCGGGCTCGAGCGCCGTCCGAAAGCCCGGGATGGACTCCAGCTTGTCCAGGGTGCCGCCGGTGTGCCCCAGGCCACGGCCGGAGAGCTTCGCGACCGCGAGCCCCAATGCCGCGCCGAGTGGCGCGAAGACCAACGTCACACCGTCGGCGACGCCCCCGGTGGAGTGCTTGTCCACGGTGGGTGCCCCCAGGCCCGTCAGATCGACTCGCTGCCCGGAATCCACCATGGCCCGGGTCAGCTCAAGCGTCTCGGTCTCGTTCAGGCCCCGGATGAAGCAGGCCATGAGGAAGGCGGCGGCGAGGACGTCGGCCACCTCTCCACCGGTGGAACCCTCGATGAAGGAGCGTACCTCAGCCGCAGATAGGGACCTCCCATCACGTTTCGCCGCGACCGTCCGGCGAGGATCATCGGCTATCATCAGGACGGTGCGCCCCCTCTGACCTGGGGCTTCCCCCGGCTGTACTCTTCAGGTTGAGGGTGTGGCACGAACCTCGGCTCACCTTCGATGGACTGTACATCCACCCTCGACCTCAGCTCCACACCTCTCATCGCTCATCCATCGACGAAGCCGAGCTCGGAGGCGAAGCTCACCCCGTGGAGACCCTCGACCTCCACGCCCAGGAGATGGGTGACGGTGGCGCCCAGATCGCCGAACCCCTCGCGGACGCCGATCGCATGGGGGCCGCCCTCCAGCCCGCCGACCAGCAGCGGGGTTCGCTCGCGCGAGTGGTCGGTCGGGGAGGTGGTGGGGTCGCAGCCGTGGTCCCCGGTGATGAAGAGCAGGCCTCCGTCCAGGGCGCCGAGCAGATCCGGGAGGCGCAGGTCGAACGCCTCGATCGCCGCCGCATAGCCTGCCGGATCGTTGCGATGGCCGTACTTCGAGTCGAAGTCGACCAGGTTCGCGAAGACCATCGTCGGGCCGGGCCGGCGGAGGTACTCCAGCGTCAGATCGACACCGTGGTCGTTGCTGCTGCTGTAGCGACCCTCCGTGATGCCCTGCCCGCAGAAGATGTCCTGGATCTTCCCCACCCCGTAGACCGCCACGCCCGCCTCCGCCAGATGGTCCAGCACCGTCGGCCCCGGCGGCGGCACGGAGAAGTCGCGCCGCTCGGGGCTCCGGACGAACGCGCCGGACTCCCCCTCGAACGGCCGCGCGATCACGCGTCCCACCTCATGGTCGCCGGTGAGGATCCGCCGTGCCGTCCGGCACCACTCATAGAGCGTCTGCAGGTCCACCACCCGCTTGTGGCACGCGACCTGGAACACGGAGTCCCCGCTCGTGTACACGATGGGCTTGCCGGTACGCAGGTGCTCCTCGCCGAGCGCCTCGATGATCTCGGTGCCGCTGGCAGGAACGTTCCCGAGGATCTCACGACCGACCGCTGCCACGAACGGCTCGATCACCTCGGCCGGAAACCCGTTGGGGTACAAGGGGAAGGGGCGGTCGAGGCGGATGCCCATCATCTCCCAGTGCCCCGTGGTCGTATCCTTGCCGGCGCTCACCTCCGTCGCCCAGCCGTGGGCGGTGCCCGGGTCGGACCGCGCAGCGATGCCGGGGATCGTGGTCAGACGTCCCAGGCCGAGGGCCTCCAGGTTCGGCGCCGTGAGGCCGCCGACGGCCCCGGCAGTGTGCGCAAGCGTGTCGGAGCCCAGATCGCCGTACGCCGCCGCATCGGGCGCTCCGCCGACCCCCCAGGAGTCGCAGACCACCACCGCGATGCGGCTCACCGGGGGATCGCTCACCCGACCCTGTCCCCCGCTGCTCGCCGGGCGCGCGGATGCGCGGAGTAGTACACCTCGCGCAGATGGTCCTGGGTGACCAGGGTGTAGATCTGCGTCGTGGCGACGCTCGCATGTCCCAGCAACTCCTGCACCACCCGCACGTCGGCACCGCCCTCCAGGAGATGAGTCGCGAATGAGTGTCGCAGGGTGTGGGGCGTCACGCGACGCCGGATCCCTGCCGCCTTGACGTGGCGCTGCAGCAGCTGCGAGATGCCCTGGCGCGTGAGGCGCCCCCCACGTTGGTTCAAGAACAGGGCCGAACGGCTTCGGGCGGTGGCGAAGCCCGGCCTGGCGCCCGTGAGGTAGGCGGTGACCGCCTCGCGCGCGTAGCGCCCTACCGGCACGTCGCGCTCCTTCCCGCCCTTGCCCAGGACCCGGACGCTCCCCTCCTCGAGGTCCACGTCGTCCACGTCGAGGCCGGTGAGCTCCGAGATCCGCAGACCCGCCCCGTACAGCATCTCCAGGATCGCGCGGTCCCGCAGCCCCACGGGCTCCCCGGCGGCGGGCGCCTCCACGAGGCTCGCCACCTCGTCGATCGCCAGCGGACGCGGCAGCGAACGCGCGGGTCGCGGTGGCGCGACGCCGACGGTGGGATCGCGGTCGGTCACGCCCTCCCGCATCTCGAACCGGTGGAAGGATCGTACCGAGGAGAGCATGCGCGCCATCGACGCGGGGCGGTAGAGGAGACCGTCGTCATGGGTGGAGGACGAGAGCTGCACCACGTAGGCGCCGACCGCCTCGTCGGTCACCGCGGGGACGTCCTCGATCCCCCAGGACGCCAGGAACGCGAGGTACCGGCGCAGGTCCCGGCGGTAGGCCTCCAGCGTGTTCTTCGACAGGCCTCGCTCCACGGCGAGATGATCGAGGAAGCGATCCGCGTCCCTGCGCACGGGGATGGTGGCGGGCACGGGCACTTTCGTCAGCCGGGCCCCGGCACGAGCTCTGCGAGCGGGGTCAACGGTAGCTGGTGGGCCTGGGCGACACCGGGGTTCGTCACGTGGCCGTCGTACACGTTGACGCCGAGCGCCAGGGCGGCGTCGGCGCCGACGGCCTCCTCCAGCCCGTGGGACGCGATGGCGGCGACGTAGGGCAGGGTCACGTTGGTGAGGGCGTAGGTGGAGGTGCGCGGCACCGCGCCCGGCATGTTCCCGACGCAGTAATGGACGATGCCGTGCGACACGTAGGTGGGATCGGAGTGCGTGGTGACGTGGGAGGTCTCGAAGCACCCACCTTGATCGATCGAGATGTCCACCAGGACGGCACCCGGCTGCATCTTTGACACGACCTCCTCGCTCACCAGGTGTGGCGCCTTCGCGCCGGGCACCAGCACGGC
Source organism: Actinomycetota bacterium (assembly GCA_040002535.1). GTDB lineage: Bacteria > Actinomycetota > UBA4738 > UBA4738 > HRBIN12 > JALYMB01. The sequence goes on along the minus strand of JBDUEF010000004.1, from coordinate 17,281 downwards.
CCCCACCACGAGGTCCGCCTCCACGACGAGCCGCTCGATCGCCAGCGACGAGGACATCACCGTCTGGATGCGCCCGCTCTGCACCTGATCGACGAATCGGAGCCGATCCACATCCCTGTCCACGATCGTGACCTGCGCCTCCATCCCGGCGGCGATCCACGCGGCGTTGGTGCCCGCCATGCCGGCTCCCAGCACGACCACCCGCGCGGGCGACACCCCGGACGCGCCGCCCATCAAGACGCCGCGGCCCCCCTTGGGACGTTCGAGGTTCGTCGCGCCCGCATGGGGCGCCATCCGCCCGGCGATCTCGCTCATGGGCGCCAGCAAGGGCAGCCGGCCGTCGTGGGTCTGCACGGTCTCGTAGGCGACGGCGGCGATCCGGCGCTCGACCAGGAACCGAGTGAGCGTCTCGTCGGCGGCCAGGTGCAGGTACGTGAACAGCACCTGCCCGTCGCGGAACCGCTCGTACTCCGTGGGCTGCGGCTCCTTTACCTTCACGATCATGTCGGCCGCCGTGAACACCGCATCCGCATCGGGTGCGATCCGGGCACCGGCAGCGGCGAAGAGCGGGTCGGGAAGGGCAGAGCCATCGCCGGCGGCGGTCTCCACCACGACGTCGTGGCCGGCCCGTACGAGCTCGCGAACGCCCTCGGGCGTGGCCGCCACCCGGTACTCGTTGTCCTTCACTTCCTTGGGGATGCCGATGATCACCGAGGCGCCTCCTGTCCGACTGCGGGGAAGCCTACCCGCGACCGCGGTGCCGAGCATGGCCCGCGGGATCCCCGTGGTCCGAGGCGCGGGCAGGCACACATCGAGGGCGGGCGGACCTACACGAGGCTCGGGCGACGGGCGACCAGCAGCAGTGCGAGCGCCGTCTTCGCGTCCCGGATCCGGCCGGCGCCGGCGGCCGCGACCATCTCGTGCAACGGACGCCGTAGGAGGGTGATGCCCTGCTCGGGATCGGCCTCGGAGGCCGCGGCCGTGCGGGCGACGAACAGATGGATGTACTCGTCGCTGAAGCCGGCCGCCGGGTACATGCCGCCGAGGAACTCGATCGCCTGATGGCGATACCCCGTCTCCTCGAAGAGCTCGCGCGCCGCGCAGGTGAGTGGGTCCTCGCCCTCGACGTCCAGCACGCCGGCGGGGATCTCCGTGAGCGAGTCGCGGATCGCGGGCCGGAACTGCCGCACCAGGAGGACCTCGCCGCCGGGGGTCACGGGCAGCACGCCCGCTGCGCCGGGGTGGTGCACGACCTCCTGCGGCGCCTCGAGGCCGGGCCAGGTCTCGCGGTCCACGCGCAGGAAGGAGCCGCGATACGCGGGCTGAACGGAGTCGGGCTCCATGCGCGGCGCTAGCTCGCGGCGACGACGCGCGAGGCCGGCTCGGCATCGCGCGCGTGCCGGTACGCCTGGGCGGCACCGACGAAGTCGCGGAACAGAGGGTGCGGGTTCGTCGGACGGCTCCGCAGCTCCGGGTGGAACTGGCCGGCCACGAAGAACGGATGGTCGGGAAGCTCGACGATCTCGGCCAGCCGCCCGGTCTTGTCCATGCCTGAGAAGACCATCCCACCCTCTCGCAACGCGTCGTGATAGGCGGGGTTCACCTCCCAGCGGTGGCGGTGCCGCTCGTAGACGACCTCCTCGCCGTAGGCGGCAGCCGCACGGGTGCCCCCGACCAGGTGCGCGGGCCAGGACCCCAGCCGCATGGAGGCCCCCAGGTCGGTGACGTTCTTCTGTTCGGGGAGCAGGTCGATGACCGGATGGGGTGAGAGCGGATCGAACTCGCTCGAGTTCGCGCCCTGGAGGCCGCAGACGTTGCGGGCGAACTCGATCACCGCGCACTGCAGACCCAAGCAGATCCCCAGGAAGGGGATCCGGTGCTCGCGAGCATGGCGGATGGCCGCGATCTTTCCCTCGACGCCTCGCACGCCGAAGCCGCCCGGGATCAGGATGCCGTCGGCGTCGGCCAGCGCCGCAGCCGTCGCGGTCCCGCCCAGATCGTCGGAGGTCACCCACTCGATCCGCACGTCGGCGCCGTGGCGGAACCCGCCGTGCTTCAGGGCCTCCATCACGCTGAGGTACGCGTCGCGCAGGTTCACGTACTTGCCGACCACCGCCACGGTGATCGGGTCGGTAGCGGCGTCGATCCGTTCGACCAGGGCCTCCCACTCGGAGAGATCCGGCTCCGCGTCGAGACGGAGGTGACGGGCGAGCTCGTCGTCGAGCCCTTCGCGGCGCAGCACCAGTGGCACCTTGTAGATGGAGGCCGCGTCCACGGCGCTGATCACCCCGCTGATGGGCACGTCGCACAGCAGCGAGATCTTCTCCTTCAGGTTGTAGCCGATCGGGCGGTCGCTCCGGCACACGATCACGTCGGGCTGGAGGCCCAGCGACCGCAGCTCTTTCACGGAGTGCTGTGTGGGCTTGGTCTTCAGCTCCCCGGAGGGCCCGATGAATGGCATCAGGGAGACGTGCACGAACGCGCAGTTGTCGCGGCCCACCTCGTTCCGCAGCTGACGGACGGCCTCCAGGAACGGCAGCGATTCGATGTCGCCGACCGTGCCGCCGATCTCGACCACGAGGAGGTCGGCGCTCTCGGCCTCCGCCAGGGAACGCACGCGCTCCTTGATCTCGTCGGTGATGTGCGGGATCACCTGCACGGTCCGGCCCAGGTAGTCGCCCCGACGTTCCTTCGCGATGACCGAGCTGTACACCGCGCCGGTGGTGAAGTTGGAACCGCGGTGCAGGTTCTCGTCGATGAACCGCTCGTAGTGGCCCAGATCCAGATCCGTCTCGGCGCCGTCGTCCAGCACGAACACCTCGCCGTGCTCGAACGGATTCATGGTGCCCGGGTCGACGTTCACGTACGGATCGAGCTTCTGGAGGACGACGTGCAACCCGCGGGATTTGAAGAGGCGGCCGAGGGAGGCGGTGGTGATGCCCTTGCCCAGACCGGAGGCGACACCACCCGTGACGAAGATGAACTTCGACTCTTTCACCACGGGATGCGACTCTAGCAGAGGGGTGCGACAGACCCGTCAGCCCGCCGGGGAAAGATGCCGATGGCCTCGGATCGGCGAACGGATCTCACGCGCGCGTCCCCACGCGGTCGAACCAGCGGAGCGGAGGGACGGCCTCGATCACGCGCGACAGCGTGACGGTCTCCGCCAGGATGTTCAGCGCGACGCCCCCCGCCGCGGCGAGGGCGACGAGGCCGTCGGAGAGGCTCCCGTACAGCGCGACGCCCACGGTGAAGCCCAGCAGGTTCGCGCCGGCGTCCCCCAGCATCGCCTGTTCGCCCGCATCCCACGGCAGCACAACGAGGGAGGCCAGGAACACCCCGGGGACGAACGGCGCCACCGACCAGTTGCAGGCGACGACGGCCGGCGCGGCGAGGTACCCGAACTTCACGGCCCTCGTGGGCCGGACGTCAAAACCGTTCCAGAGGTTGGTGGCGGCGGCCAGCAGCACCACCCCCGCGACCCGCACGAGCCCCGGGCGCACGGGCGCAGATGCGACGGTCACGACCGAGACCGCCGCGATCGTGCACACCTTCACGATCCCGGTGGTGAGGCGGCCCTCCGCGAGGGCGTGTAGGTGACCTCGCAGTCCGCGCGGCCCTCCCCGAGCGAGATCGTCCACGGATCCGGCGGCCAGGATCAGGCCTGCACCGGCCAGGGCGATCCACCCGGCGTCGGCCACGTGGGCCGCGGCCGCCACCCAGGCCGTACCCACCATGCCGCCGGCCGCCAGCAGGAACCCCAGGATCGCCGGCACCTCCCGCCCCCGATGGTTCCGTACGGTGAGCCGGGAGATCACGAGGCCCGCCGCCGGAGCGCCCGGGCGGCGACCGCGCGCAGGATGTCCACGCCCTGGCGCCCACGGTGCACGAAGCCTCGCAAGTCTCGGTGGGTCACGCGGTGCGCGAGTCCCGGTGCGGCGACCTCCCGGATGCGCAGCTCGGCGCGCGCAGCGTCGATCGTCATGGCGGTCTCCATGCCGAACCCCTGTGCCAGGGGTCGACAGGCGTGCAGCGCCGCGGCCGTGAGGGCGCGTTGCCCGGATAGGGGCTGCGTTGCCCGGAATCCGCTGAGGACACGGATCGCCCCGGCGGCGAAGCGCTTGACGGCACCCACCCCGCCGCCGGACTGCGGAGGGAACTTCGCCACCGCCAGATCCGCTCTCCCCTCCAGCACCTCCTCCAGGACGGGAGCCAACGCCGCCGCACTCCCGGCGAGATCGGCGTCGGCGAGCAGCCAGACATCGGCCGGCGAGATCCTCGCCAACGCTCCCTCCACCGCGGCTCCCTTCCCCAGACGCCTGCGGATCCGGAGGACGGTCGCGCCGGCAGCCAGGGCGGCGAGCGACGTATCGTCACGGGAGCCGTCGTCCACCACCACCACCTCGCTCACCCCCGGCAGCCCACGGAGCGCCTGCACCGTGTCCCCGATCCGATCGCCCTCGTCGTGTGCGGGGACGACGGCGACCACCCTGCGGCCGTTCACGCGGGGGGGTCGGGCAACGTCTGTGAGGATTGGTCTCCGACGCCGAACGCCCCTCCCTCGCCCGTCTCGAGCGACCGAGCGATCCCCAACACCAGCGCCGATCCGCCGATCGGCTGGTCGAGCCCGTCCACCGTCACCAGGGCGGCCGAACCCACCGTATCGGTGAGCGACGACACGAAGGTGGACGTGCGGTCGGACGCCTCAGCCGCAACCGTCGTCATCTGGCGATCGACCAGGTCGGCGACGAGCGGCGTCAGGAGGCCCGCGGTGGCGGGCTTCGAAGCGGCAGAGGCGCCGCCGATGACCACGATCACCTGGCCCGGCCCCCCCACCGACGCGAGATCCGCGTCGGACAGCCCCGGGGCGACCACGAACCCACTACTCAGGAGTTGACCGAGCAGGTCGTCGCCGGTGGCCGCACGCGGCGGAGACTGGGCCAGACGTTCCGCCAATGCGTCCGCCGTGGCGGTCATGAGGTCCTCGGGCGACGTGTCGGCCGGCAGGCCAAGGAGCCTGGCCAGATCCTGCCCGGTCGCCTCCCCGTCGGGGACGATCGCCGGCTGCAGCGTGATGGTGGTGATCAGTCTGGCCCCGGATCGGTCGAGCACCGCCGCCGTCTCATCCAGGGCGCCGCCGTCGGCGCCGTCGACGGTCACCACCACGAGCGGCTGACCGAGGAGACGCCCGGCGAGGAGGAACGGCTGCACGTCCGCGGCGAAACGGTCCATGCCGGCCGATCGCTGGACCGCCGCGTCCAGCTGGTCGCGCAGATCGGACGTCTGTCCCTGCAGCGTCTCGGTGCGGGTCCGCAGGCTGTTCACCAGGCTGTCGTTCAGCACCGTCGTTCCCACCAGGATGCCCAGTCCCAGGGCTAGGAACACGGCGACGATCGAGACCAGGTGGTAGCGCCAGGAGATCACACGACCTCCTTGAGGTCGAACAGAGCCTGGCGCACCTGCTCGAAGAGTTGATCGAAGTAGAGGCGAAGGGGCGGCGAGATGAGCACCACCACCAACATGGCGAATAGCGCGGACCCCACCAGCAGGAGGGCGTCGCGGGCCCGGAAGGTCCGGCCGCCGTACACCCGGGAGACGCCCTTGGCATCCATCAGGATCTCCCCGACCCGCAGGCGCACCAGGAAGGTGCTGGACATGCCGTCGCGGCCCTTGTCCAGGAACTCCCGCAGGTTCCCATGCGTGCCCACCGCCACGATCAGCTCGGCGCGGCGCTCATGCGCCAGCAGGAAGGCCAGGTCCTCGCTTGTCCCCACGGCCTTCACCGGCTTGTACGGGACCCCGAGCGCCTCGAGTCGCTCCCGTCCGGGCGCCCGTCCGTCCGAGTAGGCGTGCAGGATCAGCTCCGTCGGCCGACGCGAACCGCGACGAGGTCGGCCCAGCAGCAGGGCGCGGTCAGACACGCTGTCCATGTCGCCGATGATGAGGTCGGGCCTGTACCCCTCGTCCAGCAGTGCGTCGGCCCCACCGTCCACGCCCACCAGCACCGGGCGGATGTCACGGATATATCCACGCAGGGCAGCCAGGTCCTCGCGATAGTCGTAGCCGCGCACGACCACGAGCACGGGCCGTCCGTCCAGGTCGTGGTCGAGCTCCGGCAATCCGGCACCGCCGAACAGGAGATCGCGCTCCTGGTGCATGTACTCCAGCGTGTTTGCTGCGAAGCTCTCGAAGCGCTCGTCGAGCGACCCCTTCGCCGCGTCCATGGCGCGCAAGATCGAGTCGGTGCTCTGCCGCAGTCCCACGGCCGCCAACCGCTCGCCGACGTAGATCCGGTCGCCGTCGAGCCGAAGTCGATCGCCCTCGCGGACCTTCTCCAGGAGCAGCGGACCCACGGTGTCGACCAGGGGTACGCCGGCCTGCGCAAGGATCAGAGGGCCGAGGTTCGGATATCGGCCGCTGATCGACGCAGAGGCGTTGACGACGGCGCTCACCGCGATGCTCACCAGCGCCTCGGCCGCCACGCGGTCGATGTCCTCGTGGTCGATCACCGCGACGTCACCCGGACGGAGGCGGGCGATGAGATCCTTCGTTCGTCGGTCGACACGTGCGACACCCTCCTGCGGCCGGCGACGCAGGAGGCTGTGCAGGCGACCGGTCCTGGGTGTGGTGTCGGACGTGGCGGGACCTCCGGGCGTGAGCCGCGTGCCCTCCTGGTGCGGCGGGCGCGATCTACTGCGAGAGAGCCTAACGGACCGTCCCGGTACCGTGCCGCGCGGCGCGTGGGAGGGATCCGAGGGTCAACGGCCCGCCCCCACGAGGCCGGCCTTCAGGCGGCGTGCCTCCTGCAACAGCTCCTCTGCGTGGGAGGATGCCCCATCGCTGCCGGGGAGACCCGCAAGCATGCGTGCGAGCTCCTCGACCCGCTCCTTCTCGTCGAGGAGTCGGACGGTGGCGGTCCCGCCGTCCTTCGTGATGCGGAACTGACGATCGGCAAAGCACGCGATCTGCGGGAGGTGAGTGACCACCACGACCTGACGGTCCTGCGCGAGGCGGGCGAGGCGGCGGCCGACGGCGAGCCCCGCCGCACCCCCGATACCCGCATCGACCTCATCGAAGACGAGGGTGGGAACCGAGTCGAGGTCGGCCAGCACGCTGCGGCAGGCCAGCATGGTGCGCGAGAGCTCCCCGCCGGAGGCGGCCGCGCCCAGCGGCAGGGGTTCCTGTCCGGCCGCGCCGGCTAGCCGCACCTCGATCCGCTCCGCGCCGGCGGGTCCCTGCACGTCGAGGGGCACGAGGTCGACGCGGACGTCCGCGCCCTCCATCCCGAGCTCCACCAGTTCGGCCTGGAGCGCGGCGGCCAGCACGGGCGCGGCGGCGACGCGGCCAGCCGTGAGGGCCATCGCCCGCTCCTGCGTCGTCGCCGACAGGGCAGCCGCCTCGGCGATGAGCGCCTCTCGATGGTCGTCGGCTCCGGCCAAGATCGTGAGGCGGTCGCGCGCATCGGCGAGGAAGCGCAGGACCTCCTCCTCGGTGGCGCCGTACTTCTTCTCGAGCGCCGCCAGGGCGTGGACCCGCTCCCGTACCTGGTCGAGGCGAGCGGGGTCTGCCTCCAGGGACTCACGATAATCGCGCACGTCGCGCGCGAGCTCAGCGGCGTCGGCGGCCAGGGCGGCCGCACGGGCGCTCAGCTCGGCAGCTCCGGCGTCGAGCGAGGCCGCGTCGGCCAGGGCCGCGGCCGCGGCCGCCGACCCGTCGGCGACCCCATCCTCGCCGAGCGCGGCCGCGGCCTCACCTGCGCGGGCCAGCAGCCGCTCGACGTGTGCCAGCCGGCCCTCCTCGGCCGCCAGCACGTCGCGCTCCCCCGGGAGCGGTGCGACGCTCTCGATCTCCTGGACCTGATAGGCCAGCAGGTCCAGCTCGCGCTCGCGGTCGCGTGCGGCCACGGTCAGCTCGGCGATCCCCTGCTGCACGCCGCGAAGTCGCTCGAAGGAATCCCGATACTCGGCGAGAGCAGCCATCTGCGGCTCACCGGCGAAACGGTCGCAGAAGGCCGTCTGCGTGGTTGCCGAGAGCAGACGCTGCGCGCCGTGCTGCCCGTGCACCTCGACCAGGTTCGCGCCCAACGCGCCGAGGGCCGACGCGGTGGCGATCTGGCCCCCGATGCGGGCGGACCCCCGCCCCTCGGCGGTCACCGATCGCGCGAGGATGACCTCGCCGTCCTCCGCCCACTCGTCGGCCTCCCGCCCGGCATCGAACCGTGCCTGCACGCGCGCGGCGCCGGCTCCCGTGCGCACCAACGTGGCGGTGGCACGGCCCCCGAGCGCCAGCATGAGGCCGACCGTCACCATGGTCTTGCCTGCGCCCGTCTCGCCCGTCAGGACGTTCAGCCCCGCGTGGAACTCCAGATCCAGGTCCTCGATGACGCCGAGGCCGCTGATATGGAGCTCCCGGAGCATGCCGCGGAGCCTAGCGGGGGGTGCCGACATCCGGCTCCCCCGGGAGGCCGAACTTGTCCCGCACACGGCTGAGGAACCCCGGTGCGTCGTCCCGACGGACGAGCCGGGAGGGTCGAGACGAGGCACGGATGCGGATCCGGGAGCCCACGGGAAGCTCCAGGCTCTCCCGGCCGTCGGCCGACAGCAGACCGGGTTCGTCCCCAACGACCTCCAGCGCCACCCTCTGCCTCGCATCCAGCACGAACGACCGGTCGAACACCATGTGTGCAGCCACCGGCGTGAGCACCAGGCAGTCGACGGAGGGCGTCACGATCGGTCCCCGTGCGGAGAAGGAGTACGCGGTGGAGCCGGTGGGGGTCGCCACGATCACGCCATCGGCGGAGAAGGTCGTCACGTACGCGCCGTCCACCCACACCGCCAGCCGCACCAGGCGGTGTCGCGCCCGCTTCTCGATCATGATCTCGTTCAGCGCCCACTGCGGGTCGATGGCGGGGCCCCCCTCGGATTCAGCCGTCACGGCCAGGCGCTCCTCGATCCGCGCGCGACCGCTCAGCACCGCCCGGAGGAGCGACGCGGCGTCGTCGGGCCCAACCTCCGTCAGGAACCCCACCCGGCCGACCTTCACGCCCAGTACCGGCGCGTCCAGGAGGGCGGCCACATGGGCGGCTCGCAGGAACGTCCCGTCGCCGCCCACCGAGACGACGAGGTCCGCCGCCGGAGAGGTCTCGCCTTCGCGGGCCCGGCACGTCTCCAACCCCTCGGCGGCCAACATCGAGGCGATATCCGCGGCGGCGGCCACGGCCGCCTCACGCCCCTCGTGCACGACCAACGCCACCCGCTTCATGCGTCCGCCCCAGCCGGCCCGACATCCACGGACTTCAGCACCGCTTCCGTACCCGCTGCGGCCCCCAGCCGTGCATGCAGCAGGTACTCCACATTGCCGGCGCTGCCCGCGATCGGCGAGGTCACGACCGCGATGGTGCCGGCGCCGGCCGCGTCGCATGCGGTCGCCACGCGCTGGATTGCCCGTCGGCGGACCTGCGGATCGCGGACCACCCCGCCGGCCGGCACCGCGCCGGCGGGCGCCTCGAACTGGGGCTTCACAAGGAGCACTAGGTCCGCCGCCTCCGAGGCGAGCGAGACCAGGTGCGGCACCAGCCCTGCCAGCGAGACGAACGAGAGATCGGCCACCACCAGGTCGGGCACGAAGGGCAGGGCCGAGCGCTGCATGTGCCGCACGTTCGTCCGCTCCCGCACCACCACGCGGGGGTCCGTGCGGAGCGACCACGCCAGCTGTCCGTAGCCCACGTCCACCGCGATCACACCGGCCGCTCCCTCCCGGAGCAGGCAGTCGGTGAACCCTCCCGTCGATGCACCGGCGTCGAGGGCCCGGCGGCCACGGGCGTCGACGCCGAACTCGGCCAGCGCGGACGAGAGCTTGTCGCCACCGCGAGAGACGAACCGGCGGCCCGCCTCGGCGCGATGCACGGCATCGTCCGACGACACGAGCGCAGCCGGATTGGTGGCCGGGCCCCCGCGGACGGTCACCGATCCGGCGGACACGGCGGCGGCGGCCTCCCGGGCGCTCCCTGCAAGGCCCCGGCGGACCAGTTCGGCGTCGAGGCGCCGTCGGGGCATCGAGTCAGGCGCTCGTGGACGGCGCCGGGGAGCTCATCTTCGCGGTCCGGGAGCGGGCCGCCGTCGTCTTGGACGCGGCACGCGGCGCGGGCTTCTTTGCCGTCGGCTTGCGAGCGGTGGAGGTCGAACCGCCGCGCTCCAGATCGCGGACCCGCCGCTTCAGCGCGTCCAGGTCCGCCTGCGTCGCGACGCCCATGGCTTTCACCTGGCTCTTGACCTCCCGGGAGATCAGGTCCTTCACACGATCGCGGTTGCGTTGCGCGGACTCCATCAGCTCGCCTGCGAGCTTCTGCGCCTGCTCGCGACGGTCCTCGCCCAGGAAGCCCTTCGCGATCTCCTGCGCCTTCGCGGGCGAGAGCTTGTCGAAGAGTGAATCCAGGTACTTGCGCATATCGTCGGCGTTCATCGGGAGCCCTTTCGTTGGCTTCTGCAGCATAGGATACCCGCCGGGCCGCGCCCGGGTTCATCGGTGGAGGATCGACAGGTCCGCCGACACGTGCGTGGGCCGCACCGAGGAGGTCGCAAGGTCGGCCCGGCGTGTGATGCCCGTGAGCACCAGGAGCGAATCCCATCCCAGGGCCGCAGCGCCGGCGATATCGGTGTCCAGACGGTCCCCGATCACCAACGGCATGCCTCCCCCCGCCCGAGCCCTGGCGGCGATGTACACGGGCGCGTTCGGCTTGCCCACGATCTCCGGGCTCGCGCCGGTAGCGGTGGCGATGGCGGCGAGCAACGCACCAGCGCCGGGCCACTGGGTCCCGTCGGCCGCAGGGAACGACGCGTCGCCGTTCGTGCCCACGAACGCCGCGCCCCGCTGGATGAGGACGGAGGCGGTGCGCAGCTTCGCGTAGTCCGCCTGCCGGTCCCAGCCGACCACCACGGCGTCGGCGTCGGCGGGCTTCGCCCCCAACACCTCGATGCCGGCGGCGGCGAGCGCCTCCTTGATACCGGCCTCCCCGATCACGAACGCGGTTCGGCAGCCGCGACCGGCCAGGAGCTCAGCGGTGGCCTGCGCGGAGGTCTCGACCTCCTCGGGGTCGGCCTGGATACCCACACGTCGCAGTCGCTCTGCCACGACGGAGGGCGGACGGGCAGAGTTGTTGGTCATGAAGGCCACGCGCCGGCCGGCGGCACGCAGGGCGGCGAGGGCCTCGGGTGCCCCCTCGATCGGGTCCGCCCCGCGGTACAGCACACCGTCCAGATCGAACAGGAACGCGTCGTAGTGCTGGAGCAGTGGCGCCATCTCACACGGCGAGGCGACGAACGGCCCGCTCGTAATCCTCGTTGCCGGGACGAAGGATCGCCGCGATCTTCGCGTGTCCGCGGGCACGGTGGCGCTGTCCCGTCCGCTCGCACGCGAGCGCCAACGCGAAGTGGGCGTAGTCGTCGGTCGGGTTCAGCTGGACGGCCTTCGCGAACTCGCGGCGGGCACGCGTGGCGGCGCCGGTCAGGTACAGGGCGCGGCCGAGCGCCTCACGGATCGACGCCTTGTCCGGCTCCAACAGCTTCGCGCGGGCGAGGATGGTGACCGCCTGGTGCGGGTGTCCGTCCCGGAGCATCGCGGCTCCCCGCACGAAGAGATCATAGGGGGCCTCATCGGTCACCTGCCTGCTATACAACGTGGGATGCCTCACATCTCCCCCTTCACAGGCCTCGTGTTCGATCCGTCGATCGTCGGTCCCCTCGATGTCGTGACCGCACCTCCGTACGACGTGATCGGCGAATCGGAGCGCCGCGCCTTCCTGTCCTCGAGCCCCTACAGCGTAGTGCACCTCGATCTGTCCGAAGGCGACGCCGACCGGTACGAACGAGCGGCCGATCTCCTCGCCAGCTGGCGCTCGACCGGCGCCCTCGTGGCGGGCCCGGAGCCCTCCTATCAGGCCTACGAGATGCGCTTCCGTCTGGACGCCCGCGCGCGCAGGATCCGTGGCCTGCTGTGCACGGTGGAGCTCGAGGACTGGGGGGGCGGTGTGCTCCCGCACGAGCGCACCATGCCCGGACCGATCGAGGATCGGCTGCGACTCCTCCGGGCCACGCGGACGAACCTCTCGCCGGTCTACGGGACCGTCGCCGGACCGATACCGGAATTGGCCGCGCGGCTGGACGAGGTCATGGCCGATCCACCGTCCCACGCGACCGTGGACGAGCAGGGCGTCGAGCACCGCATGTGGCCGGTGCAGCCCGATCCTGCGATCCCGGGCTGGCTCGAGGCCGAGCCTCTGCTGATCGCAGATGGCCACCATCGATACACGACGGCGCTGCGCTACCGCGATGAGCGCCGCGCCTCCGACGGGCCGGGCCCCTGGGACACCGTGCTTGCCCTCGTCGTTGACGCCTGCACCGAGGACCCACCCGTGTTGCCCTTCCATCGCGTGGTGTCTGCGGAGCCTGCGCCGACGGCGGGCGAGCTGGTCCGCGATCTCCAGGAGGTGCTGGCGGAGATCAACGATGACGACCTCGTCTACGGCATCGTCGCTCGGGCCGACGGGAGGCCGGTGCATCTGATCGCCGACCTCCGAGCGGGCGCCACGCGCGGTCCCTTCCCGACCGTTGCATTGCTGCACGAGCGGGTGCTGGGCACGGACACCAGCGGTGACCGCATCCGATTCACGCCCGACGCCGTGGATGCGGAGGCTGCGGTGCGATCCGGCGCAGCGCTGGCGGCCTACATCCTGCCCCCCACCACCCCCGACCGGATCCGCGCCGTCGTAGAGGGCGGCGGCCGTCTGCCGCAGAAATCCACCTTCTTCTGGCCCAAGCCCCTCACGGGGATGGTCATGCGTCCGTTGGAGTAGGGTCGATCCGATGCCCGAATCACCCCCTTCCGCACGGGCGATCGACGACGGGGCCGCAGGGCTGCTGGCGTTGACCGACTGGCGGCGACGCATGGCCGAGCTGTACCGGCAGACGCGTGAGGTGCATGACTCGGAGCCCGCGTGGGTGGCGTGGCGGGAGGCTCGTGACGAGCTGTTCCGAACGCACGACGCATCGCCGATCCCGCCCGACCGGCGAGCTGCCTACGTGCAGACGCCGTTCTTCGCCTACGATCCGGCGGCTCGCGTGCGGGCCACTGTGGGCGAGGCGGTGCAGGCGCCACTGGAGATCGTGGGTTCCCACGGGAGCTTCCGGGCGACCCGCTTCGCCGTAGCCGGGTTCGAGATCCACGGGTCCCGATGTTCCCTCGATCTGTTCTGGCTCGACGGCTACGCGGGCGGGCTGTTCCTGCCGTTCCGGGACGCCACCTGCGACGCGTCGTCCTACGGCGCGGGGCGGTACCTGCTGGACACTGTGAAGGGTGCCGATCTAGGGATGGAGAACCGGCAGCTCGTCCTGGACTTCAACTTCGCCTTCAACCCATCCTGCGCCTACGATCCGCGCTGGGCGTGCCCGTTGACGCCCCCCGGCAGCCGCCTCGATGTGGCCATCGAAGCCGGCGAGCGGCGACCGGTCTGAGCGCCTCGGGTCACGCTTCCGGCGCCGGATCAAGCTTCTTGATGCCGCTGGCGATCACCTCGGTCAGGCTTCGCGCGCCCGCGCCGCTGCGATAGAAGCGCCGGGCGAGGGTGCCGTGCACGAGGACCTCATCCCCCTTCGCGAGCTCTCGCAGCACGACCGCGCCCACGGCCTTGTGCCACACCGTCACCGGTAGTGGCAGCAGCCGCTTCCCCGCCTCGGGCACCGACAGCCGGAGCTCCGTCACCTCGTCTCCCGAGGGCAACTGCCGCTCGATCGGTTCGGCCGCGATGGTGCCCGCAAGCACGACGACGTTCACGGTGACCATGGCGCCACTCCTCCTGGGGGAGACCGCAACGAGGGAGAGCACCGAACGAGGGCACGCTAGCACCCGGGTCCGACATTGGACCCTGTGCCAGACTCGGCGGCGATGGAGGCAGACTTCGCACCGGTCGCTGAGGGCATCGAGCTCCTCGACACCGGGATGGCCGGCGAGCGGCAGCTGAACGCGGTCTACCTGGTGAGCGGGGACGAGCCCGCACTGGTGGAGGCGGGCCCCGCAGCCGATAGCGACGTGATCGTCGCCGCGCTCAATCGCCGTGGCGTGGGAGCGCGGGATCTGGCGCACGTGGTGGTCACGCACATCCACCTCGATCACGCGGGCGGCGTGGGATCTCTCCTCCGGCGATTCCCGCTGGCCGACGTCTGGGTGCACGAGCGCGGCGCCGTCCATCTGGCAGACCCGGCTCGGCTGATGGCCAGCACCGCCCGGACCTACGGCGAGGAACGGATGCTCGCGCTGTTCGGTACGACCCTGCCCGTGGAGCCGGGACGCATCCGCACGGTGGGCGACGGCGACACGATCGCGCTGGGCGACCGATCGCTGGAGGTGATGTTCACGCCGGGCCATGCCTCCCACCATGTGGCGCTCGCCGACAGCCTGACGGGCGGCGTCTTCACCGGCGAGGCCGTCGGCTCCCACCTCCCCTGGGTCGACGTCTACCGGCCCGCCCTGCCGCCGCCCGAGGTCGACGTGGAGGCGGCGCTCGCCAGCATCGAGCGGATCCGCGCACGGGCCGAGTCCCTGCTGACCTCCCACTTCGGACCGATCGCCGACGCCTCGGAGGGATGCGACCGCGCGGCATCCCATGTCCGTGGATGGTCCCAGACGGTTCGCGTGCTCTCCGCCGAGGGTGCCGACCTCGACGTCATCGCCGCCACCCTGCGGCAGCAGGCTGCCGCCGAGCACATGCGCGACGCGGGCGTCCCGATCGATCTGGCGCGCTACGACGCGCTGGGGAGCATCCGGATGAACGCGGCCGGCCTGGACCGGTACTGGCGCAAACGGCGCGAGCGGGAGGCCGCGGAGCGGGGATCTCAGCCGAGCTGAGCGATGCGCTCGGCGACATCGAACGCGGCCGGATCGTGGCGGAACACCTTCCGGAACTCGCGCTCCGCGTCCTGCGTACGGCCCGCCCGCTGGAGGATGTCGCCGGCGACGTACCACAGGCGCAGGGTGTAGCCCTCCGCCACGTCGTCCCGGGTCTGGGCGCGGCGGAGGAAGGCCAGCGCCTCGGGGAAGCGCCGTTGGTCGGCCAGGGCGGAGGCGGCCACGATCACCACCTCGGCCTTCACCTCGTTGGGGATCCGCGCTCGGAGCGCCTCCTCGGCCAGCGGCACGACCTCCGATGGCCTGCCGACCGCCCGCAGGCAATCGGCGATGATGTGGTTCTGATCGGCACGTCCGGATAGGCGACGGTACGCCTTCATCTCCGCCAGGCCTTCCTGCCACCGTTCTTCGCCATAGAGCGCCAGACCGAGGATCTCCCGGACGGACGCGGACCGCGGCGCCATCGCCTTGGCTTTGGCAGCCTCCCGGGACGCGCCGCTCGCGTCCCCCCGCTCCAACAACTCGGTCGCACGGTCGAGACGGGCGATCGCGTCGTCGGCGGCCGTGGGCTTCGTGGTGCGACGGATCTCATCGACGACCGGTTTGGGAAGGCCGGGCGTCGTCGGCGCGGGCCCACGTCGCTGTTTGCCGGGGCGAGGTTGCAGGGGCTTGGCCACGGCACCAGGGTACCGCCGCCGCACGAGGTCTCCGCAGGTCCTGGGCGAGATGACCGCTTCACAAGGCTCGATACATGATGTGCAGCCCCACCAGACCGCGCGTGGCATGGTCGAACGCCTCGGGCACGGTCCCGATGACGCGGAATCCGAGGGACCTCCACAACCGCAGGGCCGGCGCGTTCGTCTCGACGACAGCGTTGAACTGGATACCGCGGTAGTTCTGGTCACCGGCCCATCCGATGACGTACTCGCCCAGGGCGCGGCCGATGCCACGACCGTTGCACGCCGGATCCACCATGAAGCTCGCCGTTGCCACATGGGATCCGCGGCCGGGGCGATTGGGACCCATCTTGGCGGAGCCGACCACCGCGTCATCCTCGACACCCACGACGGTCCGGCCCGGAGGCTGCTCCATCCACGTTGAACGCGCCCCATCCATCGTGAGATCCGCCGGGTAGGCATAGGTATCCCCCGCATCGACGATCTGCGTGAAGAACGGCCAGATACGTATCCAATCGTCCTGGCTGGCGGGGCGGATCTCCACGTGGACCTCCTCCTCTGGCGAAGGCGTCCGGCACAGACGCGAACAGGCCACCCGTGGGTGGCCTGTTCGAAGATGTTCCGGCAACGACCTACTCTCCCACCTAGTCGCCCAGGCAGTACCATCGGCGCAGGAGGGCTTAACTTCCGGGTTCGGGATGGGACCGGGTGTATCCCCTCCGCTATGGCCACCGAAACGGTGTCTCCCGATCGCTCGGGAAGCGGTTGAGGGTGCGATCCTCGAGTCGGAACTCGAGAACCACGATAGCGAGCGCGAGCAAAAGCCAAGTCCTCGGCCTATTAGTACCGGTCGGCTCCACGCGTTGCCGCGCTTCCACCTCCGGCCTATCAACCTCGTGGTCTTCGAGGGGCCTTACCTGGTTGACCCAGTGGGAGACCTCATCTCGGGGCGAGTTTCGCACTTAGATGCTTTCAGCGCTTATCTCTTCCGTACGTAGCTAACCAGCCATGCCGCTGGCGCGACAACTGGCACACCAGAGGTACGTCCGCCCCGGTCCTCTCGTACTAGGGGCAGCTCCCCACAAGTCTCCTGCGCCCACAGCGGATAGGGACCGAACTGTCTCACGACGTTCTAAACCCAGCTCGCGTGCCTCTTTAACGGGCGAACAGCCCGACCCTTGGGACCTGCTCCAGCCCCAGGATGAGACGAGCCGACATCGAGGTGCCAAACCCTTCCGTCGATATGGACTCTTGGGAAGGATCAGCCTGTTATCCCCGGGGTACCTTTTAGCCGTTTAGCGATGGCCCTACCACTAGGAGCCATCGGATCACTAGGCCCAGCTTTCGCTCCTGCTCGACCCGTCGGTCTCGCAGTCAAGCTCCCTTGTGTCCTTGCACTCGACGTCTGATTGCCAACCAGACTGAGGGAACCTTTGGGCGCCTCCGTTACATTTTGGGAGGCAACCGCCCCAGTTAAACTGCCCACCAGACGCTGTCCCCGACCCGGATCACGGGCCTGGGTGAGGATCCCAACATGTGAAGGGCGGTATTTCAAGGGTGGCTCCACCCCGGCCGAAACCGAGGCTTCACAGCCTCCCGCCTATCCTACGCAACACATGCCAAGACCCAACATCAAGCTGCAGTAAAGGTCCCGGGGTCTTTCCGTCCTGCTGCGGGTAACGAGCATCTTTACTCGTAGTGCAATT
>JBDUEF010000003.1:0-46360 GCA_040002535.1 Actinomycetota bacterium | reverse complement strand
TCGACGCCGAAGAACTTCTTCTGGAACGATCCCCGGTGGTCGAACGCGAGGATGTGGAGCTTCCCGTCGTAGCCGAGCGTCATGTCGTCGTCCTCCCGGATCGTGGGTGGGGATGGGGTGTGGGGCCGGTTTCGCCCCGATGCTAGCGGTCCGGCGGCGCGCCCGCTGCGGGCTCACTCCTCGCCGAAGGGACGCACCGGCGTCAGGACCTCCACCGACACCGGAGCCGCGGCCTCGCGGAAGCGGTCGGCGTCCTGCGGCTCCCCCACCACGAACCCGAAGTGCATGGGCACGGCCACGGCCGGCGCCATCGCCCGGGCCAGGCCCGCTGCCTCCGGGACGTCCATCGTGAAGGTCCCACCGATGGGCAGGAACGCGACGTCGGTGGTGATCGACTCCAGCTCCGGCAGGTGGTCGGTGTCGCCGGCGTGGTAATAGCGGTGCGGCCCCAGCTCCAGGACGTAGCCCACCCATCCGTTGGCCTTCGGATGCTTCTCCAGCCGCTCCTCCACCACGTTGTAGGCCGGCACGGTGGTGAACCGGATGCCGCCCACCTCGTGCGACTCGCCGGGGGCAACCGGTGTCACGTCCCCGGACAGCTCGGCCGCCACGTCGCGGGGCGCCACCAGCTTCGTACCCTCCTTCGTGATCTTCGCGATCTCCTCAGGCTGGAAGTGGTCGAAGTGCGCGTGGGTGATGAGGATCAGGTCCGCGGGGGCGTCGTCGGGTCGCACGCCCCACGGGTCGATGTAGACGGTGGGCCCGCCGGCGGCCCATCGGAACGCCGACTGCTTGAACCACGTGAATCCCTCGAGCATCCTGGCCCCCTTCCGGGCGGTACGCTGACCAGCCACCGTGGCCGACCTTCGCAGCGACTCCACCGGCGCCCGCGCCAGCCTCGAGCTCCTGCGCCGGAACCCCGACTTCCGCCGACTGTACTTCGCCCAGCTGATCTCGTTCGGCGGGGACTGGTTCATGACCGTCGCGCTGTTCGGGCTGGTGCACGAGCTGACCGGATCGGCGATCTTCGTGGCCCTCACCATCACCGTGCCGGAGCTGGCGTTCTTCCTGCTGTCGCCGGTCGGCGGCGCGCTGGCCGACCGGCTGGACCGGCGGCGACTGATGATCGCGGCCGACCTCGCGCGCGCCGGCCTGTGCCTTCCCCTGCTGCTGGTGGACTCGCGTAGCGCCGTCTGGCTGGTCTTCGTCGTGCTGGCCACCATCAGCGTGTTCACGGCCTGCTTCGAGCCGGCGTCCTCGGCCGCCATCCCGAACGTCGTGGACCCCCCGGACCTCGCCGCCGCCAACACGCTGGTGGGATCGGCCTGGGGGACGATGCTGGCCGTGGGCGCCGCCGCAGGCGGCCTGGTGGTGACGCTGTTGGGGCGCGATGCCGCGATCGTGGGCAACACGGTGTCGTTCCTCTTCTCGGCGTGGCTCCTGTTCCGCGTGCACCGGGCGTTCTCCGAGCCACGCGAGGAGCACGCCCACCATCCCGGCATCCTGGAGGCCACACGAGAGACGGTCGCCTACGCCCGGCGGGATCATCGGGTGTTGGCCCTGCTCGGCGTGAAGGCGGGCTTCGGCCTCG
Source organism: Actinomycetota bacterium (assembly GCA_040002535.1). Taxonomy (GTDB): domain Bacteria; phylum Actinomycetota; class UBA4738; order UBA4738; family HRBIN12; genus JALYMB01. Next base: position 44,769 of record JBDUEF010000003.1, on the reverse strand, counting down.
CGGCCGGCGTGCTGGTGCTGATCGCGGTGTTCGCCACCGACGTCTTCCGAGAGGGTGACATCGGCATCGGCCTGTTGATGGCCAGCCGTGGTGTGGGCGCTCTGATCGGTCCCTTCCTCGGCCGGGCGATCGCGGGCTCCGACGATCGCCGGATGTTCAGCGCCATCGGGCTGGCCCTCGCCGTCTTCGGTGCCTCGTACATGATGTTCGGGCTCAGCCCGTCACTGCTGGTAGCGGCTCCGATCGTGATGTGTGCGCATCTGGGCGGCGGCGCACAGTGGACGCTGTCGACCTACGGCCTGCAGCGGCTCACACCCGACCGGATCCGCGGCCGCATCTTCGCGTTCGACTACGCCCTGGTCACCCTGTCCCTGGGGGTGTCGAGCTTCGCTGCGGGATGGCTGGCCGACACGGTGGGCCCCCGGCCGACGGTGATCGGGCTGGGTGGCGTCGCTCTCGCGTGGAGCGGCACGTGGTGGATGCTGACGCGCGACATCCGTTCCCGGGCCGCGACCTCGGGCCTGGACCCCTGACAGATCAGGGGTCTACGGCGTCGGCGGGTCCGGCGCGGCGGGTGGCTCTGCGGGCGGGGTGGGAGCCGGCGTGCCGCCCTCGAACGACACCGCGGGCCCGCCGCCGAAGCTCACCTGCGGCGGCCCGGCCTGCCTGAGCGCCTCGTCCACCTCGAAGAACTCCGCCTCCTTGAAGCCGAACGACCGCGCGATCACGCCGCTGGGGAAGGACCGTACGCGCCGGTTGTAGTCGCGCACGTTCGCGTTGTAGAAGCGCCGGGAGGTCTGCAGGCGATCCTCGGTGTTGGACAGCTCCGCCTGCAGCGCCAGGAAGTTCTGGTTGGCCTTGAGATCGGGATAGGCCTCCGCGACCGCGAACAGCTTGCCCAGGGCCGCCACGAACGGTCCCTCGGCGGCGGCCTGCGCGGCGGGGTTGCCCGTGGCCCCGGCGGCCAGCGATCGTGTGCGGGCCACCTCCTCGAAGATTTCCCTCTCATGGGAGGCGTAGCCCTTCACGGTCTCCACCAAGTTGGGGATCAGGTCGTAGCGCCGCCGTAGCTCGGTGTCGATGTTGGCCCACGCGTCGCGGATCAGGTTCTTCTGTGACACGAAGCGGTTGTAGGAGACGATCAGGCCGATCGCCACCAGCACGATCACGCCCAGGACGATCCAGATCACGGTCGACATGGTGGGTCCCTTCTGTCGCTCTCGCTCTCGCGCAGCCTCACGGCCCGCATCCTAGCCGGGCTTCGGGTACAGCGAGAACACCACGCGCGGGATGTGCTCGCGGAAGGTCTTCATCGTGCCCAGCAGGGCGGTGAGCTCCGTCGGAGCGCGCCGGCGGCAGGAGGCCAGCAGCCGATCGCCCGCCACCTCGAACGAGAACCCCTCGCCGTGCGCCAGCAGCCACTGCATCATCCGGGCGTCGCAGAAGTCCACCGCGAACTTGCGATCGGGCGACTTCACCGTGAACGCCCGGTTGAACTCCTCGGACTCCAGCTCGATGTCGTGCAGGCCCACGTGATCGCCGATGCGCGTGAAAACGTTCTCGGGAGTGAGGGTGAGCGGGGAGCACGCGGCGTCCACCGGCGCCAGCACGCAGCTGAACCGGTGGTAGGTGCGCGAGCGGTTGCCCTTCGAGTCGGTGGATTCGTCGTAGTACCAGTAGTCGAAGGCGCGGCACTCGATCCCGCCCCAGGTACCCCACAGCACGTTCTCGACGCCACGTCCGTCGCCCTTCTGCAGCAACGGGAGTGGCTCCGACAGCGTGTCGAAGGGATCGGTGAGCGCGAACTCCAGGCCGAGCTGTCTGGCCGCGTAGGCCATCTCCTGCCGCCGCTTCTGCTTCAGGTAATAGCTGAGGTACGCGGCCGCGCCGGCGATCACCACGAACACCACGAAGATCCATGCCCCACCCATGTCAGTGGTATCGGTACCGGAGACCCGCGCCTGAGGCAAGCACCGAAGGCCGTCGGTCAGGACGCGCCGGAGGGTGCCCGCACCATCAGGCCGTCGGCGCCGGCATCGATCGTGACCTCGTCGCCGTCGTGGATCTCGCCGCCCAGCAGCTGCATCGCCAGCCTGTCCTGGATCTCATGCTGGATCAGCCGCTTCAGGGGCCGCGCCCCGAACGTCGGGTCGTAGCCGGCGTTGGCGAGCCACGCGCGTGCCTCGTCCGTGAGTACCAGCGTGAGCTTCCGCTCCGCCAGACGCTCGCGCAGGGAACGCAGCTGGATGTCCACGATCCGGGCGATCTGCTCACGGGCCAGCGGGTCGAACACGAGGATCTCGTCCACACGGTTCACGAACTCGGGGCGGAACGTGCTGCGGACATCCGCCAGCACCTGATCGCGCCGCTGCTCCGGCGAGAGGGAGGTGTCGTTGAAGACGGCGCTGCCCAGGTTCGAGGTCATGATGATGATCGTGTTGCGGAAGTCCACCGTGCGTCCCTGCCCGTCGGTGAGCCGCCCATCGTCCAGCAGCTGCAGCAGGATGTTGAAGACGTCGGCGTGGGCCTTCTCCATCTCGTCCAGCAGGATCACGCTGTACGGACGGCGGCGGACGGCCTCGGTCAGCTGACCGCCCTCCTCGTAGCCCACGTAGCCGGGCGGCGCGCCCATCAGCCGCGACACCGCGTGCCGCTCCTGGTACTCGCTCATGTCGATGCGCACCATCGCGTGCTCGTCGTCGAAGAGGAACTCGGCCAGCGCCCGCGCGAGCTCGGTCTTGCCGACGCCGGTGGGGCCCAGGAACAGGAACGAGCCGATCGGACGGTTCGGGTCGGAGATGCCGGCGCGGGAGCGGCGGATCGCGTTGGCGACGGCTTCCACCGGCTGGCTCTGGCCGACGACGCGCTCGTGCAGCGCCTCCTCCAGGTGGACGAGTTTGGACATCTCGCCCTCCATCAGCCGGCTGATCGGGATGCCGGTCCACCGGCTCACCACCTCGGCGATGTCCTCCTCGCCGACCTCCTCCTTCAGCATCTTGCGATCCTGCTGCACCTCGGCCAGGGCGGTGTTCTCCACGTCGATCTGCTTCTCCAGCTCCACCAGCGTGCCGAACCGGAGCTCCGCGGCGCGTTCCAGCTCACCGTCGCGCTCGGCCCGTTCGAACTCGCCCCGTGCCTCCTCGACCTGTGCCTTCAGCTCGCGGATCCGGTCGATGTGCTCCTTCTCCTGCCGCCAGTGCGCCCGCATAGCCGAGGACTGCTCCTGGATATCGGCGAGCTCCCGCTCAAGGCGCTCGAGACGCTCCGCCGAGGCGGCATCGGTCTCCTTCTTCAGGGCGGCACGTTCGATCTCGAGCTGCTTGATGCGGCGCTCCACCTCGTCGATCTCGGTCGGCATCGAGTCGATCTCGATCCGAAGGCGGCTCGCGGCCTCGTCGATCAGGTCGATCGCCTTGTCGGGCAGGAAGCGCGCGCTCACGTAGCGGTCGGACAGCACGGCGGCCGCCACCAGGGCGGGGTCCTTTATCCGCACGCCATGGTGGACCTCGTAGCGCTCCTTCAATCCTCGCAGGATCGCGATGGTGTCCTCCACGCTCGGCTCCTCGACCAGCACCGGCTGGAACCTGCGCTCGAGCGCAGGGTCCTTCTCGATGTGGGTGCGGTACTCGTCCAAGGTGGTGGCGCCGATCGCGCGGAGCTCGCCACGGGCCAGCATCGGCTTCAGCATGTTGCCGGCGTCCATGGCGCCCTCAGCGGCGCCGGCCCCCACGATCGTGTGCAGCTCGTCGATGAACGTGATGATCTCGCCCTCGGAGTCGGCGATCTCTTGTAGCACGGCCTTCAGCCGCTCCTCGAACTCGCCGCGGTACTTCGAGCCGGCCACCATGGAGCCGAGGTCCAGCGCGATCACGCGCTTGCGCTTCAGGCTCTCGGGCACGTCCCCGGCCACGATGCGCTGCGCGAGTCCCTCGACGATCGCGGTCTTGCCGACGCCGGGCTCCCCGATCAGCACCGGGTTGTTCTTCGTCCGGCGCGCAAGGACCTGCATCGTGCGCCGGACCTCCTCGTCCCTTCCGATCACGGGATCGAGCTTGCCCTGGCGCGCCTGCTCGGTGAGGTCGCGGCCGTACTTCTCCAGGGACCGGTACTTGTCCTCGGGGTTCTCGTCGGTGACGCGCCGGCGGCCGCGCACCTCGGCGAGCGCCCCCAGCAGCGCGTCGCGCGTCAGCCCGGCCTCCTGCAGGATCCGGCTGGCGGCCGTGGACCCCGCCAGCATGGCCAGCAGCAGGTGCTCGGTGGAGATGTACTCGTCGGTGAGCTGCTCCGCCTCACGGCCGGCCGCATCCAGCAGACGGCCGGCGGCCGCGCCGAGGCGGACCTCCGCGCCCTGCGTGTACACCTTCGGCGCCGCCTCCAGCGCCTCGTGGACGCGATCGCGCACCGTCTTCGGCGTCACGCCCAGCTGGTGCAGCAGCGGATACACCACGCCATCGGGATCCGACAGCAACGCGAACAGGACGTGCTCGGGTTCGATCGACTGATGGTTGCGAGCGACAGCCTGCTGCTGCGCGCCCTCCAGAGCCGCGCGCGACTTCAAGGTCAGCTTGTTGAGATCCACGGCTCACTCCCTCTCCGCGGCCAGGTAGTCGCGCCGCGTCATGCCGTACATGGCGTAGTCGTGGTCGCCGTCGTCCTGCGGCCAGAAGCCGCGGAGGTCGCCTTCATGCACGAAGCCCGTGCGCTCGGCCACCCGCCGCATCCCCTCGTTGGCAACGTCGGTACTGAGCTGGACGCGCCGAGCGGCCAGGGTGTCGAACAGATGCGCGGTCAGCAGCGCGATCGCCTCCCCACCCAGGCCCTGCCGCCGGTCCCGCTCGTCGAACAGGCCGATGCCCAGCTCGAAGGCACCCGCCGGCAGCGAGTCGGCGCGCGCCTGCACGTCGCCGATCAGACGGCCGCCAACCTCGATGCCCAGGTCGAGGCCATGCTCGGTGAGCTCGCCGGAGCGCCGGAGCCGGTCCCGGATCTTGGCGCGTGCAACCTCCGGATCGGTGCCCCACGCCACCCATGCCGGCAGTGACTCCTGGACCACCCGATCGATCTCTAGGGATCGCAGTGGCCGGATCCTCACGCGTCCGCCACGCAGATCGATCACCGCCGTGTCACCCACGACGGCAGGAACACGCTCCGCAGCGGCAGCATCTGCGCGCCCGGCTCCGCCGCGTCCTCGCGTGCGCGAGCCGCCCGCCGCTGCCGGCGAACCTCGAGCTCCAGCTCGGCCGCCCGCTCGCGCAACCGGTCGATCTCGGTCTGCATCTCGATGATCATCTTCACCCCGGCGAGGTTGATCCCGGCCACCTGCGTGAGGTCCTGGATCCGCAGGAGCTGCTCGATATCCCGCTGGGAGTAGCGCCGGGTGTTGCCCGACGTTCGCTTCGGCTGCAGCAGTCCCTTGCGCTCGTAGATGCGCAGGGTCTGCGGATGCACACCGGCCAGCTCCGCTGCCACGCTGATCACGTACACCGCTCGCTCCTCGTGCCGTGACTCCTCCATGTCTAAACCTCCCCATCCAGATGCGACCGGGGGTTCTTCGTCGCGTCTTGCAGGCGCCGCAGGAGCTCCTTCTCGTCATGGGACACCTTGCCGGGCACGTCCACCCGCACCGTCGCCAGGAGATCTCCGTGACCACCCTTCTTCGGGGCGCCCCTGCCTCGGAGGCGAAAGGTCTTCCCGTCCGGCGTGCCGGCCGGCACCTTCAGCTTCACCGGCCCGTTCAACGTGGGCACGGCGATCTGGGCGCCCAGGGCCGCCTCGGGGTAGGTGATGGGAAGGTCGAGCGTGAGGTCGTCGCCTCTGCGGCCGAACAGCAGGTGCTCGCCCACCTGGACCTTCACGAACAGGTCGCCCGCGGGCGCCCCGGGTTGCCCCGGCTCGCCTCGGCCCGCGAGCTTGATCCGCGCTCCGTCCTTCACGCCGGCCGGGATCTTCACGCTGAACCGGCGCGTGCGCCGCTCCGTCCCCGTGCCGCGACAGGTGGGGCAGGGGTGCTCCACGATCCGTCCGCTCCCATGGCACCGCGGGCAGGGCTGGGCCATCTGGAAGAAGCCCTGGTTCACGCTGACCGAGCCCAAGCCGCCGCATCGCGGACAGGTGACCGGCTGGGTGCCGGGCTCCGCCCCGCTGCCGTGGCAGGTGCGGCAGGTGGACGGGCCCGTGATCTTCACCGGCACGCTGGTGCCCGCCATGGCCTCGTCGAACGGGATCTTCACCGTCGTCTCCAGGTCGGCGCCGCGCTGCGGGCGCTGCTGGCCTCGCCCCCCGCGACCGCCCGATCCCCTACTCGCACCGCCGAACATCCCGCCGAAGAGATCGCCGAGGTCCCCGACGTCGACCTGTTCGTACCGAACGTTGCCGCCGGGCCAGCCGCCCGCGCCGCCGGGGAACCCTCCCGGGAACCCTCCCGCACCGGATCCGGACGCGCCCATCTCGCGGACCGCGTCATAGCTCTTGCGCTTCTCCTCGTCACCGAGCACGTCGTGGGCGGCGGAGATCTCCTTGAAGCGCTCGTCGGCGCCGCCGCTGCCCGGGTTCGCGTCGGGGTGGTGCTTCTGCGCGAGCTTGCGGTACGCCTTCTTGATCTCGGCGGCCGAGGCGTTCTTGGGCACGCCCAGCACGGCGTAGTAGTCCTTGTCGAACCACTCCCGGCGGACCTCGTCGGCCACGGCTACTCCTTGTGCACGCGCACGCCGGCCGGACGCAGCACCCGGCCCTTCAGCGTGTAGCCCGGGCGCAGGACGTCGGCCACCACCAGCTCGCCGTCCCCTTCACCGGTCTGCATCAGCGCCTCGTGGAGCTCCGGATCGAACGGCGCCCCCTGGGCCTCGATCTGCTGGAGGCCCTCGGCGCGGAGCACGTCGGCGAGCTTTGCGTACACCAGCTCCACACCCTTGCGGAACCGTTCAAAGTCGGGCTGCTGCTCGGCCGCCATCAACGCCAGCTCGAAATCGTCGACCACCTCCAGCAACCGCGCCACGATGGGCTGCGCGGCCAGCTCCACGGCGTGGGTCTGCTGCTTCAGCGAGCGCTTGCGGAAATTGTCGAACTCGGCCTGCAACCGCCGCAGGTGGTCGAGGTACTCGGCCGCCTCGCGTTCCGCGTCCGCCAGCGCCGGTTCGACCTCGGACGCGACCGGGCCGCCGTCCTCGACGGCGGGAGCGTGCGGGTCCACCGCCGCATCGTCGGTCGTGCCACCCCCCACCGCACCGGCCTCGGCCGGGGCGGTGGGGTCCTGGTGGTACCGCCGCTTGTCGGTCACCTTGATCGTGGGGCGCTCGTCCTCGTCGTGGTCGCTCATGCGCCGCCCTCGTCCACGATCTCGCCCTCGACGACATCGTCGTCAGACTCGGACTCGGCTGTGTCAGCGGTGCCGGTGCCGGCGTCGGCGTCGGTGGGACCGGCGTCGGACGCGGACGCCGAGGATGCCTGCGCCTGCTGGTGCTCGTACATCGCCTGGCCGACCCGCTGAAAGACCTGCATGGCGGCCTCGGTGGCGCCGCGGAGCGTGCCCAGATCGGCGTCCTCGGCCTTCAACGCCCCCTTCAGCTCGTCGTTCTTGCTGCGGAGCTCGGCGATGTCGGACTCCGGGACCTTGTCGCCATTCTCCTCGACGAACTTGTCCACCTGGTAGGTGAGCTGATCGGCCTGGTTGCGGGCCTCGGCCGCCTCCCGCCGCGCGTGATCCTCCGCCGCGAACTTCTCGGCGTCGGCCACCATGCGCTCCACCTCGTCCTTGGAAAGGGCGGTGCCGCCGGTGATCGTCATGGCCTGCTCCTTGCCGGTGGCCAGGTCCTTCGCGCTCACGTTCACGATGCCGTTCGCGTCGATGTCGAAGGCGACCTCGACCTGCGGCAAGCCGCGCGGGGCCGGCGCGATGCCGGTGAGCATGAACCGCCCGAGGGACTTCACCGCGGGTGAGCCGACGGTCTCACCCTCGCCCTGCAGGACGTGGATCTCCACGTTGGTCTGGTTGTCGTCGGCCGTGGTGAAGACCTCGGACTTGCGCGTGGGGATCGTGGTGTTGCGCTCGATCAGTTTCGTGAAGATGCCGCCCTTGGTCTCGACACCCAGGGACAGCGGCGTCACGTCGAGAAGCAGGATGTCCTTCACGTCGCCCTTAAGGACGCCGGCCTGAACCGCCGCGCCGATCGCGACCACCTCGTCGGGGTTGACGCCCTTGTGCGGCTCCTTGCCGCCGGTCAGCGACTTCACCAGTTCCTGGATCATCGGCATGCGGGTGGACCCGCCCACCATGATCACGTGGTCGATCGCGGAGGCGTCCTTGCCCCAGTCCTTGATGGCCTGCTCGAACGGCGTCTTGCAGCGCTGCACCAGGTCCTCGGTCATGCGCTCGAACTCGCTGCGAGTGAGCTTCAGCTCCAGGTGCAAGGGACCGTCGGCCGTCGCCGTGACGAAGGGGAGGTTGATGGTCGCCTCCGTGACCTGGCTCAGCTCGATCTTCGCCTTCTCGGCGGCCTCCTTCAGCCGCTGCAGGGCCATGCGGTCGGCCGCGAGGTCGACGCCGTGGCCATTCTTGAACTCCTTGACCATCCAATCGATGATCCGCTGGTCCCAATCGTCGCCGCCCAGGTTCGTATCGCCGTGCGTGGCCTTCACCTCGAAGACTCCGTCGCCGATCTCCAGCAGGGACACGTCGAACGTGCCGCCGCCCAGGTCGAAGACCAGGATCGTGTGATCGGACTCCTGCGTGTCCAACCCGTAGGCGAGCGCGGCGGCCGTGGGCTCGTTGATGATGCGAAGGACCTCGAGGCCAGCGATCTTGCCGGCCTCGTTGGTGGCCTGACGCTGGGCGTCGTCGAAGTACGCGGGGACGGTGATGACCGCCTGCGTCACCGTGTCGCCCAGATAGGACTCGGCGTCGCGCTTGAGCTTCGCCAGGATCTGGGAGCTGACCTCCTGGGCGGTCCACGCCTTGCCGTCGATGTCGACGGACCAGCTCTTGTCGCCCATCTGGCGCTTGACCGACCGGACGGTCCGGTCCGGGTTGGTGATGGCCTGGCGCTTGGCCACCTCGCCCACCAGGATCTCCGCGTTCTTGCTGAACCCGACGACCGAGGGCGTCGTGCGCGCGCCCTCGCTGTTGGGGATGACGACCGGCTCGCCGGCCTCCAGTACGGCGACCACGGAGTTCGTGGTGCCCAGGTCAATCCCGACCGCTCGTGCCATGTGCTCCTCCTACGTTCGGGGCGCGAGGCGCCCGTGGGTAATCCTAAGCCTGAACGGATGATAGAAGTTGAGCGCCCCATTGACAACTTCGGGCGCGTGTCCCAAATTGGCAACGAGGCTACACTCGCCCCCGTGATCCTGCGGGGGGTGGTGCTGCTGGTGCTGCTGGGCGCCGCCGGGGGGCTCTTCGTCCGTCGCGCCCAGCTCCTCGTCCGCATCGTGCGGCTCGGCCGACCCGTCGACCGTTCCGGCGACGTGGCAGCCCGGCTGGGCCGGGAGGCCACGCAGGTGCTGGGGCAGCGCAAGCTCTTCCAGCGCGCCGTCCCCGGCATCATGCACGCCCTGATCTTCTGGGGCTTCCTGGTGCTGCTCACCACGATCGTGGAGGCGATGGGGCAGGCGGTCGACCTGGACTTCGCGATCCCTTGGATCGGCCGCTCGGGATGGCTGGGGCTGCTGCAAGACGTGTTCGCGGGCGGCGTGCTGGTCGGCCTGGCGATCGCCGTCGCGATCCGGCTCGGCCAGCGGCCCGAACGGTTCGTGGGCAGCCACCGTCGGGACGCGTACCGGATCCTGGGCCTCATCTTCTGGATCGTGGCGACCCTGCTGCTGTACGGCGGGGCTCGTATCGCATCCGGCATCGCCGAATCTCCGCCGGCGTGGACGCCAGTGTCGGCCGCCGCCTCCCACGCCTTCACATGGATGGCGCCCGACGGCCGCCGGGTCTGCGTGTGGGCCCTCCTGTGGGCCCACCTCGGTCTGGTCCTGGGGTTCCTGGTCTACCTGCCCCGCTCCAAGCACCTCCACATCGCGACTAGCGCGCTGAACGTGTGGCTCTCCTCGACCAGGCCGCGCGGCTCGTTGGAGCCCTTGCCGATCGACATGGCGGCGCTGGAGGCGGGAACCCAATCGCTCGGCGCCGACACCTTGGAGGGACTGTCGCGCAAGTCCCTGCTGGACCTGGGGGCGTGCACCGAGTGCGGGCGGTGCCAGAGCGCGTGCCCCGCATGGAACACCGGGAAACCGCTGTCGCCGAAGCTGCTGATCATGAACCTGCGCGACCACGCGCTGACCGAGGGCCCGGCGATGCTCGCCGCCCAGGCCGCGGGCGAACCCTTCGAGCCCACGGCGCTGGTGCCGGAGGTCGTCGACGACGAGGCGGTGTGGGCCTGCACCACCTGCGGCGCGTGCGTGCAGGAGTGCCCGGTCGACATCGAGCACATCGACACCATCGTGGATCTGCGTCGCGCGTTGGTCATGGGCGAGTCCCGGTTCCCCGCTGAGGCAGGCACCATGCTGCGGAACCTGGAGAGCAGCTCGAACCCGTGGGGGCAGTCGCAGTCCACGCGTGCGGACTGGGCCGACGGCCTGGACGTCCCCGTGGTGAACGGCACGGCGCCGGAGGTCCTGTACTGGGTCGGGTGCGCCGGCTCGTTCGACGACCGAGCGAAGAAGGTCAGCCGGTCGGTCGCGGCGCTGCTCACGCGCGCGGGGGTGCGGTTCGCGATCCTGGGCCCTCGCGAGCTCTGTACGGGCGATCCTGCACGGCGGATGGGCAACGAGTTCCTCTTCCAGACGCTGGCGGAACAGAACGTAGAGACGCTGAACGGGATCGGCGTTCGCACGATCGTGGCCAACTGCCCGCACTGCTTCAACACGCTCCGCAACGAATACCCCGCCTACGGCGGCAGCTATGAGGTCCTGCATCACACGCAGCTGCTGGCCCGACTCGTTGAGGAGGGACGGCTGGCGCCCAGCGAGGAGGTCCGGACGCTGCTGACCTACCACGACCCGTGCTACCTGGGCCGCCACAACGAGATCTACGAGCCGCCCCGGCGGCTGTTGGACGTGGTGCCCGGCGTCCGGCAGGTGGAGATGCCCCGCCATCACGAGCGCGGCCTGTGCTGCGGTGCGGGGGGTTCGCGTATGTGGATGGAGGAGCGGATCGGCAAGCGCATCAACGCCGAGCGGATGGATGAGGCCGCATCCACGGGCGCGGACGCCGTGGGGGTGGCGTGCCCCTACTGCCTGATCATGCTGGACGACGGGGCGCGGGCGCGGGCGGGCGGGGCCGCCCCGGTGGAGGTCCTCGACGTCGCGCAGGTGATCGAACGATCCCTGCCTCCTGAGGGTGAGGGCGACCGCTCCATCCCCACGCCGGTCCGTCGGGAGTAACCCCCTCCCACGCACGGCGATCCGTCCGGTCCCCTCACGTCTCCCGAATGCCGGTCAAGCCGCGCCCTTCGGCGGCCGAAAAGGAACTAGACCCAACGACCGCCACGCGACCGAAGGACGGATGTGAGCGTTCCCGCGCTGCGCGCGCAGAAGACAGACCTGACCGTCGCGGCCACCGAGGTGGCCGAGACCGTCGAGGCATGCCTGGCGGAGGAGCGTGCCCGCTGGGCCATGCAGATCCACGACACCCTCACGCAGTCGGTCACCAGCGCCGTGCTGGAGCTCCAGGCCTTCCGCTCCCGGATGGCGACCGACCCCGAGGCAGCGCTCGCCGAGCTGGAGGAGACCCAGGAGGCCATCCGGGACGATCTCGAGCGGATCCGCGAGGTTCTGTTCCGCCTCACGGACGGATCCCTTCCCGCCGAGGACCTGTCGAAGGCTCCGTTCGCGGCGATCGCCGCCACCGCCTCGGAGCGCTGGGGTGCGCATGCGCGCGTGTACGTGCAGGGCGATGTGGGAACGATCGACCGGGATGTGATGGACGCGGCCCTGGGCATCGTGCACGAGGCCGTGACCAACGCAGCCAAGCATGCAGGCTCTCCCGAGATCGAGGTGCGCGTGGACCTCGGCCCCGGCGAGGTCGTCATCGAGGTGGAGGATCACGGACGTGGGATCGCCGGCGACGCCGACGGCGGTTCGCATTTCGGTCTGCGGATGATGCGGGCCCGGGCAGAGGAGGTCGGCGGCACCGTCGATATCGGATCGAGACCCGGGGAGGGCACGCGGATCGTCGCGCGTCTCCCCGTTGAAGGAGCCAGGTGACTGTGATGAGGATCTTGATCGTTGACGACCACGCGCTGGTGCGCCGCGGCATGAGCTACGTCGTGAAGGAGGGCTTCCCCGACGCCGACGTGTCGGAGGCCGGCAGCGCGGCGGCGGCCCTGGTGATCCTGCGCGCCGAGAAGGTCGACATGGCGTTGGTCGACGTTCGGATGCCCGACCTCGACGGTCTGGATCTGCTGCGCACCATGAAGGCCGAGTGGCCCGACATCCCCGTGATCATGCTGTCCACCTACGAGAACGCGCCCTACGTCAAGCGGGCGCTGTCCGATGGCGCCTCCGGCTACCTGTTGAAGGATGCCACGCCCGAGGATCTCTCCCAGGCGATCAACGTCGCGATGTCGGGGAGCGGCAACGTCCTGTCGCCTCGGGTGATCCAGAACCTGTTCGATGACGCCGAGTCCAACTCGCACAACGCCCGCCGCTCGGAGTTCAGCTTGACCCAGCGGGAGAACGACATCCTCGGCCTGTTGTCGGAGGGGCGGAGCAACCGCGACATCGCCCAGGGCCTGTTCCTGTCGGAGAAGACGGTGAAGGCGCACCTTGCCGCCATCTTCCGCAAGCTCGGCGTCACCAACCGCACGCAGGCCGCGATGGCGGCGGTGTCGATGGGCGTCGGTCCCCACCCCGTCGGCAACGGGATCGGCCACGGCGTCGACGAGGAGGAGCGCAGCACCAAGAGATAAGCGCGGCTGCGGATCTCGATCAGGGTTCCTTCGTGAACTCCTGGTGGAACCGGCTCGCCGTGGGGCCGCGCTGGTTCTGGTACTTGTTGCCGGCGCTGCCGTAGGGCGTCTCCGCTGCCGTGGTGAGCTGGAAGAAGCTGATCTGGCCGATCTTCATGCCCGGGTACAGGGTGATCGGCAGGTTCGCCACGTTCGAGAGCTCTAGGGTGAGGAAGCCGTCCCAGCCGGGATCGACGTAGCCGGCCGTGGAGTGGATCAGCAGGCCCAGTCGGCCCAGCGACGACTTGCCCTCCAGTCGCGCCACGAGATCGTCGGGGATCGAGACGCGCTCGAGCGTGGAACCCAGGACGAACTCGCCCGGATGCAGGATGAACGGCTCGTCGGGCTTGACCTCCACCAGCTCGGTGAGGTCCTGATCCTGCTTCACGTCGATGAACGGGTACCGGTTGTTGCGGAAGACCCGGAACTCGGCGTCGACGTGCAGATCCACTGAGGAGGGCTGGACGCAGGCGGGGTCGAACGGGTCGATCACGATGCGGCCGGCCTCGATCTGCTCGCGGATCGTGCGGTCCGACAGGATCATCGCGCGGGGATGCTACCCGTTCCCGCCGGCGCCGGCCCAGCGCTCCAGGACCGCTGCGGCCGAGCCGGAATCGATCGACGTGGCCGCCAGGTCCATGCCCTCGGCGATGGAGGCGGCGGTGCCGGCGACCTCTAGGGCTGCGCCGGCGTTCAGCAGCACGACGTCGCGCCGTGGACCGGTCTCTCCCCCCAGGATCGCGCGGGCGATGGCCGCGGACTCCCGAGCGTCGCCACCCCGAAGATCCCCGGCCGAGGCGCGGCGAAGGCCCAGGTCGGCCGGGTCCAGATGGCGCTCGCGCACCTCACCGTCTCGGACGTCGTACACGGTGGACCGGCCGGTGGTGGTGAGCTCGTCGAGCCCGTCCTCGCCGCGGAACAGCTTCGCGCGCACGCCCCGGCGAGCCAGCACCTCGGCCATGAGCGGCAACATGCGGGGGTCCGAGACGCCGACGACCTGCGCCACGGGCCGGGCGGGGTTCGTGAGCGGCCCCAGGAAGTTGAAGACGGTGGGGACGCGCAGCTCGCCACGGACCGGCCCGGCATACCTGGCGGCCGGGTGGAACACGGGGGCGAACATGAAGGCGATGCCGTTGTCGGCCAGGGATCGTTCCACCCCGGCTGCGTCGAGGTCGATCGTCACGCCGAGCGCCTCCAGAAGATCGGCAGAGCCACAGTGGCTGGAGGCCGCGCGGTTCCCGTGCTTGGCGACCGGCACACCGGCGCCGGCCACGACGATCGCCGCCACCGTGGAGATGTTGAAGGTGTTGCTCCGGTCCCCGCCGGTGCCGCAGGTGTCTACGACCGGGGCGGGCGCGTTGACGGGGTTCGCGAACTCCAGGGCGGTGCGCGCCAGGCCGTCGAGCTCGTCGGCGGTCTCCCCCTTGGTGCGCAGCGCCATCAGGAAGCCGCCGATCTGCCCCGGGGTGGCCTCTCCGCTCATGATGCCGCGCATCGCCTCGGCCGCCTCGTCGGCGGTGAGGGTCTCCCGCGCTGCGAGCCGCGTCAGGATCTGGGGCCAGCGGTCCTCGCTCATGGCGCCGGAACGCTAGCAGGCGGCCTCCCGCCGCGACCCGCGGTCTGGCTACACTGGGGGTCCGGTCCGCCCCGGCGGCCGGCACGCGCGGGCGTGGTTCAATGGCAGAACGTGAGCTTCCCAAGCTCGAGACGGGGGTTCGATTCCCCTCGCCCGCTCCGCTGGATCCGCCTCCTGCATCGACGCAGCCCCCGCTGCCCGAGTCGTCTACCCCCGACCAGACGACCGTTCCACGTAGCGCGGCGCTGTGGGGCACAGGTCCTTGAGCGGGCACCGAGGGCAGCGCGGCACGCCCGCCTTGCAGATCTCGCGGCCCAGGCGGATCAGCGCGACGTGCAGCGAGGTCCGCAGGCCGTCGGGCACCAGCGCGTCCAGGAGCCGGTCGGCCCGCTCCGCCGAGGTCGTGGGCGGGATCAGACCCAACCGGCGCGACGCGCGCAGCACGTGCGTGTCGACGGGGAGCGCATCCCGTCCCAGCGCGAAGCTCAGCACGACGGCGGCGGTCTTCGGCCCGATGCCCGGCAGCGACGTGAGGTACTCGCGCGCCTCGCGGTCCGTCATGTCGGTGAGCGAGGACAGGTCGTAGGCGCCCTCGCGTCGGTTCACCTCGCGCAGGATCACCTGGATCCGCGGCGCCTTCGTGTTGGCGAGCCCACCGCTGCGGATCGTGTCGGCGATCCTCGTGGCCGGCGCGCGCACCACGGAGGCCCACCCCTTCGGGAATGCCGCCTGCAGGTCGGCGAACGCGCGTCCTGCGTTCAGGTCGCTGGTGTGTTGGGACAGCACGGTGAGGATCAGCTCGTCGAGCGGATCGACGCTGCGCGGAGGGACCAGCTCGCCGAAGTGCCTGGCCAGCCGGGCGTGGATCGCGCGCACGCGCCGCGGCGTGGCGTTTCGTGCGTCGGCCGGTGCGGCCGGGCTCACGATGCGGCGCTATCGCGTGCCGCGTTGCGGAACTGCGTGAGCGAGGGCTCGAAGTGCAGGCGGATGGAGCCGGTGGGCCCGTTGCGATGCTTGGCGATGATCAGCTCGGCCTCGCGCTTCTTCTCGGGATCGGCGTCGTCACGGTGGATGAACATCACGATGTCGGAGTCCTGCTCGATGGCGCCGCTCTCGCGCAGGTCCGACAGCTGTGGGCGTTTGTCGGCGCGAGCCTCCGGGTTCCTGTTCAGCTGGCTGAGCGCCACGATCGGGATGGCGAGCTCCTTCGCCAGCAGCTTCAGGCTGCGGCTGATCTCAGCCACCTCCTGCTGGCGGCTGTCGGGGCGCCGGGCGTTCGGGCTCGTCATGAGCTGCAGGTAATCAACGATGATCATGTGCAGCCCGGCCTTGCTGGTGCGCATGCGCCGCGCCTTCGCACGGATGTCCACGATGTTCACGTTGCCGGAGTCCACGATGTGCATGGGGGCGTCGTGCAGCACCTCGGCGGCGTACACGATGTTCGTCCAGTCCTGCGGTCCCACGCGCTTGCTGCGGATCCGGTCCCACGGCACCTTCGCCTCCGAGCACAGGACGCGCATGCCGATCTCCGCGCGCGACATCTCCAGCGAGAAGACGGCGACCGGGTGCCCGTCGACGGCGACGTTGCGGGCCATGTTCATGGCGAGCGAGGACTTCCCGATGCCCGGCCGGGCCGCGATCACGATGAGGTTGCCCGGCTGCAGGCCCGAGGTCAGGTCGTCCAGGTCCCGGAACCCGGTGGCCATGCCGGTGTAGGTGGAATCCCGGTTCTGGATGGACTCCAGGTCCATCATGGCCCGGTCGACCAGGTCGCTGAGGATCGCCATCTCCTCCTTGTCCTCGCGCCGCGCGACGTCGTAGATGCGCTGCTCGGCATCGTCGGCCACCTGCTCGGCCTCGCCGGTGGAGGAGTAGGCCATCTCCATCACGTCGGCGGCGGCGGAGATCAGCCGGCGGCGGAGCGCCGACTTGGCCACGATGGTGGCGTAGTGGCCGGCCGAGGCCGGGGTGGGCACCTGGTCCACGAGGTCGCGCAGGTACAGCCGGCCGCCGACCGCCTCGAGGATGCCCTCCCGCTCCAGGGCCTCGACCGCCGTGATGATGTCCACGGGCGCTCCCCGCGCGTACACGCCCCGCAGGGTGGCGTAGATACGGCCGTTCGCCGACCGGTAAAAGTCCTCGGGCTGCAGGATCTCGACGACGTCGGCGATGGCGTCGGTGGACAGCATCATGGAGCCGAGCACGGACTCCTCAGCATCCACGTTCTGTGGCGGCACGCGAGCGTCGCCCCGTCCGGGGCGGATCTCTTCAGCGACGCGCGCCACGAACCACCCCTGCTCTCCCTCGCCGGACGCCGAAGACGCTACGCTCCCGACTCGCAGACACCAGTGGATAACCGGGTGTGCATAGTGAACCCGCAGGTCGCGACCGAAGAAAGCTTGTCACTCCGCCTCTGACCTGCGATTTCCCCATGTGGATAACCATGGGGACAATTGTGAATCACACGTCTGACATTCACCTGCCAGGCCGGACACCCACGACCGCGATGGGCTGGCGCGCAGGAGGTCGGGATCGTCGTCCGGAGGGCTCGGACGGCGTGGGCGTTCCTGCCCATCGGCTGCTCAGGCAGCCGTACACGCCGCCTCGACAATCCTCCAGCCGACGACCCCTCCCGCCGGCGGCACGACCGCGGGGCGAGCGCTCCGACCGACCGGCTCGGTACGCCATCGCGCGCGCGCACGCACGCCTCAGTGACCACGGGGCGCGGCCACGCGAAGCGGGCGCCCGCCTGACCTGCGATCGGAGGGCGGGGGGCGCGGAGTCGGGGGATGTCGAGGCGGCGCCGGCGCTCGCCGAAGCGGCCGATGACCGTGAACGGTGGCGCCGTCCGAGCCCCCCGAGCCGCGGGTCCCGACCTCTGCCTCGCGTCAGCCGATGGCAGCGTCCGAGCTCCCCCGAGCCGCGGGTCCCGCCCTCTGCCACGCGTCAGCCCACGGCCTCCCACGCACAGAGGCCGGGGAGCAACCCCCGGCCTCATGCGATACGAACGGACTGTCGTCAGCTCTTGGCCACGACCTCCACGGTCACCACCGGCTCCACGTCGGGGAACAGCGTGACGCGGATCTCGTGGGTACCGAGGGTCCGGATGGGCTCCTGGAGGTGCACGGACTTGCGGTCCACCGCGACCCCCGACTGCGAGGCGATCGCATCGACCACGTCGGCAGCGGTCACCGATCCGAAGAGCTTGCCCTCCTCGCCGGCACGCGCGGAGATGGTGAGACCACCCGCGGCGATCAGCTTCGAGGCGACCGCCTCGTGCTCGACCTTCTCCTTCGACTGCCGGGCGTCGTGCGCGCGCTTCATGGACTCCGCCTGGAGCATCGCGCCCTTGGCCGCCTTGATCGCCATCCCCTGGGGCACCAGGTAGTTGCGCGCATAGCCGTCGGCGACCTCGACGATGTCGCCGGGCTGACCCAGCTTGTCGACGGGCTTCTGGAGAAGGACCTTCATCGGCTCGAGTACGGGAGCAGGGCCATCTGGCGGGCGTTCTTCACGGCCGTGGCGACGTCGCGCTGATGCTGCACGCAGTTGCCCGTCACGCGCCGCGCCTTGATCTTGCCCCGATCGGACACGAACTTGCGGAGCGTGAAGACGTCCTTATAGTCCACGTGATCGAGCTGGTCCTTGCAGAAGATGCAGATCTTGCGCTTGCCCCTCTTCTGCCAGGCCTTCTCTTCCTTCTCGCGCTTGACGGGGCGCCGTGATTTCGCTTTACCCGGCATCCAGTGGTGTCTCCTCCTGATCGGTCGCGCCGCCGGCGGGGACGGCGACCTTCTCGCCCCAGTCACTGCCCGATGTGGCGGTGCCGCCCGCGCGCGGTGTGCGCTCGATCCGGGCCGTCGCCCACTTCAGGCTGGGACCGACCTCGTCGGCCTCGATCTCGACGGCACTGCGCTTGTCGCCGTCCTGGTTCTCCCAGGCCCGGTACTGCAGCCGGCCGGCCACGACCACGCGCGTGCCGCGGGTCAGCGACTCGGCCACGTTCTCGGCCAGCCCGCGCCAGCAGTTCACGGAGAAGTAGGACGCCTCGCCGTCCTTCCAGCCTCCGTTGCCGTCGGGCATGCGCCGGTTCACGGCGATGCGGAACTTGCACACCGCCGCGCCGTTCGGGGTGTATCGCAACTCTGGGTCGTCGGTCAGGTTCCCCACGAGGGTGACCGAGTTCTCGTTCGCCATCGGTGCTGTCACCTATCTTTCTGGGTCCGCGCTCCGCCTCAAGCGGGAGCGGGGGAAGTTTCCTCTTCGGCTGTCTCGGGGGAGGCAGTCTCCGGAGAAGCTGGTTCGGGGGTGGCGGCCTCTGCGTCCTCGGCCGGTGGCTGGGGAGCGGCGGCCTGGGGCGCAGGAACGGCCGTGGGCCGGGGAGCCGACCTCTTGGGCGCCTCTGTCCGCCCGACCTTCTTGGGGTGGCGGATCGTCACCTTGGCGCGCATGACCTCGTCGGCCAGCGTGAGGGCGCGCTCAAGAGGAGCGATTGTCCCGGGCTCCGAATCGAACGCTACGACCACGTAGTAACCCTCGGTCTGACGGTCGACCTCGAACGCGAACCGGCGACGGCCCCACCGGTCGATGCCTCCGACCGAACCTCCCGAAGGCTCGATGGCCTTCGTGATCCGATCGACCGCCGTGCCGACGACCGACTCGTCGGCCTCGGCGGACAGGATGAGCATGACTTCGTACTCTCGCAAACCCACCTCCTCTGGTCTGGACGGCCCCCCCGCGATGAGGGAGCAGGAAGTTCCGGGAGCGCGTCCAGAGTGTACGTGACCAGCGCGAACCGTAGCACCCGGGTCTGACAACGGGGGGGCCCAAGGGCGAGGCGCGCCCGGTAGAATCCCGGGAACTGCCGTGCACTTTCTCCAAAGGAGGCGCGAGCGATGAGCACCACTATCAACGATCTCCGCGGGTGGAAGCAGGCGGGGAAGCGCTTCACCATGCTGACCGCCTACGACTTCCCCACCGCCCGGATCCTGGACGAGGCCGGCATCCCGGTCCTGCTGGTGGGCGACTCCGTCGGCAACAACGTGCTCGGCTACGCCACGACCCTGCCGGTCACGATGGAGGACATGCTGCATCACACCAAGGCGGTCACGCGTGGAGCGCAGCACGCGATGGTCGTCGGCGACATGCCGTTCGGCTCCTACCAGGTGTCCGTGAGCGAGGGCGTTCGCAACGCGGTCCGATTCCTCCAGGAGGGCGGGGCGCACGCCGTGAAGGTCGAGGGACCGCAGATCGAGCTGATCCACACGCTCGTTGGCCTGGGGATCCCAGTGATGGCCCACGTCGGGCTCACGCCGCAGTCGGTGCACGGGATGGGCGGCTACAAGGTGCAAGGTCGTGGCGAGGAGGCCGCGACCGCGCTCCTCGAGCAGGCCCATTCGCTGGAGAAGGCCGGCGCGTTCGCGATCGTGCTGGAGGGAATCCCGACCGAGCTCGGAACCTCGATCACCACGGAACTGCACATCCCGACGATCGGCATCGGCGCCGGAGCCGGCACCGACGGGCAGGTCCTGGTCATCAACGATCTGCTGGGACTGAGCGAGCACGAGCCGAAGTTCGCCAAGGCCTACTTTGACCTGCGCGGCGCGATCTCCCGGGCCGCCACCGACTTCGCCCGAGACGTGGAGGCGGGCACCTTCCCCGACGAGGAGCACAGCTACCGGTAGGTCCACTACCGGTAGGGTCGACAACGGGGCCTATGCTCGCGCGGTGACCGACGTGCCTGCACGACGCCCGACCGCAACGCCCCTGCTGGTGGCCGCGTGGATCCTCACCGCAGGCATGCTCGCCACCGCCGGGGTGCACCCCTACCAGCCGTTCGGCGGCCGGCAGCTCGTCGACGGGTTCGCACTGGCCGCGTTGGCCGGCACCGCCGCGCTGGCGCTGGCCCGGCATCGGGACAGCCGCGACCCCCACGCCCTGCTGGTGGGGGCTGGCTTCGCGATCCTTGCGACGCAGACGCTCCTGTTCGCCGGCTCCGCCCTGGCGGCCGACCGCCCCTGGAGCCCGGCATGGCAGGATCGGCCGTTGCCCTCGCTGGCCTGGATGTGGGCATGGGCGCTGGCCGGCGGCTGCTTCGTACTGGCCCACCCGTGGTGGGATCGCCGCGGAAGGGCGCACGCCCGACCCCGGGCCGTGCTGGGTCTGGCGGCCGTTGCGCTGGCCGCCGGGGATCTCCTGCTCCTGCTCACCCGCACGACGTTCGCGGCGGTGTCGCCCTCGGCGCTCCGCACCGGCGGGCCGTTCGGGCACACGACGTGGCTCCACTGGGTGCTGGGAGTCGCAGCCGTCGCACTACTGGGGGTCGCCGGACATCGCGAGCGGCTGGCTTCCCGGGGCCCTGACACGGAACATGCGTGGCTGGGCGCTGCCTGGATCGTCGCGATCGGCGCGCTGATCCTGTACGTGGCCTGGCCGGTGCAGTTCCGTGCCCTCCTGATCCCGGGAGCGGTCCTCCCGCCGCTGGCCGCTGGGTTGGCCTTCACCGGCATGCTGGTCGCCGGACGGACGGAGGCCTCCCGCATGCGGCGCGCCACCGATCGTGCGCAGAAGGTGACCGAGGGCCGCGCCGAGATCGCCTCCATGATCGCGCATGAGCTGCGCAGCCCGGTCACCACCGTGAAGGGCCTCGCCACCACGGGCGCTCGCCACGCCGACTCACTCAGCGACGCGGAGAAGAAGGAGTTCTTCGAGTTGATCGATCAGGAGTCGCGCCGGCTGCTGCGCATCGTGGATGAGACCTCGACCGCGCTGACGCTCGACGCCGGCACGCTGGCCTACGACATCCGCCCGGAGGACCTGGCCGTGGTGGTGGGCGACGGGATCAGGAAGGCAGAGGCCGGCGACCATCCGCTCGAGGTAGAGGCGCGGCCCGATGTGCTCGTGCCCCTCGATCGGCTGCGCATCGGACAGACCGTCACGCAGATCGTGGAGAACGCCGCCCACTTCTCGCCCCGTGGAGCGCCCATCGTGGTGCGCGCGCGGCGGGAGGGCGCCGATGCGGTCATCGAGGTGCTGGATCGCGGGCCCGGGATCGCGGCGGAGCACCGAGCAGGGGCGTTTGAACGGTTCGCCCAGTTCCGCCCGGCGGGGTACGAGGAGATCCCCGGCACCGGTCTTGGTCTGTTCATCTGCCGAGCCCACGTCCTGGCCCATGGGGGCTCCATATCCATCGAGGACGCCACCGAGGGCGGTACGATGCTGCGGATCCATCTGCCGTTGGAGGGCAATAGGTGATGCCCGAACGCAAGGTTTCCCTGCTCATCTGCGACGACCACAAGATCCTTACCGACGCGCTCGCGATGGTGGTCGAGCGTGACGGCGAGCTCCTGCTGGTGGGGCCGCCCGTACACGACGCGGAGTCAGCCATCGCGCTGGCGGCCGAGCAGCTCCCCGACGTCGTCCTCATGGACATCATGTTCAAGGGCGGCATGAACGGGATCGAGGCGACCCGCAAGATCAAGGAGGTCTCCCCGGCCACGAAGGTCGTGATCATGACCGCCCACGACGACGAACGGCTGCTCGTGGAGGCGGTGGAGGCGGGCGCCTCCGGCTTCCTGGGCAAGGAGGAGGCGGCCGGGGAAGTCCTCGCCGCCGTGAAGGCCGCCGCCGACGGCGAGGTCCTGATCGACCCCACGATCCTCACAAGGCTCCTGCACCAGGTGGCGATCGAGCGCGAGGCCCGCAGCAGCGCGGACGCGCTGCTGAACGACCTCACCGACAGGGAGCAGGAGATCCTGCACCTGCTGGCCCAGGGACTGCGCAACGACGACATCGCCGGCAAGCTGTTCATCAGCCCACAGACGGTCCAGACCCACGTCCGCAACATCCTGGGCAAGCTGCGCGTGCACTCGAAGCTGGAGGCGGTGGCCTTCGCCGTCAAGCACGGCGCCATCACGGTCTGAGCGAGCCGGGCGCCGCCTTTACCCGAGGATGGGTATGCACCCGTCCCCCTGCGGGGCCGAAACCTTGCTCAGCCCGACAGAGAAGGTGCGGCGTTGCCGCCTGTCGCAGGAGGCCCGAGTCCTCCCTCCCGGACTCGGGCCTCCGGCTTGCTTCGGAGCTACCCCACCCGCGGGTAGGTCGGGTCGGGGGGTGGGTCCTACCGCATGCACGGTGGTGGCAATCACCGCCGCCCGGAATGGGGAAACCCACGTTCGCGCCGAACCTCGCTCAGACGACGGTGGGGCCAAGACCCCCACGGGTTCTAGCGGAGCTCACCCCGTCTGATCTTGCCGGATGGTGTTCGCGGCAAGGCTGGCAGCATCACCAGCTCCCGCGGCATCTTGAACCTTGCTATGCGCTCGGCGGCGTGGTCGCGCAGCTCCTCAAGCGTCGGCGGATCGTCGAGCGACGTTGGCACGACGAACGCCACCACGTGCTGCCCCCACTCCGGGTCGGGCCTGCCGGCGACGGCGAGCTCGTGGACCTTTGGATGCCGACGGAGTGCGTCCTCCACCTCCTGCGGCCACACCTTCTCGGCCCCGGTGAGGATGCAGTCGTCCAGGCGTCCGTGCACCCGGAGGCGCCCGTCGTCGCCCAGCGTTCCGGCGTCGCCGGTGCGCAGCCACCCGTCCAGCGTGAACGCGGCCGAGGTCGACGAGGGGTCCCCACGGTAGCCACTCATCAGGGTCGGTCCGGCCAGATGCACCTCGCCGCCCGGACCGATCCGGGCCGCCGACCCCTCGAACAGCTGGCCGTCGTAGGCGACGCCGCCAGCGCTCTCCGTGAGGCCGTACGTCGCCACGACGCGCGCCCCACGGTCCCGTGCCGATCGCCGCGTGGCGTCGTCGATCGCGCCGCCACCGACGAGGATCGCTCGGAACCGTGTCAGGTCGACGCCGGTCGTCAGCAGCCGGTGCAGCATCGTGGGAACCAGCGACACGTGATCGGCGTCGGCGGTCGCCACCGCCGCGGGATCGAACTGTGGGTGCACCTCGACCGGTGCCGCCGTCAGCAGCCCGCGCATGAGGATCAACATGCCGCCGACGTGCGCCACCGGCAGGCAGCAGAGCCACCGGCCGTCGGGGCCGTCGCCGAGGGCCTGTGTCGAGCCGAGCACCGCCGCCTCCACCGCCCCGCGCGAGAGCTCCACGACCCTGGGCAGCCCGCCCGTCCCCGAGGTGGCCAGCACCAGGCCGACGCCGGGGTCCACGCCATCCGTCTCCGTCAGGGCGGTGACGCCCTCCGCGGTGAGCAGCGCACCTGGGCGCGCCAGGCCCATGATCGCACGGGTCTCCGAGGCTGCGAGTCGGGGGTCGAGCGGCAGGATCGCCGCGCCGTCCGCCCACAGGTCGGCCAGGACGTCGATCCATGCAGGTCCGGGCGGCAGCGCCACGGCGACCAGGTCGCCGGGACCGCTGGGTAGGTGCCCTCCTCTGCCCACATCCGATAGGCTAGTCGGGAACGTACGAGTTCGGGCTCTCGGAGTGGATGGTCGAACGATATGGACTGGCAACCGGCGGGCAGCTACACCGACATCCGTTCGGAGACGGCTGCGGGGATCGCGAAGATCACGATCGCGCGTCCCGAGGTCCGCAACGCCTTCCGCCCGCTCACGGTCACCGAGCTGATCCGCGCCTTCGACGTCGCCCGGGACGATCCCGCGATCGGCGTGATCGTCCTCACGGGCGAGGGCCCGGACGCGTTCTGCAGCGGTGGTGACCAGAAGGTCCGGGGCGACGACGGCTACGTCGACGAGCACGGGACGGCGCGGCTGAACGTGCTCGACCTCCAGATCCAGATCCGCCGGATGCCTAAGCCTGTGGTGGCGATGGTGGCCGGCTATGCCATCGGGGGAGGTCACGTCCTCCACCTGTGTTGCGACCTCACGATCGCCGCCGACAATGCGCGCTTCGGCCAGACCGGGCCGCGGGTCGGCTCCTTCGACGGCGGCTACGGGATCTCGCTGCTCGCTCGACAGATCGGCGAGAAGCGCGCCAAGGAAGTGTGGTTCCTCTGCCGCCAGTACGACGCGCCGACGGCGCTGGCCTGGGGACTCGTGAACGCGGTCGTCCCTCTGGCGGATCTGGAGTCCACGACCGTCGAGTGGTGCCGGGAGATGCTGGCGGAGTCTCCCCTGGCCCTCCGCCTCCTGAAGGCCGGATACAACGCCGCCGTGGACGGGCTGGCGGGCGTGCAGCAGCTCGCCGGGGACGCCACGCTCCTCTACTACATGAGCGAGGAGGCGCAGGAGGGACGCGACGCCTACGTGCAGAAGCGACCGCCGGACTTCTCGAAGTTCCCCAAGCGCCCGTGAGCGCAGCGGGCGTGTGGTGGCGCGGCGCGCGCCCGCGCACCCTGATCGCCGGTGTGACCCCCGTATTCGTCGGCGCGGCCGCAGCCAGGAGCGCGCCATGGGGGTGGCGGTTCCCGGCCGCGCTGGTGGTGGCCGTGGCCCTCCAGCTCGGCGTGAACTTCGCCAACGACTACTTCGACGGCGTGCGGGGTGTGGACACGCCCGAGCGACTCGGGCCACCCCGGCTGGTGGCCAGCGGGGCCGCCTCGGCGCGCAGCGTGTTGGTGGCGTCGCTCGGGTGCCTGGGCGTCGCGGCTGTCGTCGGGCTGGCGCTGGCGCTGGCCACCGCTCCGGTGCCGATCTTGGCGATCGGCGCGCTGGCCCTGGCGGCCGCGCTGCTCTACAGCGGCGGCCCGCGGCCCTACGCAGGGATCGGGCTCGGCGAGGTGATGGTGTTCGTGTTCTTCGGGCTGATGGCCACCTGCGGGACCGCCTACGTCGCGGGCGGGACGGTGACGGCGACCGCGTGGTGGTCGGGGACGGCGCTCGGCCTGCTGGCCGTGGCGATCCTGGTCGCCAACAACCTTCGGGACATCCCCACCGACCAGGCGGCCGGCAAACGCACGCTGGCGGTGCGGCTGGGGGACCGCCGGACCCGGCTGGTGTATCGCGCGTGCATCGTCGGCGCATTCGCCGTGATCTGCGCGGGGGTCGTCGTATTCCTGGCGAACGAGGGTCTCGGGATCACGCAGTGGGCGTTGGTGGCGCTGGTCGCGTGGCCCCTGGCGATCGCGCCGATGGACACCGTCGGGGAGGCGTCCGGGAGTGACCTGATCCCCGTGCTGACGGGCACGGCCGCGTTGGAGGCCGGGTTCGGAGCCATGCTCGTGCTCGGACTGCTCCTCGGACGCATCGCGTGATCACGGCCGAGATCTCGTTCGCCTGTGCGTGGGCGCTGGTGGACGAGCTGGTGCGCGGCGGGGTCAGCCATGCGTGCGTGTCTCCCGGCTCACGCTCCACGCCGCTCACCCTGGCCCTCGCCCGCCATCCGGGGCTCACGGTGCACGTGCACCTAGACGAGCGCTCCGGGAGCTTCTTCGCTCTGGGCCTGGCGAGAGCCCGTCGTGAACCGGTGGCGATCGCGTGCACCAGCGGTACGGCGGCGGCCGAGCTCTTCCCCGCGGTCGTGGAGGCCTCACAGTCGCGCGTGCCCCTGGTGCTGCTGACGGCGGACCGGCCGCCGAGGCTGCGGGGCACGGGTGCGAACCAGACGATCGACCAGGAGGAGTTGTACGGGCGCTACGTGCGCTGGTTCGTGGAGGCCCCGGTCCCCTTCGACGAGGCGGACATCGCGGCCTGGTCGGCGATCGGCGCCCGGGCGGTGGCCGCGGCCCGATGGGGGGAGCTGCCGGACGATGAACGATCGCACCCCTGCGGTCCTGTGCAGATCGATTGCCCGTTCGAGGAGCCGCTGGTACCCGCCGACACCGGGATGCATCCGGGGGTCTCGACGCCGCCAACGGCGCCGCGCCTGTTCGCGCCGGCCGACGTGCACGCGCCGGAGATCGGGCAACGACTGCGGGATGCGGCGCGAGGCCTCATCGTCGTGGGCGGCTTCGATCGTCCACTGGAGGCGATCCTGGGCCTGGCCGGCGCGTTCGGCGTCCCCGTGCTGGCCGAACCCACGTCGGGTCTGCGGCGACCGGGGCGCGCACTGGCCGCCGGTCAGGCGCTCGCGTCGATGCTCTCGGATCACCCCGACCTCGCGCCCGACGTCGTGGTGCAGTTCGGGGACACGCCGACGAGCCGCGCGACGCAACGGCTGGTCGCGGCCTCCGGGCATCGGATCGTCGTGGCGAACACGGAGCGCCTTGACCCCGATCCCGAGGGCCTTGCCATGCAGCGATTCGAGGTCCCCGGGGAGCTGCACATCGGCGGCCTCCTCGGTGCAGCCCCGGTGTCGGATCCGCAACGCACACCCTGGCTCGAGGAGATGGACGCCGCCGCACGGATCGTGACCGACGACCTCCTGGACTCGTGGGAAGACCCCTCCGAGATGCGGGTGGCGCGTGACCTCGCCGCCGCGATCCCGGGGGGCGGCACGCTGTTCGTGGGGAACTCGATGCCGGTGCGGGACCTCGACGCGTTCATGGTGCCGCGCACGGACCTCCGGATCCTGGCCAATCGCGGGGCCAGCGGGATCGACGGTCTGGTGTCGACCGCGCTTGGCGTCGCCGCGTCGGGCGCGGGTCCCTCCTACGCACTGATCGGCGATCTCTCGTTCGTGTACGACGCGGGCGCCCTGCTGTGGAACGCCCGAAGCGGACCCGACCTCGTGGTCGTGGTCAACGACAACGGCGGGGGGCAGATCTTCGTCACGCTCGGGCAAGGTCGGCTGCCCCGTGGGGAGCTCGAACGGCTCTTCCTCACTCCTCCTACAGTGGATCTCGAGATGCTCTGCCGTGCAGCGGGAGCCGGCTACCGGCGGTTGGATCGAGCAGACGACCTGATCTCCGCCGTGAAGTCGGCCTCCGCCGCCGGCGGCCTCCAGGTGGTGCGGGTGATGATCAAGGCAGACCGTGACCGGGCACGCCGCGCGGAGCTGCGAGTCGCCGTCGCCGACACCCTGGAGCGCCTCGAACCTCGGTAGGCTCTCCGACCGTGATGTGGGTCGGATCGATCGTGATCGATTGCAACGACTTCCCACGGATGTCGGCCTTCTGGCAGCGAGCGCTCCGCTACGAGCCACGCGAGCCGGCCGACGACGACTGGGTGGTCCTACGCGATCCCGACGGGCAGGGCGTGCACGTGTCGTTGCAGCAGGTGCCCGAGCCGAGGGTTGGGAAGAATCGCCTGCACCTCGACCTATACACCGACGACCCCGACGACGAAGTGGCCAGGTTGCTGAGCATCGGGGCGTTCCGGCATCCGCGCGAGCCCGGACCGGACGAGGACTTCGTGGTGTTGGCCGATCCCGAGGGCAACCTGTTCTGCGTGATCGACAAGCCGGTGCTCTGACACCCGGTGCGGCTACCCCCAGCGCAGGGAATCGAGGAACGCCCGGAACTTCCGATCCGTCTCGTCGACCTCAGCGTCCGGGCGGGAGTCCGCCACGATGCCGGCGCCCGCGTAGAGGGTGGCGTGATCGCCGGCGAGCTCAGCACACCGCAGGGCGATCGCCCACTCCCCGTCTCCCTGAGTGTCGATCCAGCCGACCGGACCCGCATAGCTGCCTCGATCCGACGGTTCCAACTCCTCGATGATGGCGCCGGCGGCCGCGCGGGGCGTACCGCACACAGCGGGAGTGGGGTGCAGCGCTGCGACCAGCTCCAGTACGTGCGGCGCCGGATCCCTGAGCGTGCCGCGGAAGAGCGTGGAGAGGTGCCACACGTTGGCGGTGGCCAGCACCACCGGCTCCGGATCCCACGCGAGCTGGTCGCAGAAGGGCCGAAGGGTCTCGGCCACCGCCTCCACCACGATCGCGTGCTCCTCACGATCCTTCGGGGAGGCGCCCAATGCACGCGCGCTCTCGCGATCCTGCTCGGGGTCCCCGAAGCGCGGAGCGGACCCGGCCAGTGGGTTGGAGCGGATCCGGCGCCCGCGCTTGGACACGAGGAGCTCCGGTGAGGCGCCGACAAGGACGCCCCGCGGCGTCGGAGCCACGAACGTGTACGCGTCGGGATCGACCGCACGCAGGTGTGCAGCCAGCAGACGAACGTCGAGCGCCCGACCAGTCTCGACCCGGATCTGGCGGGCCAGCACGACCTTCCGCAGGCCGCCCGCGCGGATGCGGGCGGTCGCGGCACGCACCGCATCGGCGTAGTCCCCGGGCGGCGGGAGCGCCCGCTGCTGCACGTCGGTGAAGGGACGACGTGGGAGCGCCACCGGCCCGATCGGCTGGGCGCGGAACGCTGGGAGGCCCGCGCCCTCCCGCCGGATCCGAACGAGCCAGGCCTGGTGGGGGCCCGTGCGACGCACCACGCGCGCGTGCGTGCGCAGGGTCGCATCGCCCCCGGCGAAGGGGAGCACCCCGACGGCGACCGGCGTGAGCGCATCCTGTTCACCGGCCAACGCGCGGAGGCGCAGCAACGCCGCGCTCCCCACGTCCCGGATCGCGTCGATGCCGGCACGGGCCTCGACGGTGTCGGTCGCCCACGCACCGGCGGCACCGACACCGAGGCCGTTCCGCTCCATCAGGAAGCCGTCCCCCTCACCGAGCGCCGCCAGGAGGTCGAAGGCGGATCCGAGCTCCGAGACATGCACGCGGCCGCGCGCGGGTCCCGGCGCCTCCTGCCTCATCCGCGGGTGCCCGCCAGCAGCTGGGTGAGCCCGCCCGCGAGCTGACGGCGCTCGGCGTCGGGGAACCCGGCGTCGCGCAGCATCCGCACCATCTCCTCGGGTGGGGGCAGGTAGGCCATGGAGCGGGGAAGGTAGCGGTAGGCGGCGCGGTCGGACAGCAGGCCGCCGATCAGCGGCACGATCCGCCGGAAGTACACCGCGTTGCCGGCGCGCACCACCGCGTTGTCGGGCTCGCTCACGTCCAGCAGCGCCACGCGCCCACCCGGCGACACCACGCGCGCGAGCTCCTCGAACAACCCGCCGAGCGAGACCACGTTGCGCATGGCGAAGCCGCAGGTGACGCCCCCGACGCTGCGGTCGCGTACGGGCAGGCGAAGGATGTCGGCCTCGACGAGCGGTGCGCGAGTCCTGGCGGCCCTGAGCATCCCGTGCGAGAAGTCGATGCCGACCACCCGGTAGCCGGCGCCGTCCAGCTCCCGGCAGAGGTCCCCGGTGCCACACGCCAGATCCAGCACCAGCGACCGTCCGGGGAGTCGCAGCTCCCGGACCGCACGTCGGCGCCACCCCACATCCATGCCGAACGTCATGACCCGGTTCACCAGGTCGTAGCGCCCCGAGATCGTGTCGAACAGACCGCGCACCACCCGGGCCTTCTCCTCGCCCTGCGGCAGCGCCGGTTCGGGGAGCGTCACGTGCCGCCCTCCATCCGTCGCGCCTCCGCCCGCGTGGCCTCGACCTCGGCCGCCGCCCCGACCTTGCCGATGTGCGCCTCTGCCACCTCCAGCAGCACGCGCCGGAAGTGATGCGACACCAGGGTCGTCACCGCCGGCAGGAGCTCGCGGAACGCGGTGACGAGCTGCACGGCCGTCGCGTCGTCGCTGGGCGAGGTATCTCGGATGGGCTTGCGGACGTGATCGTCGAAGAGCTCCACCGCCCGCTCCGCGACGCCGCGCATGGCGGTGTCGGTCTCCCGCGCAAGGGAGAGCAGATCCCCCAGCGGCAGCCCGAACTCCAGCATCTTCAGGGCCACACGGACGATCGCGATATCTCCGGTGGTGTAATGGGTCGTTCCATCGACGTCACGGCCGAGCCGGACGCCCTCGCGTTCGACGGCCTGGATCAAGGAGGCCGGCACCCCGCTCTCCTGCGAGAACGCCTCGAGGCTCAGGGACCCCTGGCCGCCGGCGGCCTCGCCGCGCGCGGCCGCCACCGCCGCGGCCAGGTCGGCGTCGGCGGGTCCGAGCTCCCCCGTCACCACACGCTTGACCGCAGCGAGGGTCAGACCCTTGGACTGCAATCGACGGATCTCGCGGATGCGTGCGGCGTGCTCCGGTCCGTACCAGGCAACCCGGCCCTGCCGCTCCCGGGCCGGGAGCAGGCCGAGCGACTGGTAGTACCGAACGGTGTCCACCGAGACGTCGCAGACGCCCGCGAGCTGCTCCACGCGATACCTCACGACCTTTCACTCTACGAGTGTTCGCTCGAACCTTCACGGATCGGCAACGGCGAAACGGCGGTCGGAACCGACGTAGGATTCGCGCCGGATGGATACCCCGCCCGAGGCGACGACACCGGGGAAGGGCTCCCCGCGCTCCATCGGGCTGGGACTCGTGCTGCTGTGTCTGGGGAGCACTTTGATCGTGGGGTTCGCCGCCAAGGCCCCCTGCGTGTCCGGCGACTGGTCCGACGGGCGCCAGTACCGCCTGCTCTGCTACACCGACATCATCCCCCTGCTGACGACCGAGCAGCTGGCCGGGGGGCGCCTTCCCTTCATCGACGCATGCACGACCATCCCCGATCAGCGATGCGACGAGTACCCGGTCCTCACCATGTACTTCATGCGAGCGGCCGGATGGTTCTCCGACGCGAACTACCGGGGGTTCTTCGCCGCCAACGCGACCCTGCTCTGGCTGTGCGCGGCGCTCGTCACTGTGGCGCTGTACGCCGTCGTCGGCGTACGGGCGCTCTATTTCGCGCTGGCGCCAACGCTGTTGGTGTACGGCACCATGAACTGGGATCTCTTGGCGGTCGCCCTGGCCACCGCCGCGCTGGTCTCATTCTTCGACGGTCGGGATGTGATGGCCGGCGTGCTCTTGGGACTCGGTGCGTCGGCGAAGTTCTACCCAGCCATGCTGGCGCTGCCGCTCATCGCGCAACGATTGCAGGACCAGCAGCCCGATCGCGGGATCAGGCTCGGCTGGGGAGCGGCCGGCAGCTGGATCGTGGTGAATGTCCCGTTCATGATCGCCGCGCCGTCGGCGTGGCTGACGTTCTTCCGGTTCAATTCGCAGCGGTGCGCCGACTTCGACAGCCTCTGGGCGATCGGATGGCGGTATCTGCACGATGGCGCGGGAGCGGCGTGCTCGCAGACGGCGACGATCAACGTGGCGTCGTTCACCGCTCTCATGCTGTTGGTGATCGTGGTGTGGTGGGCGAAGCAGTGTCGGTTCCCCGACTTCCCGCGGTGGACGCTGGCCTTTCCCATCCTGGTCGCCTTCCTTCTGACCAGCAAGGTCTACTCGCCGCAGTACGGCCTGTGGCTGCTGCCACTGTTCGCGCTGGCGCTTCCGGGCCTGCGGACATTCGTGGCGTTCTCGCTGACCGATCTCGCGGTCTTCGTGACGAGGTTCCGATGGTTCGGGCACCTGGCGGGCACGTCCGGGGTGCAACAGTGGATGTTCGAGCTCGCGGTCGTCCTTCGCGCCGCTGTGTTGGTCTGGTGTCTGCTGCAGTGGATCCGGCGGGAGCCGGAGGTGCTGCCGTCCTTCGAGCCTGATGGAGAGCTCGGCATGGCCCCCGCGTGACCGGGAGCACGGAGCTCCGGCGAGGCGCGCGGTACTGCGTCTGTGTCTTCCTGGCCGTCCGCCTCGCGGTCTCGTTGCTCTCGGTGGTGGGCATCGGGCTGATCCCCGTCCACAAGGAGGGCGTCGACGTTCCCGGGTGGCCTGCGCCAGCCATCTCCCCCGGATGGCACAACGCGTTCACGGCGCTGGAGCGTCAGGACGCGCAGTGGTTCTTCCGGGTCGCCGACGACGGCTACCGCGCCGACGACGGCAGTGCGGCGTTCTTCCCGCTGTATCCCCTGCTGGTGCGGGTGGTGTCCCTGTTCACGGGGGGTCGCATGTTGGCCGCCGGCGTCCTCGTGTCCAACCTTTCGTTCCTAGCAGCACTCGTCGTGCTGTTCGCGCTCACGTCGATGGAGCAGTCCGAGCAGCACGCGAGGACCGCGGTGCTCCTGGTGGCGATCTTCCCGACCTCGCTGTTCTTCCTGGCCCCTTACAGCGAATCCACGTTCCTCCTGCTGTCCGTCGCCGCTTTCTGGTGCGCTCGGCGCGACCGATGGGCGCTGGCCGCGCTGGCGGCGGCGTTGGCGGCCGCGACCCGGAGCATCGGCGTCGCGCTGGCGCCGGCACTGCTGATCGAGGCCGTGCAGCAGCACCGAGAGCGGGGGGTTCCAGTCTTTTCGCGGGCGGCCGCCGCGATGGCGACGTTGCTCGGGCCGTTCCTGTACTTCGGCTACTGGGCGGTCGCCTTCGGCGACGGGCTGGCGCCGCTGCGTGCGCAGCAGACGTGGCATCGGGTGGCCACCTTACCCGGACGCACCCTGGCCGACGCCCTATGGACGGCGTACACCTTCGGGAACGTATGGATCATCGACGTTGCGGTGGTGGGCGTCGTGCTGGTCTGCGCGGGGATCTCGTGGTGGCGGCTGCGGGCGGGGTATGCCGCCTACGCCACCGCGAGCCTCCTGGTCCCGCTCTCCTACCCCTTCCCGAGCCGGCCGCTGCTGTCGGTCCCCCGGTTCGCGGCCGTGATCTTCCCCTCCTTCTGGGTCCTGGCCGATCTCGTCGATCGCAGGCGCCTGCCCCGCACGCTGGTGGTGGCCGCGTTCGCGGGCGGTCTATCCCTGCTCACGGTCCTCTTCGTCAACTGGTACGACATCTTCTGACCGCGCCCCCCCAAACCCACTAGGATTGCGGCACCGAGCCGAGCCCAGCCGCAGCAGGATGGCGGAGGGCGGGGGGTCAGATGGGGGACACAGACAGCGTGACGATCAAGGTTGCGATCGCAGATGACCACTCCCTCGTGCGCCAGGGCCTCCGGCGGTACCTGGAGATGGCCGACGGTATCGAGGTGGTCGGTGAGGCGGCCAACGGGCGGGAGCTGCTGACGCTGGTCGCCGAGACCGAGCCGCAGATCGCCCTCGTCGACATCCGGATGCCGGAGATGGATGGCCTGGAGGCCGCCCGCGAGCTCCGAGACAAGCACCCCACGGTGGGCGTCATCATGCTCACGGCCTACGACGACCGGCAGTTCGTGGTGGAGGCGGTCCGCAGCGGCGCCCGCGGTTACGTCCTGAAGGCCCGCGATGCCGAGCACCTGATCCAGACCGTGCGCCTGGTCGCCGGGGGGAACATGGTGATCGACCCGCAGCTGGTGGTGGCCCTGGCCGAGGAGCTCTCCACCGCCAAGGAGAAGGACCGCAGGGCGGAGACCCTGACGGCACGAGAGATCGAGGTCCTGCAGCTCCTCGCGTTCGGCCACACGAACCGGGATATCGCCGAGCGCCTCTACATCTCCCCCGACACGGTGAAGACCCACCTCGAGCACATCTTCGAGAAGCTCGGTGCGTCGGACCGCACCGCCGCCGTGGCCGAGGCGCTTCGTCGCCGACTCATCGAGTAGGTCCCTCCTTCGCGGGCGTGGATCTCGTGGCATCCGTGCCGAGTGTCCCGCTGGCGGCCTAGGCCTTCCGGGCCCCGTCGGCCCCTCGGTTGGGTGATGGAGCCCCCCGGCTGCGCGCGGCATCATGGACCGATCACATGAGCATCGACGACCTCTCTGCCCGGTGGCCGGTCGGCCTTGCCCTGCTCGCCACGGCGGTCGGGGTAATGGTGGTGTTCCTGGTCGTCCCGGAGAGCGGCGAGGCGCGCGCGGTGCTGGCCCACGGCACGCTCTTCGTGTCGTCCGTCGTGGCAGCGGTCGTCGTGGGGCGCCATGGTCGCTCCGCCGACGGCTGGCAGAGTGAGCGGGCGTTGGCTGCCGGACTGGGCCTCACGGCGGCGGGGACGGGAGGCCTGCTGATCTGGGACGTCCTTGGCGATCCCCGGGCCCACGCCAGCACCTGGGACTTGGGCTTCCTGGTGTTCCTGGTCGCGGTGATCCTGCCCGCCGCAGCGGAGTACACGGACCATTTCCGGTCCGAGGACCGCCGCGAGATCTCGGTGGACGTCGCGCTCGTCACGCTCTCGCTCACCTTCCTGGCGTATCTGCTGCTCCGACCGCCCGGTGCGGACGCCGTGACCTCGATGTCCACGC
Organism: Actinomycetota bacterium; assembly: GCA_040002535.1. GTDB lineage: Bacteria > Actinomycetota > UBA4738 > UBA4738 > HRBIN12 > JALYMB01. The sequence goes on along the minus strand of JBDUEF010000003.1, from coordinate 10,376 downwards.
TGGTGTTCGCCACGATCGCCGCCACCATGTTCACCACGTACGCGGCGCTGGCCCTGTGGGTCCCCACCCCCGCGCACGTCCTGCAGTTCGTGGTCTTCGGGGCGTTCTCCTCGGCCACCGCGAGCCTCGGGTCGCGGTGGGTACGCGGCGACTTCGGCGGCACGGAGGCCGCGATCTTGCTGCCGTTCGCGCTGGGCATGCTGGCACTGGCCGCGATCGTCACGTTCCTGCCCCGGCGCGTGCACGCCGGTCCGGTCGCAGCACCCACCCGATGGGGCCGCCCACTGTTGACGAGCCTCTCGGTAGCCTCTGCGTGTGCCGCGCTGGGGCTGGTCGCCGACCTCCATCGCGAGCGAGGCATGAGCTCGCGACAGGCCACGGCCGTGATCGTGGTGCTGGCGATCGGCATCGCGCTGCGGATCCTGTTGAACCAGATCCGATCGACGCATGTCAACCAACAGGCTCTGCTCGCGTTGGAGGAGAAGGAGGCGGCGCTGGCCGACACCGACACGGCCCTCGATCGCGTGCGCGACACCAACGAGACGCTCCGTCAATCCGAGGAGCACCTCCGGCTCGTGTTCGAGGCCGCGGTGGACGGCATCGTCGAGATGGACGAGCGCGATACGGTGGTGCGCGCGAACGAGGCGTTCTGCGGCATGATCGGGCTCACGCGTGAGACCGTGGAGGGCCAGCCATGGACCACGCTTGCCGCCGCGCTCGCAGACGCCGACGGTTCCTTCGCTTCGCTGCCGCAGACCGGACAGGGGACCGTGCAGCGGCAAGGTCAGCCTCTCCACCTGGAGTCACGCCTGAGCCAGATCCCCTCTTCGCCGACCCGCCGGCTCCTGATGGTGCGCGACGTGACGGCGGGACGCGTTGCCGACCAGACCATCCGTTCCCTCTTCCAGTTTCTGCAGGACCGGGACGAGGACCGGACGCGCATCATGCGTCGGACGAACGCCGCGATCGAGTCCGAGCGGAACCGGATCGCCCGCGATCTGCACGACGGGCCCGTGCAGGGTGTGTCGGCGGCGTCCCTCTCGCTCGAGGCGGCCCTGTTGATGATCAGGGCAGGCGAGACCGATCGCGGGCTGGAGATCATGTCGAAGATCCGGCGAGAGCTCACCGAGGAGGCCGACGCGCTGCGCCGGCTGATGTCGGGCCTGCGGCCACCGGTCCTGGAGGAGCGCGGATTGATCCCCGCACTCCGGGAGACACTCACACGCTTCGGCCACGACCACGACGTCACGACCGAGTTCTCCGGCGTCCTGCACCATCCGCTGTCGCAGGATCTGGAGACACTGGCCTACAGGGTGGTGCAGGAGGCCCTGTCGAACGCCGGCAAGCACGCCCGTGCGTCGCGGACATCCGTGCACGTGGAAGCCGATGGCTCGCAGCTCCGGATCGAGGTCGTCGACGACGGCGTCGGCTTCGACTCGCAGCGTGCCCGCGAGTACCTCCGGATGGGCCGCGTGGGTCTGGCATCCATGCGAGAACGCGTGGAGCTCGCCAGCGGAACCTTCTCGGTGCATGCGACCCTCGGCAAGGGCACGAGAGTCACGGCCACCCTGCCCATCGACCTCGCGCCGGCACGGGAGTTCGTGCAGGCCTAGGGTCCACGCCCCCGGGGGGGTCGCCCACGCGCCGGTGCCGCCGGCGAGCCGGACGGGGACGGGGACGGGGAATCGGTGGGGCTGGGCGAACCCGTGGGACTCGGGGAGCCCGACGGACTCGGGTCGGTCGTGGGGCTCGGCTCGTGGCTGGGCGAGGCTGCCGGCGAGGGCTGCGGGACGGGCGCCGGCGTCGGCGGGCCCTTGTCGTGGCCCTCGTTGGACGGCACAGGGAAGTCGGTGGCGTCGATCTGCAGGGAGTCCACCGCCGCCGCCATGTAGTCGTGCCAGATGGCTGCGGGGATCGTCCCACCGTAGACCGGCGTGACGCCCTCCACGCTGTCCATGGATCTCTCCCCTTCCGGGTAGCCCATCCAGACGCAGGTGACGAGCTGCGGAGCGGACTCGTACCCGTCGGGAGCCGCGGCCCTGGCCGACGGCGCGGGCAGGTACCCGCAGAACCAGGCGTCCACGTAGTCCTGCGCTGTGCCGGTCTTGCCGGCCACCTGACGTCCGAGGTCGGCGGCGGTGCCGGTGCCGAAGTCCACGACGCCCTGTAGGGCCGATGTCACGAGGTCGGCATCGTTCTGATCCAAGACCTGCCGTGCGCGGGGGGTGGGCGTGCCGCCGTCGGCCGTGGGGATGGGTTGACGATGACGATCGTCCACCGAGATCAGGGGCGTTGCCCACGTGCGGAGGCCGCGATCCGCCAGGGTGCCGTAGGCGTTGGTCATCTCCAAGGGGTTGACCGCCTCCGTCCCGAGGGTTGCCGCGCAGTAGGGACCGAGCTTCGAGCGGATGCCCAGGTCGTGGGCCATGTCCACCACGCGGGTCGGCCCGAGCTCGGCGATCACCTGTGCGAACACCGTGTTCACCGAGTAGGCGGTCGCGTCTTCCAGACTGAATGTCCCGCTCTCGGCGTCCGACGCGTTCGACAGCGTCCAGGGCTTGCCGTCGGTGTAGCACGCCTTGTTGGGGATGGTGATCGTGGAGGGTCCCTGCCAGTACTTGCGCAGGTCGTACCCGTCGGCCATGGCGGCGGAGAGCGTGAACGGCTTGAACGCCGAGCCGGCCTGTCGGCCCGTTCCGCCGTCACCCGTGGCCAGGTTGACCTTCGAACGGTTGAAGTTGTTGCCTCCCACCATCGCCAGCACCTGGCCGGTGCCGGCGTCGATCGTGACCACGGCGGCGGCGGGGTCCGACGCCGAGGGCAGGTGCGCCTTCACCGCCGCCTCCGCCTCCTGCTGCAACGTCAGGTCGATGGTGGTGGTGACGCGCATGCCGCCGCCGAAGACCTTCGCCCCTCCGTAGAGCTTGGTCAGATCGCGCTTCACGTAGTCAACGAAGTACTCGGAGTCACCCGGCGTGTTGAACGTCTCCTGCGGGGGGATCACGTGGATCTTCTGCGCTTTCAGCACATCGGCACGAGCGGGCTCGATCCATCCGTTCTCCACCATCTGATCCAGGACGTAGTTGCGCCGGTCGGTAGCCACCTGCTCGTTGCCCTTCACCGAGGGGTCGTAGAAGCTCGGCGAGCGGACCAGCCCCGCCAGCAGGGCGGCCTGCGTGTCGGTCAGCGCCGAGGCGTCGCGGTCGAAGTAGGTCTTCGCGGCGGCCTGGATGCCGTAGGCACCGTGGCCGAAGTAGATCGTGTTGAGGTAGGTGGCCAGGATCTGATCCTTCGACTGCTCGGACTCGAGCTTCAGGGCCAACAGCGCCTCGCGCACCTTCTGTCCGATCGAGCGGGGCGGCACGGTGTAGGTCACCACGCCCGCAGGATCGGTCTCATAGGTGCCGGCGTAGACGTTCTTCACGACCTGCTGGGTGATGGTGCTGCCGCCCTGCACGGTGCCGTGCTTGATCAGGTCGGTCCACGCCGCCCGCGCGATCCCCATCGGGTCGATGCCGGGGTGTTGGTAGAAGCCGTCGTCCTCCGCGGCCAGAATCGCGTGCTTCACGGTGTCGGACACCCTTCCCGGGGAGATCGCCGTGCGATCCACCGTGCCGTGGAGGGTGGTGAGCAGCTGCCCCTGCCGATCGTACACATAGGTGGATTGCAGCGGCGGGAGGGTGTCGGGGAGCTGCAGGTGCACGTAGACCCAGACCAGCGTGCCGGCGACCACCAGGAACCCGAGGAAGGGGAGGCCGAGCATCACCCACCACCACCGCCGGAAGAAGCCCTTCTTCTTGGGGGACTTCGACCGGATGCCGGGGGCATGTTTGCCGCTGCGGGAACCTCTTCGAGGAGAGGCGGTGTCGAGAGACACGAGGTCGAGTCTACCGAGGGGGTCGGTCATCAAACGTCGGGAGGGCCGATCGTCGGTGCGGCGATCCTGTGACGGGACGGTGACGGATCAGACCGTCACATCGCGGCGGTCGTGCGCGCGGTGAACGCCTCGGAGAGGTGGTTCCAGTTGCACCCGCGGCAGACCTCCACCACGTAGCAGCAGGAACCCGGATTGGCGGCCGCCATCTTCATGCCGATGGCCAGCGACCAGACGCGGCCGTTCTCCGTCTTCAGGCCGTCGCCGTAGACGTAGGCCAGCAGCACCAGCTCGTCCTTGCCGCAGATCGGGCAGTCGCGGCGGGTGGGCTCCCCGACATGCCTGGCGGCGCGCACGAGCTCGGGATGGGCGTCGCACAGATCCGTCAGCGCCAGGAGCCCGTCACGCGCGTCGCGCAGGAGCGAGCGCTTCTGCAGGGTGTAGTCCACGACGCCGAGCTGTGCGCGACGGCTCTTCCCGAGCGGGGTCCCGTGGCTCTTCATGGTCGGGCGATTGTACCCCTGGGTCCCGACGGAGGGACCCGTCGCACGACCTACGACTTGGATGATCCGAAGGTAGCCTGCCGGCCTCGGGTACGAACGACGAACCCGTGGGTACCAGCGGACGAGGAGGAATGCACGTGCGCGCAACGGAGATCCAGGTGGTGCCATCGACGCAGCAGGGCGACTGGACGCCGTTGGTGGAGCCGGCGGGCCTGGCCGGTGCCGGCGGGGCGGAGACCACCGTTTTCACCAGCCCCGACGGCAAGCTGACCGTGGGGCTGTGGGCCCGCGAGCCCGACTCGTGGGCCTTCGAACGCTCCTACGACGAGGTGGCCCTGATCCTCGGGGGCACCGCGGACATGGAGGCGGATGACGGACGCGTGCACGAGCTCGTGCCCGGAACCATCCTCGTCACGCCCAACGGCGCGAAGGGCACATGGCGCATCCGGGAGCCCCTGACCAAGTGCTTCGTCATCTACGAGGGCGCGCAGGGCGACGACACGCGGATCCGCACGATCGACGCCAACGCGGAGCACCTGACGTGGAACCAGATCCCGACCGAGCCCGGCGACCCGACACCCCCCGGCGAGGAGGCGGTAGTGTTCCGCTCGCTCGACGGGCAGGCGGCCGTCGGTCTCTGGCGCCGTGCACCGGAGACCGGGCCCATGGACCTGCGCGACTACCACGAGGTCGCCTGCCTGCTGCAGGGCGAGGTCGACGTGGCGATCGACGGCGGCGGGGTGCTGAACGTGGGTCCCGGCGACGTCCTGGTGACGCCGCGGGGATCGCACGCGGAGTGGCGGGCCAGATCTCCTGTCCGGAAGCTCTGGGCGGTGTACCACGGGCGCTGACGGTGGCACGAGCTCGGGGGCGTACGCGTCGCTCGGTCCAGGGGGCGAGCCGCAGCGCGCGCCGGCGTCGCCGCCTCTGTACGCGCCGGTCGGCGGCCTCGTCGCCCTGCTGCGGGGCCTCCGGAAGCGGTGCCCGCGTTGCGGCGCTCGGGACACGTTCGTCTCGTACCTCGAGATGCGCAACGCGTGCCCGCGCTGCGGCCTGCGTTTCGCGAAGGAGGAGGGAGGATTCCTCGGCGCTCTCACGCTGAACTACATCGCGGCCACCGCGGTGTGGCTCGTGATGCTGGTGGTAGTGCTCGTCATGACCGTGCCCGACGTGCCGGTCGTGCCCCTCATGCTGGGGAGCGTGGTGATCATGGTGGTGATCCCCATCTGGTTCTTCCCGCGTTCCAAGATGATCTGGGCGGCGGTGGAGTTCCTGGTGGCCCGCAGCGACCCCGACTACCGCGAGCCGGTCGCCCAAGACCCGCGCGCGAAGCACCTGGAGTAGCGCTCAGGCGGGCTGGAACAGCTCGATAGGATTGCCCGAGGGATCCTCGATCACGACCTGTCTGCCGCCGGGGCCCGAGACGATGTCGTTGCGGAACCGGACGCCGCCCGAACGCAGGCGCGACACCTCGGCTTCGATGTCGTCGACCTCGATCACGAATCGGTTCCAGCCGCCGGACACCGGCTGCGCGCCGTCGGGCATGGGGCGCGCTGCGGAGCTGCCGGGCGCGCTGAGCCACAGGCGGAGGTCGCCGCGTGCCAGCATCCGGAAGGGCGCGCCCTCCAGCCGCTCCATCTCCCCGAAGCTGAGGTGCCGGAGGTAGAAGTCGACGGTGGCGTCCAGGTCCTGCACCAGGTACCGCACGCCGACGGTCATCGGCTCAGTGTAGAGGTGTGTAGCATCCGGCGATGGAGGTTCTCCGCTACGGCGATCCGGCATCCTTCCGCCGCGATGGCGAGCCGCTGCTGATCGCCGACGCCGCACGCAACAACCTTCTGCTGACGGTCCTGCAGGTCCTGCAGGACCAGCCCGAGGTCTATCCGGTCTTCCATCTGTGGATGGCCGTGCGGGACGGCGAGCCGCGGGGTCTGGCGATGCAGACCGAGTCGTACAACCTGCTGCTGGCCGAGCCGGTCGAGGCCGACGCCGTCGAGACGCTGGCCGACGCGGTCGTCGCCGACGCCGGCCCGTTGCCCGGGGTCACCGCCAACCGTCCGTGGGCCCAGCGATTCGCCGCCCGCGTCACCGAGCTCACCGGTCGCGGCGCCCAGCGCATCCTGGAGGAGGGCGTGTGGCGGCTGACGTCGGTCGCCGACGTGCCGGCGCCTGCGGGCGCCGCGCGTGTCGCGACGCCCGGGGATCGGGACCTGCTGCGCCGGTGGATGCGGGCGTTCATGGACGAGGCGCTGCCGCCCGAGCACCCGCGGGACGACGCTCGCACGGACCTGGACATCGAGCTGCGATCGGTCGGGCGGGGCAGCGGCTACTGGCTGTGGGAGGACGGGACGGCGGTCGTCTCGGTGTCGGGCTATCGCGAGGTCCCCGGCGTCGGCGCACGGATCGGCCCCGTGTACACGCCGCAGGAGCACCGGGGCCGTGGCTACGCGACCCGGCTGGTGGCCGAGCTCTCCTCGGCTCGGCTGGCGCTGGGGGATCCCGCATGCTTCCTGTTCACCGACATGGCCAACCCCACGTCGAACGCGATCTACGCTCGGATCGGCTACGTCAGGGTCTGCGAAGCAGAGGAGTACGTGTTCGGCCCCCGGCCGTAGCGGCCCCCCTGCGCCGATCGTCACCATCCGGCGAGGATGTCGGTGAACCACTGAGGGTCGCCGACGTCGCCGATCGATGCACGGAGCTGCGAGACCGACATGGGACGTGGCTCGTCGTCCGATGCAGCGCGAAGGTCGACCGCCCATCGGTAGTTCTCCTCGAGGGCCTGCCAGAACGATCCCAGTCCCCCCGCGTCCCGTAGTCCCGAGGGCCAGAGCTCCACGACGATCGGTACGCCGCTGGCCAGCAGGGTCGGTGCGCCCGACAGGACGCGACCCTCGTGCCCCTGGACGTCCATCCACACCAGACCCAGGGCCTCGAGCGCGATGCCTGCCCGCTCGAGCAACCCGTCCAGCGAGACCACGTCCACCTCGATCTCCCGGCGGCGGTCGGGCCGGAACTGCGGCCCGGCGGCGGCGGTCCGGAGCCGGTGGTCACCGGCGTTGGAATCCGACAGCCGCAACGTGAGGCGCCCCTCGTGGTCCGAGACGGCGACCGGGAAGATCGTCGCCACGTCCTGCATCCCGTTCAGAGCGACGTTCCACCGGAGGAGCTCCAGGTTCTCGGGGGCTGGTTCGATCGCCACGCACGCAGCGGCGCCGAATCGCCGGATCGCGACGACCGACGCGGTGCCGATGTTCGCGCCCACGTCCAGGAACGTGCGTCCGCGGAGCTCGAGGCCGCGATCGGCGAGCAGCCGCACCGCGAGCTCCATGGTATGTAGGTCGTAGGCCCCGTGGACGAACGTGTGCCGGCCGATCTCTCGGTCGTCGGTGCGCACGGCGAATCGGATGCCATCGATGCCCTCGGCGACGGCCATCGGCGCCACGTGGGCGAGCAGGTCGAACACGGGCCCACGCAGGGATGGCGTGTCCCAATCCTCCGTCGTCCAGCGCGCGGCCAGATCCTCCATCGTCCGGGCCGGATCCTCCTGGCGCTGACCGAACCGGCGATCGACACGGCCCTGCAGGTGGGCGCGAACGACATCGGCGAGGAACGCGGTGACCACCGCGGCGACCCCGACCCCGATCGCACGCCACCACCCGATGTCCAGGACCGATCCGACCGCGACGGCCACCACCGCCACCACCGCCACCGCCAGTGCGACGAACGAGGCGGTCCACAGCCGGTAGTCCGCCAGGTAGCCGGCCAGCCTCCAAACATCGAACAGCTTCCATCCCACGGCGCCGACGATCAGGCCTATGGGGAGGGCGAGACCGATCGTGACCCACGCGGCCGAGGAGGCAGCGGAGCCGCCGTCCACAGAGAGGCCATGACCCAGGAGGACGAGGGCCGTGGCCGCTCCCGCGGTGAGACAGGCGCCGGCGGCGGGCCACGCCAGCTTCGCTCGCTCGTCCCCCCGCGCCGCCCGGGCGCGCGCGAGCAACGCGACGCAGGCACCGGCTCCCGCGAGGGCGATCGCTGATCCCCCGAGCCACAGCCCGACGCCGGTGGCAGCCGTCCCTACGCCGGCGTCGGCGCCGCGCGCCCCGGCGGTCGCGGCAACGACCGCGGTTCCGAAGACGGCCAGCATCGCGACGGCCCGCCGCAGACGAGATCCGAAGGTCCCCTCCGGCAGCGACACCAGGACGAGCGTCAGCGCTCCGGCTGCCGCCGCCAGTGCCGTCATCGCCACGTCTGACCCGGCGGCTCCTCCCTCCGAGCTCGAGCGGAGGAAGATGGCGCCCACGATCCCGGCCGCGACCAGCAGAGGGCCGGCCCTGTGTCCCGACCGGGCCACGACCACGCCGCCCAGCACCGAGGTGAGGAGACAGCCGGCCCCGATCGCGACGACGACCAGACGGGGGTCAGCGGCGACCGCCCGGACCGCCAGCGCGGATCCCACCAAGGCGGCGACGCTCCCCGCGACGACGTTTCTCCCGGTCTCCCGCACGCATGAGCACTACATCACCGCACGGGGAGCTGCAACCGGACCGCTCTTCGGGGGAGGGCAGCCTCCGCGGGGTCAGCCCAGCATCCACGTACCCGGCTGGTCATGAACCGACGAACGACCCTATGGCCAACGTCGAGCGGCACGCGATCTAGCCTCGCGCATCGAGGGAGCCCGCTGCGTGGAGTTTCGCCCTGAAGGGCCTACCGACCGCTGGCACCCGTACCGGGTCGTGAGCGAACAGTCATAGGGAGTCGCGCATTCGCATTCGCTGAAGGGGTCTGATCGTGCACGCGCCCGGCGCGTGAGGCTGCCCCCCGCGCCTTTGCCTGGCGGCTCCGTGATTGTCACACTGTGCCGATGGAACCCTCTCCGGAGATGGCGAACGTCCTGGCGCGCCTCCTCGACGCGATCCGGGACGGCGACGAGCAGGCGGTGAGCAACCGCTTCTCGCGCCAGCCCGGCTTCGAGCGGTACGGCTCCGATCCCGCCGAGCACTGGCGGGACGGCGACGAGGCAGCGCTCGTGCTGATCCAGCAGATCCGCGAGACGGGCGGCTTCCCCTGGCGACGGGTCAGCGATATCCACGCCATGTCGGAGGGCACCGTTGGTTGGGCCAGCGCCGAGATGGAATTCGAGGCGGCACTCGGCACGGTTCCGTATCGCGTCTCCTGCGTGCTGCACCTGGAGCACGGGGAGTGGAAGATCGTGCAGTGGTTAAGCGCGGTGCCCGCCACCAACGAGTCGTACGGCTTCCTCCTCACCACGTCGGTGGACGACATCGCCGTGTCGGTGCAGGCGGCGCGACCGGACCTTTCCGGCACCATGTCGGCCGACGGCACGGTCACGATCGCGTTCACCGACATCGAGGATTCCACCCAGCTGAACGGCCTGCTCGGCGACGACCGATGGATGGCCGTGCTCCACGTCCACAACGAGGTGATCGAGTCAGTCACCGGAGAGTTCGACGGCAAGGTCGTGAAGAATCAGGGCGACGGATTCATGCTGGCTTTCCCCTCCTCCCGACGAGCCCTCGCCTGCGCCCTCGCGATCCAGCAGAGGCTCGGCGAGCGATTCGACGATCCCGGCTCGCCGATCCGGGTTCGGATCGGGCTCCACGTGGGCGAGACGATCCGCGAGGCCGACGACTTCTTCGGACACGCGGTTGCCTACGCAGCCCGGATCGCCTCCTCGGCCTCGGGTGGGGAGATCGTGGTGTCGTCCCTCGTTCATGACTTGATCGGGCCGACAGGTTGGTACAGCTTCGGAGAGCCCCGCCAGGTCGAGCTCAAGGGGATAGAGGGGTCCCAGATGGTGTACCCCGTCCTCGACCACCGAGCGGGCTGACAGCTGGCTCCCTAGCCCGGGCTGCACTGGCGTTGGCGAAAGCACCCTGCCCCCGCAGCCCCGCTCGATCTTTCCGTTTCAGCCGACGCGCTGGAGGAAGGCGAGCGTGCGCTCCATCAGCAGCCCGGCCGCCCGCTCGTCGTAG
>JBDUEF010000002.1:0-50483 GCA_040002535.1 Actinomycetota bacterium | reverse complement strand
CGCCGATCGACAAGGACCTCCTGATCGGCCGGTTCTCGCAGGCCACCACCGCCGACGTCGACGACGCCGTCGCGGCGGCGAAGGCCTACCAGCTCGAGTGGGACCGCACGGGCTGGCAGGAGCGCGTGCGGATCCTTCGGAAGGTCGCCGACATCATGGAGGAGCGGGTCTTCGACCTGGCAGCGCTGATGGCCTACGAGGTGGGCAAGAGCCGCCTGGAAGCGCTGGGCGACGTGCAGGAGACCGCCGAGCTGATCCGCTGGAACTGCGACGAGGTCGACAGGCACGACGGGTTCCGCGTGCCCATGAGCGGTCTGGGCGCCGCGGGCGAGTACTACGACGTGCTGCGCCCCCACGGTGTGTGGGCGGTCATCAGCCCGTTCAACTTCCCGATGGCGTTGTCGGGGGGCCCGTCCAGCGGCGCGCTGGTAGCCGGTAACACCGTGGTGCTGAAGCCCTCGAACCAGGGCGCGCTGCTGGGCTACAAGCTCTACGAGTGCTACCGAGACGGCGGCGTGCCACCAGGCGCCTTCCACCTGGTGATCGGGCGCGGCGCCGTCGCCGGCGACCACCTGTGGCACCACCCCGACGTGAACGGCGTGACGTTCACCGGCTCGTACCCGGTGGGCATGGACATCTACAAGCACTTCACAACCGACGTGCCGAAGCCCGTCATCTGCGAGATGGGCGGCAAGAACCCCACGATCGTGACGAAGAACGCCGACCTGGACAAGGCCAGCGACGGCGTGTTGCGCAGCGCCTTCGGGTTCGGGGGCCAGAAGTGCTCGGCGTGCAGCCGCGTGTACGTGCAGCGCGAGGTGTACGACGACTTCGTGGGCGCGCTGAAGGCCAAGACCGAGAAGATCAAGGTCGGCAACCCGATCGAGCGCGACGTGTACATGGGACCGATCATCAACGAGCCCGCCATGGAAACCTTCGAGGAGGCCGCCGAGGAGGCGCGCAAGAACGGCACGATCGTCACCGGCGGCCAGCGCATCACCGAGGGCGACTTCGCGCGCGGCCTGTTCGTGGAGCCGACCGTGGTGGAGGCGCCCGAGGACAGCTGGCTGTGGCGCAAGGAGCTGTTCGTGCCCTTCGTGGCCGTGGGCGCTTTCGACGACCTGAACGAGGCGATCGAGAAGGCCAACGACACCGAGTACGGATTGACGGCCGGCCTGTTCACCGAGGACCAGAGCGAGATCGACGAGTGGCTCGACCGGATCCAGGCCGGCGTGGTGTACGTGAACCGGCGCGCCGGCGCCACCACTGGCGCGTGGCCCGGCGTGCAGCCCTTCGGCGGCTGGAAGGGTTCCGGCACCACCGGCAAGGCCGGCGGCGGCCCGTACTACGTGACGCAGTACATGCGCGAGCAGTCCCGGACGGTGATCGAGGAGTGAGCCAGGCGGACACGGCCCTCACCTACGAATCGCTGGCCGCCCACAGCCGGCCGAAGCTGATCACGGACGTTCCGGGCCCCGAGGCGCTGGCGCGGATCGAACGCGACGGCAGGGTCACGTCGCCGTCGCTGCCGCGCGCGTACCCGTTCGTGCCCCGCCGCGGCGCCGGCTCGATCGTGGAGGACGTGGACGGCAACCTGTTCCTCGACATCAACGCGGGGATCGCCGTCACCTCCACGGGGCACTGTCACCCGCGCGTGGTGGAGGCAGTGCAGCGGCAGGCGGCCGAGCTGCTGCACTACTCCGCCAGCGACTTCTACCTGCCGATCTACGCCGACGTGGCTGAGCGCCTGGGCGCTGTGGCGCCGTTCGGCGGCGCCCCGGCCCGCACCTTCCTGTCGAACTCCGGCACCGAGGCCGTCGAGGCCGCCATCAAGCTCGCGCGGTACGCCACCGGGCGCCAGTACCTGATCGCGTTCTACGGATCGTTCCACGGACGCTCCATGGGCAGCGTGTCGCTCACCGCCAGTAAGGCGCGGTACCGCCGGCACTTCGGGCCCATGCTGCCCAGCGTGTACCACTCCTTCTACGGGGACTTCGAGCACATCGAGGAGGTCCTGTTCCGGCGGATGGTGTCGCCCGACGAGGTGGCGGCCATCGTTGTGGAGTCCTGGCTCGGCGAGGGCGGCTACGTGCTGCCGCCGGAGGGCTGGTTCGCGTACCTGCGGGAGCTGTGCGACCGGCACGGCATCCTGCTGGTCTGCGACGAGGTGCAGTCGGGGATGGGCCGAAGCGGCACCATGTGGGCGATCGAGCAGGAGGGCGTGACGCCCGACATCATCACGGTCGGCAAGGGGATCGCCAGCGGCCTGCCGCTGGGCGCCATGGTGGCGCGCGAGGACCTGATGACGTGGGAGGCCGGCGCGCACGGCTCCACCTACGGCGGGTCGCCGGTGCCGTGCGCGGCGGCGCTCGCCACCTTCGACGTGATCGAGGAGGAGGGTCTGATGGCCAACGCCTCGCGCGTCGGCGAGATCTTCCTGTCGGGTATGCACGGGATCGCGCAGCGCCATCCGATCGTCACCGAGGTCCGCGGCCGCGCCCTGTGGATCGGCGTGTCCCTGACCGATCACGACCGGGCGGCGGCGGTCGAACAGGCCTGCTTCCGTCGGGGATTGCTGGCGCTGGGCTGCGGGGACGACGCCATCCGCATCTCGCCGCCGCTGGTGTTCCGCGAGGACCAGGCGCAGGCCGCCCTCGAGATCTTCGAGGAGGCCATCGCCGAGGTCGAACGGGCCGGCTCGTAGAAGGCGCCGTGAGCTCGCTCGTCGACGCCCTCAATGTGGATTGCCACGACCCTGGGCCGCTGGCGCGCTTCTGGGCGACGGCGCTCGGCTACCGTCTCGACGACGAGGACGACGAGGGCGCCTCGATCGTGCCGGTCGAGGGTGCCGGCGGCTGGACGATGCTGTTCTTCGCGGTGCCGGAGGGCAAGACGGTGAAGAACCGGCTCCACCTCGATCTGTCGCCGCCGGAGACGATGGTGGCCGAGGTCCAGCGCCTCCTCGAGGCTGGCGCCACCGTCGAGGGCCGGGTGGACGAGGGTGGGAGCTTCTGGACCGTGATGCTCGATCCCGAGGGCAACGAGTTCTGCGTGCTCCGTGGTCCCCGCGACGATCCGCCGAAGGCGCGACCGTCATGACGGGCTCGAAGGTCACCACGATGCACGACGCCGTCCGTGAGTTGGTCCACGACGGTGACACCGTGGCGATCGAGGGGTTCACGCACCTGATCTGCTTCGCGGCGGGCCACGAGATCATCCGGCAGCGACGACGCGATCTGACGCTCGCGCGAATGACGCCCGATGTGGTGTACGACCAGATGATCGGCGCGGGCGTCGCCGGCAAGCTGATCTTCAGTTGGATGGGCAATCCGGGCGTCGGCAACCTCCACGCGGTGCGCCGTCGCATCGAGCGGGCCGATCCCGAACCGCTGGAGATCGAGGAGTACTCGCACTTCGGGATGGTGTGCCGGTACATGGCGGGCGCCTCGAACCTGCCGTTCTTCCCCTTGCGCAGCTACTACGAGAGCGACATCCCGGTGGTCAACCCGAAGATCGTCCCCATGACCTCGCCCTACGACGACGGCGATCAGGTCTTCGTCGTGCCGCCGCTGAAGCCCGACGTCACGATCGTGCACGCGCAGCGCGCCGACGCCGGCGGCGACACGCAGATCTGGGGGCTGCTCGGCTGCCAGAAGGAGGCGGCGTTCGCCGCCCACCGCGTGATCGTGGTGGTGGAGGAGGTCGTGGAGGAGTCGGTCATCCGCCGCGACCCCAACCGCACGGTGATCCCGGGCGTGGTGGTGGACGCCGTGGTGGAGGCGCCCTTCGGTTGCCACCCCAGCTTCGCGCAGGGGTACTACGACCGCGACAACGCCTTCTATCTGGAGTGGGACCGTATCGCGAAGGACCCCGACACGCTGGAGGCCTGGCTCCGGGAGTGGGTGTACGGCACGGCCGACCACGCCGAGTACGTGCAGAAGATGGGCGCCGCGCGCTGGGACGGTCTGAAGCCCGGCCCGGCGCTCTCGGGCGAGGTCGACTACGGCAGGTACGCGTGAGCGCCGCGGCGGGCCCCGGCTACTCGAAGTCGGAGATCATGATCGCCGCCAGCGCCCGCCGGCTGGCCGGGGCGGCCAACTGCTTCGTGGGCGTGGGCCTGCCCAACATCGTGTGCAACCTCGCGCAGCGGACCGTGGCGCCGGAGCTGCAGCTCGTGTACGAGTCCGGCGTGTTCGGCGCGCGGCCGGAGCGACTGCCGCTGTCGATCGGCGATCCGACGCTCGCCACCGGCGCCACCGCCATCACCAGCATGTTCGAGCTGTTCGCGTTCTACCTCCAGGCGGGGCTGATCGACGTGGCGTTCCTGGGCGGCGCGCAGATCGACCGGTTCGGCAACCTCAACACCACGGTGATCGGCGACTACGCATCGCCGACGGTGCGGCTGCCCGGCTCCGGCGGGGCGTGTGAGATCGCGATCCACGCGAAGAGGATCCTGGTCATCATGCGCCAGGCGCAGCGGTCGTTCGTGGATCGGATCGACTTCTGCACCTCGCCCGGGCACAGCGGGGACCCCTCGCGTGACGCGGCGCGCGGCTGGCACGGCAGCGGCCCGACCGACGTCGTCACCGACCTGGGCACCTACGTCTTCGACGAGGCCAGCGGCGAGATGACGCTGGCCACGCTCCACCCTGGCGTCACCCTCGAGCAGGTGCGTGCCGGCATGGGCTGGGAGCCGGCGGTGGCGGCGAGCTTGGGTGAGACACCGCCCCCCACGCCCGAGGAGCTCCGCACGATCCGTGAGGAGCTCGACCCCGGCGGCGCGTACACGAAGTAGGTAGGCTCGACGACGTGGAAGGACGCGACCGGCAACCACCCGACGACGACGCCCCGTGGGCGACACCGGCCTCCGAGGACCCGGAGCCGGAGCCGGACTGGGCCGAGCAGATCCGCTCGAGCCGCAGGGCGCGGGGGACCACGCTGCGGGAGGTCTACGCGAAGTTCGCCCAGGAGCCCACGCCGCTGGACGACGAGCCGACGCCGGTGGACGGGGCCGACCCCGAGTGAGTCGCGTCTTCGGGCGGGTCCTGGATCGTCAGGTCCCCACCGCGGTGGCGGCCGAGGGCGTCTGGATCACCGACGCTGACGGGCGGCGCTACCTGGACGGCGCCGGTGGCGCGGTGGTGGTGAACGTGGGCCACGGCGATCCCTCGCTGATCGCGGCGGCCACGGCGCAGCTCGCCCGGACCCAGTACGTCCACGGCGCCGCCTTCACCACGGAGGCCCTCGAGACCTACGCCGCGCAGGTGAGCGAGCTGCTTCCGATGCGCGACGGGCGGATCTACCCGGTCTCGGGCGGATCGGAGGCGGTGGAGACGGCGCTCAAGCTGGCGAGGACCTATCACCTGGCACGTGGCGAGGGGACCCGCACGTCGGTGATCTCACGGCGAACCTCGTACCACGGCAACACCCTCGGGGCGCTGGACGCCTCGGGCAAGGAGCCGCTGCGCCGGCCCTACACCCCCTGGCTCGGCCGGTTCCTGCACGCCCCCGCCGCCGACGAGTACCGCTGCGAGAATCCCTCGCATCCCGACGCCTGCGACCGCTGGCACGCCGGTGAGCTCGAACGGATGATCCAGCAGGCCGGACCCGAGACCGTCGCGGCGTTCATCGCCGAACCCGTGGCCGGGGCCACCCTGGCCGCCGCCGTGCCGTGCGAGGGGTACTGGCCGTCCGTGGTGGAGGTGTGTCGCCGCCACGGCGTCCTGGTGATCGCCGACGAGGTGATGACCGGCTTCGGGCGGACCGGTCGGTGGTTCGGCGTCGACAACTGGGACGTGCGGCCCGACATCCTCACCGCCGGCAAGGGGTGCACCAGCGGCTACGTGCCGTTCGGCTTCGCGGCCGCCAGCGGTGAGGTGTTCGACACCGTGGCACCGCGCGGCTTTACGCACGGCTTCACGTGGTCGCACAACGCGCTGGGGGCGGCGGTGGGCAGCGCCGTGCTGCGGCGCCTGCGCGAGGACGGGCTGATCGACCGCAGCCGCGAGCTGGGGGAGCGGATCCGCAAGGATCTCTGCACGGCGCTCGACGGGTGTCCTGCCGCGGGCGACGTCCGGGGTCTCGGGCTGATGATCGGCATCGAGCTCGTGCGGGACCCGGACTCGAAGGAGCCGTTCCCGCGCGCCGACAAGGTGACCGAGCGGGTACTTGCCGCCGCTCGCGACGCCGGCCTGCTGCTGTACGCCAGCACCGGGCACGTGAACGGGACCGACGGCGACCTGCTGATGCTCGGTCCGCCGTTCTGCCTGGCCGACGACGAGGCCGTGACGCTCGTCGAACGCACAGCGGCGGCGATCCGGTCGGTGGTGTGAGCGGCGCCGTCGGGCTGGTGATCGCGCCGGAGGCCCGCATCTACGACCACGGACCGCAGCATCCGCTGCGCCCGGAGCGTGTCCTGTTGACCTGGGATCTGCTGCGCGCGTGCGGGCTGGACGCGGCGCCGGGGGTGACGGTGCTCGGCGCCGACCCGGCCGGCGACGACGCGATCGGTCTGGTGCACTCGGACGCGTTCATCGACGCCACCCGCCGGGCGGGGCACGGCGAGGGCGGCGACTGGAGCCGGTTCGGCTACGGACCCGGCGACAACCCGATCTTCGCCGACATGCACGAGGCGGCCGCAATCGTCTGCGGCGCAACGATCGCGGCGGCCAGGTCCGTGGTGGAGGGCCGCGCGGCGCACGCGTTCAACGCCGCGGGCGGATTGCATCACGCCATGGCGTCGCGCGCCTCGGGCTTCTGCGTGTACGACGACCCCGCGGTGGGGATCGCATGGATGCTGGCGCACGGCGGCCTCGACCGCGTCGCCTACGTCGACGTGGACGTGCATCACGGCGACGGGGTGCAGGCCGCGTTCCTCGCCGACCCGCGGGTGCTCACGATCTCGATCCACGAGTACGCGCCGGAGCTCGGCTTCTTCCCCGGCACCGGCTCGGCTGCCGAGCGCGGCGCCGGGCCGGGGGATGGCTCCGTCATCAACGTGCCGCTGCCGCCGGGCACCGGCGACGAGGGCTGGCTGGAGGCGTTTCACGCCATTGTGCCGGCGGCCGTCCGGGCGTTCGCACCCGACGTGCTGGTCACGCAGCTCGGCTGCGACACGCACCACACCGACCCGCTCGCGCACCTGCGCCTCACCACGCGGGCGTACCGCGAGACGGCGACCGCGCTCCACGAGCTGGCGCACGAGGCGGCCGGCGGGCGGTGGGTGGCCACCGGCGGCGGCGGCTACCAGTGGGCGCGCGTGGTCCCGCGCGCGTGGACCACGTACTTCGCCGAGATGGCGGGGGCCCCGATCCCCGATGCGCTGCCGGTGTCGTGGGTCGAGCGCGCCGCCGAGCTTGCCGGCGGACCGGTGCCGGACTCGTTCAGCGAACCCCGGGTCTGAGCTCGGTCGGGGAACGTCCGGTGGCATCCCTAGAGCTCGGGCTCCTCGATCGCCGGATCCATCGCGAAGAGGAGGCGCCCCTGCAGGCCGCCGAGCAGCTGATAGATCTGGAAGGTGGCCGCGTCGTCGGCGTCGGGGAAGTCGGCCGCCGTGCTCTCCTCGGTGACGTCGAGACGGCTGCCCAGCACGAGGCGCAGGTCGTTCAGCGTCCCCAGCCACGCGAGGCTCTGCTTCTGATCGAGGAGCTCGGCCCGGAGTGAGGCGCGGACGGTCTGCAACGCCGCCAGGCGGCCGCGCGTGAGGTCGTCGCCGGTCATGCGCTCGAACTCCAGCTCGCGCAGCGGATCGTCGGGGTAGGCGGCCGGGAACAGCCGGGCCATGGCCGGATCGCTGGCGGGGTTCTCCCGCCGCAGCAGCTGCTCGAGCTGATCGCAGAGCCGGTCCAGCAGGTCACGGATGCTGTCGTGCAGGTCGACCTCCATCGCCCCGCGGGCCACGGACGAGAAGACGGCGTCGTCGTCCACGGTCAGCGGTCCTGCTGCATGGTCGCCCAGAGTCCGAACGCGTGCAGGCGCGCCACGTGGGACTCGCACTGCTCGCGCGCCCCGCTCGCCACCACGGCCTTGCCCTTGTGATGGACGTCCAGCATCAGCTCGGTCGCACGCTGGAGCGAGTACCCGAAGAGGCGCTGAAACACCCAGGTCACGTAGGTCATCAGGTTCACAGGATCGTTCCACACGATCACGATCCACGGCACGGCCGGCGTGACGACGGCCTCGTCCGCGGGACGATCGACCTCGACCGGCGCGGTCCGCACGGTCGGCTCAGCGGCGCCCACGCGTCACTCCCATCCCGGCCTCCCGGATCCTGGCGAACGGTCCAACGGTACAGCCCCCAACGGCGATCTTCCGCACCCGCATGCCTCAGAGCGCGAGCACGGCCTCGCACGCCAGTTGCAACAGCAGCTCGCGCGTCTCCAGATGCGCGGCGAACCCGCTGCCGTCCCACTCGTCTCCGGAGAGGTTGTCAGAGGTCATGAACATCATGGCGAGCGGCACGTCGCGGAATCGGGCGATCGCGAACAGCGCCGCCGCCTCCATCTCCACGGAGATGCAACCCTCCGCCACGCGGCGATCCACCTTGAGGCGGGTCTCGCGGTAGGGCGCATCGGTGGTCCAGGTCTTCCCCGCCACGAACGGAACGTCGTGTCGAGCCAGGGTCGCCTGGATCGCGCCCACCGCGTCGATCGAGGGCTGGACCTCGCGGCTCGCCGGCAGGTAGTGGTAGCTGGTGCCGTCGTCGCGGACCGCCGAGGTCGGCACCGTGACGTGTCCGATGGTGACGGCCGGGAGGAGCCCTCCGGCCATGCCGATCCCGACGAACTTCCGGCAGCCCGACCCGATCATCTCCTCGAGGAACGCGCCGGCGAGCGGCGCGCCCACCCCGGGATGCAGGACCGCGATCCGATGACCGTCCACGTCGACGCCGTACACGGGATGGACCCCGTGAGCGGCCCGTAGCTCCCACAGCACCGGTGCCCCCTCGCCCGCCAGCCGCTCGATCACCTCGCCGAACAGGCAGAGGACGGCGTGCTCCGGCGCATCGTCCACGGGTGGGCGCAGGTGTCGCGGCTCGATCACCGCCGTCGGCGAGGGATCGAACTCCAGGATGGGGGCGTCGTCGGGCAGCACCGCGCGAGCGTAGCCGAGCACCGCCATCCGTGATCGACTACCCAGAGCCCAGGTGCCGCCCGTGTCATCGAACCCCGGTCGCGGGCACACTGAGACCATGCCGCTGGATCGTGTTGGGGTGAGGCAGAGACTGGCCGAGGCCGGCTGCATCGCGCCCGGCGAGGAGGCCGATGAGCTCATGCGGGCGGCCGCCGGCGACCCGGACGTGCTCGACGACCTGGTGTCCCGCCGTACCCGGGGCGAGCCGATCGCCTGGCTGACGGGATCGGTCACGTTCTGTGACGTCGGGCTGTTCGTCGCACCGGGCGTCTACGTGCCACGCCCGCACACCGAGCCGCTGGCGCGGCGGGCGGCGGCGCTCCTGCCGCCGGCCGGCGTGGCCGTGGATCTCTGTACGGGGATCGGTGCCATCGCGGCCGTGATGACCGCGGCCGTGCCGACGGCACAGGTCCTCGCGACCGAGCTCGACGAGCGCGCCGCGCGATGTGCCCGGCGCAACGGCGTGGAGGTGTTCGAGGGATCCCTGGACGAGCCGCTGCCGCCGGCGATCGAGCACCGCGTCGACGTGGTGACGGCCGTCGGGCCGTACGTGCCGGCGGGCTCGCTTCGCCTGCTGCCGCGCGACGTCCAGGCGTTCGAGCCACCGCTGGCGCTCGACGGCGGCGTCGAGGGCACCGACGTCTTGGAGGAGGTCGTGCGCAGGAGTCCGCGCTGGCTGCGTCCCGGCGGCCGGCTCCTGCTGGAGCTGGGCGGTGACCAGGCCGAGCCGATCGGACGGCTGCTCCGTGAGCTCGGCTTCGAGGCAACCGACGTCATGACCGACGAGGACGGCGACCCCCGCGCGATCTGTGCCCGCCTGAGCTAGGGGTGCGCGTCGTGCTTTCCGCCGCCGCCGCTCGGCCGCCACGAGCCGGCGCGGGCGCCGGCGGCCACCGCCCGATGGAAGAGGCCCGGCGTCACGACCCGGAACAGCTCCAGCGGGCGGATCCAGCCGGGCACGAAGATCTCCCCAGATGTGTCGGCGATCACCGCGCCCACGATGGCCTGCGCCACCTGCTCGGCCGTCACCCGAAGGATGCTCGGCCCGGCTCCCGAGAACCCCTCGGTGGGGATGAATCCCGGAAGGATGGTCGTCACCAGCACCGGCCCCGCCGTGAGCTGCAGCGACTCGCCGAAGGCGACCACCGCATGCTTGGTGGCCGAGTACACCGATGCGCCCGGTGTGGCGAAGCGTCCCGCCAGCGAGGCCACGTTCACCACGTGGCCGCGGCCCTGCGCCGTCATCGCCGGCCAGAAGGTTCGGGTGCCGTACAGCACGCCCAGCAGGTTCACCCGCACGACCTCCTCGATCTGTTCGAGGGACAGCTCGGCGAACGCCCCTCCACCGGGGATGCCCGCGTTGTTGACCAGGACGTCGCAGCCGCCGAAGGCCTCGCGCACGACCACCGGCAGCGCCGCGACCTGCTCCGGTTCGCCCACGTCGCACCGGACGGCGAGCGCGGTGCCCCCGTGGCTCTGGATCCGCGCCGCGAGCTCCTCGAGCCGGTCCAGGCGCCGGGCGGCCAGCACCACCCGCGCGCCCCGCCGCGCGAACGCGAGGGCGGTGGCCTCGCCGATGCCGGAGGACGCACCGGTGATGACGGCGGTGGCACCTCTCAGTTCCACGGGACCTCGGTACGATGACCCATCGGATGGACGTTATCGAAGCCCACGCCCGCCGTCTGCCCCCCGTCGACGGCCGTTGGACCGTCGGGCCCCATGCCTCCGGGGATCTGCTCGCCGGCCTGCGCGCCGGCAAGGCCGCGGGCGTGGCGGCCCATCCTCTGGACAACGTGCGGGGCAACATCGAGCTGCTGATCGAGCAGGACCCCGACAAGCTGTTCGGCATGACCGGCATGCCCGGCCGGTTCGGGTTCGACGAGATCCTCGACCTGGTGGAGGCCGAGGCCGGTCTGCCGATCGACCGGCACGCCCGCGCCGGCCAGGTGCACATCGCCGCCGAGCCGATCCTGGCCGCCTGCCAGGCGCTCGGGGACCGGCTGGCGGCGGCCGCCGCCGGCGGCGAGCGGGTGCTGGTGGCCACCGGTCATCCCAACGGGCTCGACGTGCTGTACCGCGAGCTCGCCCGCCTGCTCCATCATCGGGGTGCGGAGCTGCTGCACCCGGCGGAGGGCGCCACCGTCCAGGAGCCGGGGCGCCCGCCGTGGCGGATCCGGTACCTGGGCGACGTCGGGCTGGTGACCGACGACGCAGCGCCCAAGCACACGCACGCCGGCGACGCGATGCGCCGCATGCTCCAGGACGAGCGTCCCGACCTGGTGCTGGCCGATCACGGGTTCGCGGGTGCGGCCATCGAGGCGGGCGTCGAGACCGTGAGCGTCGCCGACGTGAACGACCCGGCGTTGATCGTAGCCAAGGCCCAGGGCAGAACGCGGGTGGTCGTCGTGATGGACGACAACGTGAACGCCGGCGATTATTGGCCCTGCTTCCAGGCGGCGGCCTCCCGTTTCCCGGCTCGCTGAGACGAGCGAACCCCGGCCGTACGGACCGAAGGGGAAGGGGGCTATCGCCCGGGCGGGCTCCTCCCGTACAATCGCCGCACATTGAGGAGAGAACCCTTCACCGAGGCTCGACTGCTGACCGTGAACGAGGTCGCTGACCTTCTGCGCGTATCCAGGATGACCGTCTATCGATTGATCAAACAGGGCGAGATGGCCGCCCTCCGGGTCGGCCGCAACTTCCGCCTCCGCGAGGAGGACGTCCACAGCTACCTGAAAGAGCGCTACACCGAAGCGGGGTAGCGTTCGCGCGTATCACGGCGCCCGAGCCTCCGTGCAGGACGGAGGGGGCGTGGATGAA
The DNA here is from genome assembly GCA_040002535.1 of Actinomycetota bacterium. Taxonomy (GTDB): domain Bacteria; phylum Actinomycetota; class UBA4738; order UBA4738; family HRBIN12; genus JALYMB01. Next base: position 38,531 of record JBDUEF010000002.1, on the reverse strand, counting down.
CGAGCATGACCTGCTCGTGGAGCGCGCCGTGCGAGATCATCGCACGGTGCTGCTGGTGGGTGGCCTCGACTCAGGCAAGTCCACGCTCGCGCACAGCCTGCTTCGTGCGGCGCTGGCGGCCGGGCGATCCACCGCGTTCCTCGACGCCGACGTGGGACAGACGTCGGTCGGACCGCCGGGGACCGTGGGTCTGAAGCACGTGCGCACCGCCGAGGACCTGGAGCCCGCGCGGATGGCGGTACCGGACGCGCTGGGGTTCGTGGGCTCCACCTCGCCGCAGGGCCACCTGCTCCCCCTGGTGACCTCGCTGGCGCGGCTGCACACGCGTGCACGCGAGGAGGGCGCCGAGTTCGTGGTGGTGGACACCAGCGGCCTGGTGTCGGGCATCTACGGACAGCTGGTGAAGTATCACAAGGTGGAGATGCTGCAGCCGGACCTGGTGGTGGGTCTGCAGCGGGGGGGCGAGCTTGATCCCCTGCTCGGCGTGATCCAGCGGTTCTTCGCCACCGAGGTCGTGCCGCTGGGCGTGCATCCCGACGTGGTCTCGGCGGGCGTCGAGCAGCGCGCCGCGCATCGGGAGGCCGCGATGCGGGACTATCTGGCCGCGCCCCTCCACCGCTTCCGGATCAAGCCCACCGTGTTCATGCCGGCCCTGCCACCCCTGTTCGATCTGGCGCAACTCGACCGGCTCCTGGTGGGCCTGTCCGACGGCGATGGGTGGTACACGGGGATCGGGTATCTGGAGCACGCGGCCGCCGAGGGGGTCCTGCGCCTGATCTCGCCCGTGGCAGATGCCCCCAAGGCGCTTAGACTGGGGTCCGTCCGTCTGGAGGAGAGTTACCGCGTCAGGCGCGTCGACCTCCGGAACCTGTTCGGGACCGAATGAAAGGGCCCTGCGTTTGCCGTCGTTGATCAAGAAGCGCCGAAAGAAGATGCGCAAGAAGAAGCACAAGAAGCTCCTGAAGCGGACGCGTCACCAGCGTCTGAAGTCGGGCAAGTAGGAGCGCGGGCCGCAGCGGTGCGCGCCCCGACCCGCGCCCGCCGCCTCGTGGTGCTCCTCATCGGCCTCGCGCTGCTCGCCTCGGCCTGCGGGCGTGCGTCGCGGGCCGGGCCGACCGAGGCTCCAGCCGGCTCCGTTCCCGTGACGTTCCGCTCACCCGACCGGGTGGCGTTGGCAGGACGGCTCTTCGGCGACCCCGCCCGGGCGCGGACCGGTGTCGTCTTCGCCCACATGCTCCCCGCAGACCAGTCCTCGTGGTTCGCGTTCGCCGATCGGATCGCCGGCGAGGGATACCTGGCGCTGACGTTCGACTTCCGCGGCTACTGCCCCGGCGGCGACGCCGGCTGCTCGGACGGGGAGCGGGACGTCTCCGCCGACGCCGTCGACCTGGCCGCCGCCGTCGCGTACCTCCGATCGCGGGGTGTCCAGACGGTTGCGGTCGTCGGTGCCAGCATGGGCGGCACCGCCGCGCTGCTGGTCGCGGCCGATCAAGGGGATCGCATCGCCGCCGTCATCACGCTGTCGGCCCCGCAGTCCATCGAGGGACTGGTCGCGGGCCCCGACGTGCTGGCCCGGATCAGCGCCGCCACGCTGTTCGTGGCCGGCACCGGCGACGGGGCCGCCGCCGCGGCCGCCCAGGCCTTCTCCGAGCAGGCGCAGGCGCCCCGACGGCTGGAGATCGTGACCTCGGACGACCACGGAACCGACCTGCTCACCGGCAATCAGGCGGAGATCGTGCGCACCCTCCTCCTGTCGGAGCTGGCACAGTACGCTCCGGCCTGATGCGGCCGATCATCTTCTGCACCGACTACGGGCTCGGCGACGAGTTCGTGGGTGTCTGCCACGGCGTGATGCAGCGGATCGCCCCCGGCGTGCCGGTGATCGATCTCACCCATGCGATCGCCCGCCAGGACGTGCTGCAGGGTGCACTGGTGCTGGGGCGCGCCGCCGCGTACATGCCGGCCGACGCCGTCTACGTGGGCGTCGTGGATCCCGGCGTGGGGGGCGAGCGGGCGGAGATCGCGGTGGAGTCGGGGAGCGGCGCGTTCCTGGTGGGCCCCGACAACGGGCTCCTGTCCATGGCGTGGTCGGCTCTGGGTGGCGCCGCCCGCGCGGTGTCGATCGTGTCCCCGACGGTGATGCTGCGGCCGGTGTCGAGAACGTTCCACGGTCGCGACGTGTTCGCGCCCGCGGGTGCGCACCTGGCGAACGGCGTCGTCCTGGAGGAGCTGGGGCCGCCGCTCGAGGTCGAGGTGTTGGCGACGTTGGAGCTGCCGGGCCCCATGGTGGCGCCCGGCAAGATCGGCGCGCGGGTGATGGGTGTGGACGGATTCGGCAACGTGCAGTTGAACCTCGGTCCGGCCGAGCTCGACCACGCCGGTCTGGGGGAAGGCCTGGTGATCGCCGGGCGCCCCGCGCCGCTCGTGGGCGTCTTTTCCGACGTTCTCGAGCAGGCGATGGCCACCATCATCGATTCGCAGGGGTTCCTGGCCGTGGTGGTGAATCAGGGGAGCGCTGCCGCCGTACTGGGTCTGCGACCGGGTGCGACGGTGATGGTGGAGGGGAGCTGATCGTCCCCGGCGGCGTCTAGGACGACGACGCGGCTGGGAGGCTTGGCAGCTGCCCGGGGCTGGTCGGTCCCGGTAGCGGTCGCTGGTCGCGCGAGGCCAGCGAGACCTGGTAGATCGCCGCGCCTAGCAGGAAGGCGAGCAACACGACCAGCGTGATGAGGGTCGGCCGGCGCACGCCCCGAGGCTAACAGCAGCGTCTCTCACCCGCGAGGGGCCAGCAGCGACTCGGTCCGCTCGCGCATGGCCACCATCACCTCGCGCAGTCGCCCCGCGTCGCCCGCATGGCGCCGGAGGTCCACCTCCAGGGTCACCGCGCCCTCGTAGCCGGCGCTCGTCAGGTCGTTCAGGAGATCGTCGAGCTCCAGCACGCCCTCGCCCGGTGGCAGATGGGAGTCCCACCCCTTGCCCGCGTTGTCGGACAGGTGCACGTGGCGGAGCCTCGGGCCGAACCGGCGCCGCACCTCGAGCAGGTCGTGGCCCGCCACCGCCGCGTGGCTGGTGTCCAGCGTCAGGTCGTCGAAGCGATCGAGGTCGTCCAGATCCTGGTTCGTGTGGAACGCGACCGGGCGCCGGCCCACGTGGACGGGGAACATGTTCTCGAAGGCCACCAGGACGCCGGTGCGCTGCTCGAGCCCGGCCAGTCGCTCCTCCAGCCAGCTCCGGTAGGCGCGCTGCCATCGGTACGGCGGGTGCATCACGACCAGCGGTGCACCCGCAGCCTCCGCCACCTCCATGGCTCGGTGGATCTTACCCACGGGGTCGGTGCCCCAGACGCGCCGCGTCAGCAGCAGACAGGGGGCGTGGAGGGCGCCCACCTCGAGCCCGTAGGCCGAGGCGAGCTGGCGGATCCGGCGGGGATCCTGACTGCCGGGGTCCCTGGTCACCATGACCTCGATGCCCCCGTACCCGGCGTCGGCGGCGAGGCTCATGGTCTGCGCGAGGGGCCGGCCGAAGAGGGCGGCGGAGGAGAGCAACACTCGGCGTGGAGCGGCCATCGGCATCGTGCCAAGCTAACCACGCCCTCTATGCTGTCGACATGTGGGTGTTCCCGCTCGCCGCCTGCGCCGTGGCGCTCGTGTTCGCCGGTCGGCTCGGGCAGCAGTTCGCCACCAGGCGCCGCCCGTATCAACTGCTCTGGGCGATCGCGATGCTGATGTACGGGGCGGCGTCGCTGGCGGTGGTGTTCGGCGTGGTCGGCGGGTGGTCGACCCTGGAGTACCAGGTGTTCTGGGTCCTGGGTGCGGTGTTGAACGTGCCGTTCCTGGCCGCGGGCGAGATCGACCTGCTGGGTCGGAACCGCGCGCTGTCGGTCGTGCTGGGTCTGGCGCTGGTGTTCGTCAGCGCCTACGCCGTGGCCACGACCCGGGTCGCCGTCCTCGACCCCTCGCCCCTGGCCCAGGATCTGCCCTCCGGCAAGGAGGTCTTCGGCGCCGGCACGCCCGCGCACCGGCTACCGCAGCTCGTCTCGATCCCCTCCTATCTCATCCTGGTCGGCGGGGCCTGTTGGTCGGCCTGGCGGATGCGGGGGAGGCCCGAGCTCCGCGACCGGTTCCTGGGCACGCTGTGGATCGCGATCGGCGCCACGGTCATCGCGGGCGTGGGTTCGGCCTTCGCAGCCACGGGCAACCTCCCGGTGTTCTCCGTCTCCTTGCTGGTGGGGATCGCGGTCATGTTCTGGGGCTTCGTCCGGGCCTCGCGCCCGCCTGCGCGCCCGGCCGCCAGCAGGCCGGCCTGACCCAACGTCCCGCTGCAACGGCTTGCAACATCGACGGATCTTGATCCGCTCGTCCCCATCCCGCGAATGCCCTACGCACATCGCGGCCTCACCTGGAAAGGGGGATAGATCGGTTCGCGGCGGATCCCCGCCGTGCGTACCCGAGGTGAGCGGTGTCTCGAGAGACCCCACACACGAAGGAGTCATGTCTTGTCATCCACACGCATCCGCACGCGGTTCGTTGCGGTGGCGGCGGCAGCGGCGCTGGGCGCAGGCCTGTTCGCCGGGCTCGGATCCACGCCCGGCGTAGCATCCAGTCACCGTGAAGCCCCGCTGACCTCAGCCGATCCGCAGATCGACCAGACGGACCTGTACGCGTTCGTCAGTCCCGACCGGCCCAACACGGTCACGTTGATCGGTTCCTGGATCCCATTCGAGGAGCCGGCCGGTGGCCCGAACTTCTACCAGTGGGCCGAGAACACGAACTACGACATCCACGTGGACAATGACGGCGGCGCATCGGCCGACGTCACCTACCGCTGGAAGTTCACCACCCACTACCGGAGCGAGAACACCTTCCTCTACAACACCGGCCGGGTGAGGTCGTTGGGCGACGCAGATCTGAACATCTACCAGACCTACGATCTGTCGCGCATCACCTCCAACGGCAGCCGCCTCATCCTCAACGACCAGAAGGTGGCACCGAGCAATGTCGGCAGCGCCTCGATGCCGGGCTACAACTCGAACCTGTTCGACGCCGCCACGAAGTCGTTCGGCGACGCTCCCAGCTACAGCTGGGTCGGACAGTCCGATGACCCGTTCTTCCTCGACCTTCGTGTGTTCGACCTGCTGTACGGGGCGAACCTGTCCGAGGTCGGCGACGACACGCTCGCCGGCTTCAACGTGAACACGATGGCGCTGCAGGTGCCGAAGAAGGCCCTGAAGGGACCGAACGGGAACCAGAAGATCGGCATCTGGAGCACGGCCAGCCGGCCGAGCATCCGCGCGCAGTACGCTGACGGCACCCAGTCGTTCTCCGGCCACAACGTGCAGGTCTCGCGCCTGGGCAACCCGCTGGTGAACGAGGTCGTCGTGCCCGTCGGTACGAAGGATTACTTCAACGCGTCGAAGCCGAAGAACGACCAGCAGTTCCTGCCGGCCGTCAACGACCCCGAGCTGCCGCACCTGCTGAACGCGGTCTACGGCACCGAGGTTCCGGACTCCGACCCCAACACACCGGGGATCCAGCGGGACGACCTGATCCAGGTCTTCCTGACGGGCGTTCCCGGGGTCAACCAGCCCAGTAACGTCGTGGCCTCAGAGCTGCTGCGTCTGAACATGGCGATCCCGCCGTGCACCGACGCCTGCTCCAGCCTCGGCGTGATCGGCGGCGACCTGGCCGGGTTCCCGAACGGCCGCCGTCTGTCCGACGATGTCGTCGACATCTCGCTCCGGGCGGTGCTGGGGGTTCTGCTCGAGCCCCACCAGGCACTTGCCGACACGATCGGTGACGGGGTGGACGCGAACGACGTCGCGTTCAACACCGAGTTCCCGTACGTGGGCTACCCCCACTCGGGCTCGGATCCCGACCCGCACTGACGCACCGAACGGGGGCCGGCCGCGACGCGGCCGGCCCCCGGCACCACCCGGGGACGACGTGCAACCGCTTGACCGCAGGAGGACCGGGATGAGCAAGCTCGGACGGATCGGCATCGCCTCCGTGGTGGCGGTCGGCCTGTTCCTCGTCGCCGCCCTGTCGGTGACGCGCGGAGGCGGGAAGCCGAGCGCCGACGCCGTGGCGGCGCCCGGCGCATCCACGTTGCTGGCGCCCGCGGCGGCTGCGGGGTCCCTGCAGGGATCGATCACCGCTCTCCAGGCCCGGCTGCAGGTCTTCCCGCAGGACTGGAAGTCCTACGCGTCGCTGGGTCTTGCCTACGTGCAGGAGGCGCGCGTCACGGCCGACCCGACCTACTACCCGAAGGCCGAGGGCGTTCTTCAACGCTCCCTCGATCTCCACGGGCAGGACAACTTCGAAGCGATGGTGGGGATGGCGGCGCTGTCCGCCGCCCGCCATGACTTCGCGGCTGCCCTCGACTGGGGCGAGCGAGCGAAGGCCGTGAACCCGTACAACGGGAGCGTGTACGGCGTGATCGGGGACGCCCAGGTGGAGCTCGGGCGTTACGACGAGGCGTTCGCCACCTTCCAGACTATGGTCGACACCCGACCGGATCTGGCCTCCTACGCCCGCATCTCGTACGCGCGCGAGCTGCAGGGAGACGTGGCCGGGGCGATCGAGGCCATGAGCGGCGCCGAGGCGTTCGCCGGGACCCCCCTGGACCGCGCATGGGCGGCGAACCAGCTCGGCGAGCTGTACTTCAACAGCGGACGAGTGGGGAGGGCGGCCGAGCAGTACCGGCTCGCCACGAACCTCGCGCCGGCGTTCGTGCCCCCGCAGGCGGGCCTCGCGAAGGTCGCGTGGGCTCGTGGCGACGTCGCGGAGGCGACCGCCCGCTACACCGAGGTGACGCAGCGGTACCCGTCGCCCGAGTACGTGATCGCGCTCGGCGACCTCTACGAGCTAACCGGCCGGACGGATCTGGCCCAGCAGCAGTTCGATCTGGTCGCCACGATCCAGCGCCTGTTCACCTCCAACGGCGTGAACGTGGACCTGGAGCTCTCGCTGTTCCAAGCCGATCACGGCGACACCGCGACGGCCCTGCAGACCGCGCGCGCCGAGTGGGACCGGCGCCATTCGATCCTGGTGGCCGACGCGCTGGCCTGGGCGCTGCACGCGAACGGCGAGGATCGCGCGGCCGAACGCTACTCGCGCAGGGCGCTCTCGCTCGGCACGCGCAACGCGCAACTGCTGTTCCACGCGGGCATGATCCAGCTGGCGCTGGGTGACCGCGACCAGGCCGGCCGGCTCCTCACGGAGGCGCTCGCCATCAACCCGTTCTTCTCGATCCGCTACGCGAACGAGGCGCAGGCGACGCTGCGATCGTTGGGGCGCGCGCGATGACCCGGATCGGTCGGGCGCTCGCGATGGTGGGCGTGGCTGCCGCCGGCGCGCTGTGGCCGGGCGCGGTGGCCTCTGCGCACCCCTTGGGCAACTTCACCGTCAACCATTACGCGGGGGTCGAGGCCGCCCCCGGCGAGCTGCGTGTGGTGTACGCGATCGACATCGCGGAGATCCCCACCCAGCAGCTGCACGCTGAGCAGGACACCGACGGCGACGGGAACGTGAGCGGCGAGGAGCTGCAGGCGTGGGCCGACGCCACAGGAGCGAGCGTCGCCGCCGGTCTCCACGTCGACGTCGACGCGTCCCTCGTCCGTCTCCGGTACCAGTGTGGAACCGCGGCGTTCCGCACGGGCCAGGCGGGGCTGCCCGTCACACGATTCGAAGGTCTCCTGACCGCGCCCATCGCCGACCGGGCGCACGTGGAGATCGAGGACACCACCGACGCGGACCGCACCGGGTGGCGCGAGATCACCGCGGCCGGGGTGGACGGCGCCGTCGTGACGGGCTCGTCGGTGCCTGTGGCCAGCGTGAGCGACGAGCTGCGGCGCTACCCGAACGAGCTGCTGGCGAGTCCCCTGAAGGTCACCGCCGCCGGCTTCGACGTCGCACCGGGGACCTCGGACGCGTCGCCGGCGACCACGTGCGGAACTGAGTCCGGCGCCCTGGGCGCGCGTCCCGGGGTGGAGGGCGGCGCCTTCGCCGGCCTGGTGACGAAGCAGGGCCTGCCCCTAGTGGCGCTGGCCCTGCTGCTGGCCGTGGCGTTCGGCGCGTGGCACGCGCTGCTCCCGGGGCACGGCAAGACCCTGATGGCCGCCTATATGGTGAGCTCGGGCGCCAAGGTCCGTCAGGCGGTGGCGGTGGGCACCGCCGTCGCGGTGATGCACACCGCGTCTGTGTTGGCGCTCGGCCTCGCCGTCCTGGCCCTGGAGAGCGCGTTCCGCCCCGAGACCCTCTATCCGTGGCTCGGCCTCGCCTCCGGACTCGTCGCCCTCGGGCTCGGGACCTACCTGCTCATCGGCCGTATCGGCGCCTGGATGGAGGTCAGACGTGCCCGCGACGGGAGCCACGCGCACGTGCACGCGGGCGACGTGGACGCCGAGGATGAACATGCGAACGCGGACCACGACCATGGCCACGGGCCCCTGGGCCACACACACCCGCACCTCGCGCCGGAGGGCGGGACGCTCTCTCGCAAGGGATTGGTGGCGCTGGCGCTCGCAGGCGGCATCCTCCCGGCGCCGAGTGCGCTGATCGTGATGCTGGGGGCGATCGACGCGCACCGCGTCGCGTTCGGGCTGTCGCTCGTCGCCGCCTTCAGCGTGGGACTCGCGACCGCCCTGATCGTGATCGGGCTCGGCGCGCTCAAGGCCCGCGAGGCCATGGCGGCCAGGCTGTCGAGCTTCTGGGGCCGGATGGTGCCGGTGCTCTCCGCCGCCGCCATCGTGGGTGTCGGCGCGTTCCTCAGCCTCCGAGGGCTGGCGCAGATCTAGGCGGCGTCGCTCCAACGGAGGGCCGACAGGTCGGGCCGCGACGGAGCTCGGTCCGACGGCTCCTCGGTGATGACGATCCGATCGACCGTGGACGGATCGAACCGCAGACGCAGCACCATCACACCGGGATCGGGCTCGAACGACGAGACGAATCGGAACGAGGTGCCCTCACCGAACCACACCCGGTACACCATGCCCGGGGCGGGAGGCGCCACGCCGTCGCAGACCAGGTAGATCACTTCGACACCGGGCGCGCTGATCTCCACGGGCGCCGCCGCCACGCTCGAGGCCGCCGTGCTCACCAGCCGCACGTGGCTGGCGTCGGGGCGGCTGGCCACGCGCAGGGCCTCACCCATCAATGCCCGGCGCTGCTCCGCGTTCGAGGCGCGGATCCCCTGGTTCACCGCCAGACCCGTCATCCCCACCACCGCCACGATCGCGCCTGCGGCCGCCATGGCCGCCACCGGCCTGCGCCGGGCGGGGGACGCACCCATCTCCCGGTGCAGCCGCGGCAGCAGCATCTCGGGCGGAGCCATCGGCTCCGCGCTCAGCGCCAGGTCGCCCGCCACGGCCTGGAGGTCGCGCACAGTGGCGGGGCAGGTGGGACAGGAGGCAACGTGCTGGGACAGGAGCTGTTCGACCTCGGCGGTCTCGTCGCCGGAGAGGCTGCGCAGGGCGTAGCCGGCCAGGAGCTCCTCGATCCGCTGGTGATCCTCGTCCACTCAATCCTCCTGCGACAGCACGGCCCGGAGCTTCTTCATGGCCGCGAACGTCCTGGTCTTCACCGTACCCAGCGGGATACCGAGCGCCTCGGCGATCCACGACTGCGTGCGGCCGTCGAGGTAGGCCATCTCCAGCACCGTGCGCTGGTCGGGCGGAAGCCCGGCGAGCGCCTCCCGGACCTCCCGACGGCGCACCGACAGGTGCGCCGCATCCACCACGCCCTCCGCAACGTCTTCGCCCGTCACGGGCTCGAGGTTCGACGCGCGGCGGTTCCTGCCGCGCATCCGCTCCTCGCGGCGGATCGCGTCGACGGCTCGGTGGTGCACCAGGGCCAAGAAGAAGGTGCGGAACGGGCCCCGTACCGGGTCGTAGGCCTCGGGCGCCCGCCACAGGGCCAGGAAACTGTCGTGCACCACGTCCTGCGCGAGCGCCGGCTGGCCCGTGAGGCGGTACGCCAGCCCGTAGGCGGCGGGGGCGTACCGTCGGTACAGCTCGTCGAAGGCGCCCTGCTCACCACCGATGAGCGCCCCGTGCAGCTGCACGTCGTCGCGGGTGTCGTCCTCCACGCACCTGTTCTAGCAGCCCGGCACCCGGCCGACCCTGGCGGGTAGCATGCCGACCGTGGTCGTCGTGCTGTTCTCGCGTCCCGGTTGCGGGTTGTGCGATCGGGCGCGCGAGGTGCTGGAGGCGCAGCGAGCCCGCACCCCGTTCGCGTTGGACGAGGTCGACATCTCCGGCGACGAGCGACTCGAACTCGAGTACGGCATCCGCATCCCCGTGGTGACCGTCGACGGGCGGGAGCGCTTCGAGGTGGACGTGGATCCGGCCGAGCTCGCCAGGCTGGCGCAGGGGTCCCGCACGTGAGATCGAGCCCGCTTGTGCATTTGCGAATCGTTTCACGAACGCGCTAGCATCCCCCGATGCAGCCGCCCAAGCGGTCGACCTCCCGCGAACGCTCGATCCCCGAAGCCACGGTGGGGCGACTGCCGATCTATCTGCGCGCGCTGGTGGAGATGGCCGAGGCGGGCACGACGACGGTCTCCTCCGACGCGCTGGCCGAGGCCGCCGGCGTCAACTCAGCCAAGGTCCGCAAGGACCTGTCGCATCTGGGCTCCTACGGCACCCGCGGCGTGGGCTACGACGTGGCCTATCTGGTCCACCAGATCCGGCGCGAGCTGGGCCTCACCCAGCACTGGGCGATCGTGATCGCCGGGATCGGCAACCTCGGCCTCGCCCTGGCCAACTACGAGGGGTTCGCCGAGCGGGGGTTCCGCGTGGCAGCCCTCGTCGATGCCGACGCCGGCAAAGAGGGGGAGGTGGCCGGCGGCATGGCGATCCACCACATCGACGACCTGCCCGCGCTGGTGAAGGCCGAGGACATCGCGATCGGGCTGATCGCCACCCCCGCGCAAGCCGCGCAGGAGGTGGCCCATCTGATGGTGGCGGCAGGCATCCGATCGATCCTGAACTTCGCGCCGGCGGTGATCACCGTGCCCGCCCGCGTGTCCGTCCGTAAGGTGGACCTGGCGATCGAGCTGCAGATCCTGGCGTTCTACGAGCAGCGGAAGGCGACGCTGGCCGAGGTGAAGCGCCGGGGCCGGGCCGTCGCCGACATCCCCGGCCGCTCGCCCGGCGTCACTTCGCGATGGTGATCCACATCACGATGCAGATCGCCACGATCATCACGCCGAACAGGATGAACTGCACGCTCCCCTGATCCAGCAGAGGGACCTCGACACCGATCATCTCGTCTCCTCGCTCATGCCGGGCCGTACCAGGGCGGCGCGCTGCCGCCGGTCAGGAAGGCCTTGCGCTTCTTCTCCGCTCGGTCGAGCAGGGGCAGGTGCAGGGCGAACAGCAGCAGGGACCCGCCCAGGAACATCAGGGAGTACCGCTGGACGCTGCCGCTGTTGTGGTACAGCGTGATGGTGGTGAGCGGACCGCCGCCGTTGAAGTAGGCGGTCACCACGGCCAGGGACACCTCGCTCTCCGGCGCGAACCGGATGCTGTCCACCGTGAACTGCGTGTTGAGGACCGCCTGGGGATCGGTCTCGTCCACCCCCAGCTCCTCGTTCGCCTGTTCGGCCATGAAGGTCTGCACGACGCTCGTCACCGACAGCACCGACGGCTCCTGCGACGTCGTCGGCGCACCCCAGGGCGCCTCCGGATAGGCCGCGAACGTGTGATACGTGTCGTCGGCGACCTCCAGGCCGCCCTCCAGGGGTACCCAGGCGGGCTCGAGCCCGCGCGGACCCAGGTTCGTCTTCGTGACCGGACCCTGCGCGTAGAAGCCGAACAGCCACATGGCTGAGAACAGCGTCATCCAGCCGAAGAAGGCGACGGCCACGACCAGGTAGCCCATCAAGCGCCCGAACACGGCCGACAGCAGGATGAACACGCTGCCGACGAAGAGCATGAAGCCGACGACGGTGACGCCGGCGCCCTTCAGAAGGGTGCCGCACTCGACGTGGAAGCCCAGGCAGGTCCGCATCTACGGGGTCGCCTCCGAGCTCGAGCTCGCCGCGGCGCTGGCTGCGGCGCTCGGGGATGCAGAGGCCTCGCCGGAGGCGGCGGCGCTGGGGCTCGCGGCCGCGTCGGCGGCGTCCAGGTTGAGGCAGACGTTCTGCTCGAAGGGCACGTTCTTCGAGCTCATGAAGACGAGGTACTGGACGATGTCGTCGATCTGCTGGTCGTCCAGGGCGCCCTTGTACTTGATGCTCCACGACGGCATCACGCCCCGCCCCTGCTCGAGCGTGGTGTAGATGTCGTCCAGGGACTTGATCAGCGGATGGTTCGTGCTGGGGCCCCCGCACACCGTGGTGAGGTTCGGCGTGGCCACGAAGGCGGGCGCGCCGTTGGCATCGACGCCGGCCTGGATCACGCTGCCACGCAACTCCGCGCCATGACACCGGACGCAGCCGACGCCGGCCTGGTTCTCCTCGCTGAACAGCTGCACCGAGCGCTGCCCGCGGGAGATGGCCTCGGTCTGCAGGTCCTGCTCTTGCTTGAGGTTCTCCGAGGGCTCGCGCAGCCAGCTGAACGGGATCCACACCGCGAAGAAGAGCACCAGCACCAGGCTCCAGCCCTGCAGCTTGTGCAGCAGCGGTGTCTCCAAAGAGGCGTCGGCCGGGCCCGGGCGCATGCCGGCCGGGATGTCCGGGCCGCGCTCCTTCGCCCGGCCGCGCAGGAAGAGCGCGGCGAGCGCGATGGCAACGAGCAGCGCGCCGGAGAGCAGCAGGACGACGCTCAGTGCCTTCGACAGTGCGAGCATGATATGTGTCCCCGACCTCCCCTCGTCGCTCTCTGCGTCAGCCCGGCGCCACGCAGAAGGGACCCTGCGGCGGCTCGCTGATCGTGTCGGTCCCTCGCGGGGGTCCCAGGATCACTGCGGAGGTGTCGACGGTGACGTTTCCGCCGCCGTCCACCGTGATCTTGAATCGATCCATGCCACGGGGGGCCGGACCCAGCTGGTACTCGCCCGCCTGGTTGTACTTCGAGCCGTGGCACGGGCACTCGAACCACTTCGAGGAGCCGCAGAAGGGGACCCGGCATCCCAGGTGCACGCACCGCTGATACAGGGGCATGATGCCGCCCGACGTCACACCGGTCAGCGCGTAATCGACGTCACCGCTGGCCTTCCCGGCGTACGGGACGACGTAGAAGCGGCCGGCTCCGTTGTACGCGGGGCCCTTCGTGTCCTCGATCTCGGCTTTGATGTCGGCGATGTTGCCGGCGTTGATGGCGGAGCCGAAGCCTCCCTTCAGGTTTGGCCACAGCATCGCGAGCGAGGCCAGGCCGAACTCGGCGCCGAACACGGCCAGCGAGGTCAGCAGCGACCTGCGGAAGAAATCCCTGCGCGACAACGCCTTCGGGGCCTTTGCCGTCGCCGGCACCGGTGTGGCGCCTGGCATCGGCGGGGTGGCCTGGTGCCCCCGGCGGGCGCGAAGGAACGACAGCCCGAACGCGACGGCGAACATGTCCACCACCACGATGGCGACGATCGCGCCGACGGTGCTGGAGGTGATCGCGAGCGGCGTCACAGTTCGAAGAACACCCCCTGGGACCACGGCCAGACCCAGTTGTAGCCGGGGCCGCGGAAGAACGATCCGATGATGGTGAGCGTGGCGCCGAACATGAACAGCATGGTGAACATGGTGATGGCGATCTTGCGATCGCCGGGCTTCGTGCTGGGGTTGCGGTCCACGTAGGGGATGGCCGCCAGCCCGACCAGGATGAAGGTGGGGATGGTGATGCCGGCCACCATGGGGTGGAAGTAGCGCAGCATCTCCTGCAGTCCCAAGAAGTACCAGGGCGCCTTCGATGGGTTCGGCGTGAGGTTGGGGTTGGCCAGCTCGCGAAGGGGTGCGTTGACGAAGGTGGAGAACAGGACCAGGGCGGCCAGGACGAGGAACATGGCCACCATCTCCTCGATGAGCAGGTGCGGCCACACGTTGATGCGGTCGCCCTGCTCCCGTTCCACGCGCTGGATGCCCTCGGGTGGCACCAACGCGAGGAGGCGGTGCTTCTCCGGCGCGCCGCGCTTGGGCTCGGGGACGTTGCCGGTGGGACCGGGCGCGGTGCGGACCGCCGCCGCCGTCACCGCCGCCACGGCAGGGGCTGCGGCCGGAGCTGCCGCGGCCGGCCCGGGAGCGGGCGAACCGCCGGCCGCTGCGGGCGCCCCCGCGGCGGCGGCGGGAGCTGCTGCGACCTCATCGGGATGGGCGGTCCGGTAGGCGCGGACGCCTGCCGACTTGGCGCGCCCCTCCGCCACGCGACGATCCGTGCCCTTGGCCAGCTCGGCCTGCAGCGTCGTATCGAAGATCTCCTGGTCCATCGGTGTCTCTTCGCGTCCAGCCACGTCGTCTCCTTACAGTGGTCCCGAGATGCCGCCGTCCTTGCGGATCCGCCAGAAGTGGACCGCAAGGAAGATCACCAGCACGAACGGCAACGCCAGCACGTGCAGCACGTACCAGCGCAGCAGCGTCTCGGGCCCCACCACCGCGCCGCCCAGCAGGAGGAAGTTCGCCTGCTTGGCGATGAACGGCGAGTAGCCCGCGAGGCTGGTGCCGACCGTGACGGCCCAGATCGCCAGCTGGTCCCAGGGGAGCAGGTACCCGGTGAACGACAGGCCGAGGGTGAGGAACAGCAGGATCACGCCGACCACCCAGTTGAACTCACGTGGGGGCTTGTACGCGCCGGTGTAGAAGACGCGCGCCATGTGCAGCGACACGCTGAACACCATCAGGTGGGCACCCCAGCGATGGAGGTTGCGCACCAGGTCCCCGAAGAAGATCGACGTGCGGATGTTCTGCATGTCGGTGAAGGCCTGGGCCGATCCCAGCTCCGCCATCTGCCGGTAGAAGAACATCAGGAAGATGCCGGTGATCGTGAGGAGGATGAACAGGAAGAACGAGAGGCCGCCCAGGCAGAACGTGTAGGTCAGCTTCAGCCCGTGGCGCTTCATCTTCACGGGGTGCAGGTGGTACAGGACGTTGTTCATGGTGGCGAGCGCTCGGTCGCGCGACGTGTCCTTGTAGCCCTTGCGGAAGACGGAACCGGGCCGGAAGATGGACTTCCACACCTCGGTCTCGCGGATGCGGTCACCCAGCTCACTGGGTGACGGCGGCTTCAGCTTCAACCCAACATCCCCTCTCTACCAGCCCATCCCGGCGACTATCCCTCAGCCGCCTGGGACGCCGGGACCTCTGCCATCTTCCGCTTGCCGCCCGCGCCCTCGGGCAGTCGCGCATAGTACAGCGTGTCGGTGGGGCAGCGGTCCACGCACACCGAACAGCGGGTGCACGCGTTGTCGTCCACCACGAAGATCGCGTTCGCGTTTGCCACCTCGGCCTCCACCGGTTCGGACTCGGCGCTCTCGGCGATCCCCGGGGACAGCATGTAGATGCAGTTCCATGGGCACACGTCCTCGCACGCCCGGCACAGGATGCAGTTGTCGGGATCGAGCATCAGGTGCTTCGGCGACTTCACTCCCTGTGCGAGCCACGCGGGGTCCACCGACTCCAGGACGTAGTCGGTGTGGATGTCGACCTCCGTCTTCGTGAACGGCATCAGCGGTACCCGCCCGTCGGCCGCGAGTCGCTGGAGGCCCCACGCAGCTTGCGGCGCCAGTTCTGCATGGCCGCCGCCCCCACAAGGACCGCCACGAGCGGAACCGTGGACAGACCCATGGCGACGGCGTCACGGATCTCCTTCAGCCAGAAGCCGTCGAGCGTCCAGGGCAGGAAGGGAAGGATCTTATGCGGGGCACCGCCGTCCCACAGCAGCTTCTGGTCGGCGAAGTACAGCCAGAAGGATGGGATCACCGCCACCGTGATCAGGAGGAAGAACATCAAGCCCACGGAGAAGAGAACCGCGTTCGTCCAGGTCCAATCGAAGCGCTTCTGGAAGGCTTCGCCCCGCTCCTTGACGGGAGCGATCCTGCCGGCGAGTCGTTCCTGGAGTTGTGCCATGTGGTCGTGGTGTTCGGGCGGGATTATAGCCAGCCGATCGGTCGGTGGAGCCCTCCCGCGGCGCGCCGGACCGTTTGTGAATCCGTTCACAAGCGAGCCCATCATGAGGGGTGGGCAGCATTCTCGCAACCCAGTGTCGTGCGCCGCGAAACCCCTCGCTCCGTAGACTGCCCGGTGACCGGGCCGAGCCCGTGAGAGGAGCCCGCTCCGAATGCCGCTGGCCGTCGCATCCGATCTCACCGCATGGTGGGCGCCGGCGCTCGCGTTCCTGGCAGGGGTCGTCTCGTTCGCCAGCCCGTGCGTCTTCCCGTTGGTCCCCGGCTACATCTCGTTCGTGACCGGGGAGCGCGCTGCCGAGGACGACCGGGGGCCACTGCTCCCCATCCTGCTGTTCATCGGCGGGTTCGCGTTGGTCTTCACGCTGCTGGGCGCCTTCAGCGCGGAGCTGGTGCCGAAGGTGCAGGGAGTGACCGGCCAGCGGATCGCCGGCGGGGTGGTGGTGGCGTTCGGTGTGGTGTTGCTGGTGTTCACGCTGGGACTCGGGTCCGCGGGTCTGTACGCCGAGCGGCGACCCTTCCTGGGGAAGGTGAGGCCCGGCCCTACGTGGGCGGCGCCGCTGGGGATGGCGTTCGCGGCGGGGTGGACGCCATGCATCGGGCCGGTGCTGGGGGGCATCCTCGGCCTGGCCTCGCAGGGGGGCGTGGGGCGCGGCATGCTGCTGTTGCTCTGCTACTCGCTCGGCCTCGGCGTGCCGTTCCTGCTGGTGGGGCTCGGCATCCACCGCTTCATGGGGGCGTTCGGCTGGGTCAAGCGCCACTACGCACCCATCACGCTGGTCTCCGGCGTCCTTCTGGTGGCGGTCGGGATCCTCATGCTCAGCGGGCAGTTCACGCGGTTGTTCGCGCCCCTGGCCCGATACGCCCCGGGCCTGTAGGGGCCCCTCCTTCAGCGCGGACCACCGTAGAATCGACGCGCCGCATGTCCACCTCCGCACCGGTCCGGGCGCGCATGACCCCTCGCCAGTCCCTGGCGCTGGTGTGGCGAACCCTCCGCTCGATGCGGACCGCCCTGATCCTGCTCTTCCTGCTCGCGATGGCATCGGTGGTGGGTTCGCTGATCCCGCAGATCCCCAACTCGCCCGAGCGGGCGGCGAGCTACCAGGTCGAGCACCCGTTCTGGGGTGGGTTCTTCCGGCGAGCCGGGTTCTTCGACGTGTTCGGATCGTGGTGGTTCGCCCTCATCGCCACCCTGCTCTTCGTCTCCCTCGTGGCGTGCCTGCTGCCTCGGACGCGCGCTCACCTCCGCACGATCCGGCAACCGCCCGTGCAGGCCCGGGAGCTGGACGCCTTCCCGCAGTACGCGCAGCGGCGCGTGAGCGCGCAGCCGGACATGGCGATCGCCCTGAGCCAGAAGCTGCTGCGCCGCAAACTGTTTCGGGTACAGCGAGCGCCGGGGGCGCTGGCGGCGGAGAAGGGCATCGCTCGAGAGTTCGGCAGCCTGCTCTTCCACTGGGCGTTCCTGCTCATCCTGGTGGGGGCGGTGTACGGCAAGGGGACGGGCTTCACGGGCCGCACGGCGATCGTGGAAGGCGAGGCGTGGACCGACGCGCGCGCCAACTACGACGGCCAGATCCGAACCGGCCGGTTCTTCTCGGGGGACTTCAGCGGCACCCAGGTGGGGCTCCTGGACTTCGCCGATAGCTATCGCCGCACCGGCCAGCCCATGGACTTCGTGTCCCGGATCGAGCTGGCCGACGCCCAGGGGAACCCGCTCGGCCACACCGACGTCCGCGTGAACCATCCCGCCGAGGTGAACGGCGTGCGGATCTTCCAGTACGGCTATGGCTGGGCACCGGTCATCACGATCAGGGACGGGGACCGCGTGCTGTTCGACGGGCCGGTGATCTTCACGCAGGATCCCGCGCCCGAGGGCGTGGGCCAGCTCGCACTCCCATGGCGCGGCGTGGTGAAGCTGCCGTCACTGGATCCGCAGGTGGGGTTGGAGGTCATCCTGTGGCCGGACTTCTACGCGTACCTCCGGTTCCAGGCGACGGGTCAGCCCGTACCCATGACCGAGGCGCACGATCCCTTCATCACGATCCAGGCCTACCGAGGCTCCCTCACGAGCCCCTCGCTGAGCGGGCTGGAGACGGCCACCATGACCACCTGGGAGGACGCGTTCGTCGGCCAGGGACAGACCAAGGAGCTGGGTGAGGACGGCAACGGGGGCATGCTCACGGTCTCGTTCCCGGAGCTGCGGCAGTACAGCGTGTTCCAGGTGAGCCGCGACCGGGGTGTGTGGATCGTCCTGGTCGCCGCTATCCTCATCCTGCTCGGACTCATGCCGGCGCTCTACACGTCCCGCCGGAAGGTCTGGGTGCGCGCGAAGCCCGACGGCGACGCGACGCTGTTGCGCGTCGGCGGGCTCGCTCTGCAACGCAAGGAGCAGTTCGAGGAGGAGTTCGCCAAGCTCGTCGACGAGCTGGCGCGGGTCTGCGGGGAGCCCGTGGCTGTGGAGCCGGAGAGGGCGGGAGCACGATGACGGCGATGACGACCCTCCAATGGGCTCGCCTGTCCGACCGTCTGTTCGACGCCGCGGTCCTCACCTACCTGGTCGCCATGGTCGGCTATGCGATCTATCTGGGCTTCCGCACGAACGCAGCGTGGGCGGCGGCCCGCGCGGTGACGGTCGTGGGTCTGGGGATGCACCTGACCTCGATCGTGGCGCGAACGGTGGCGGCCGGACGTGTGCCCTGGGGCAACATGTGGGAGTTTTCGTCACTGCTGGCCTTCCTGGTGGTGCTCGGCTACCTGGTGATCGTTGAGGGTGTGTACAAGGTCCGCACGCTGGGCGCCTTCCCACTGATCTTCTCCGCCGTGACGATGGGGGTGGCCCGTATCTTCGGCTTCTACGTGGCGCCCGGTCCCCTGGTGCCCGCGCTGAACTCGTACTGGCTCAAGATCCACGTGCTGGCGGCCATCGTCGGATCGTCGCTGTATGCCCTGGGGGGCGGTGTGCTGACGATCCTGTACCTGGTGAAGGCCGCCGCCGAGCGCCGTGAGGCGGCGGCGCTGGGGAGCCGGCCGGTCCCGCCGGTCATGGGCGCCTCGCAGGACCTCGCCGATCCGCCTCACTTCGTGGCCGGGGCCGACGATCCCGTGGGCGAGACCACCGCGCGCCGCCGCCGAGGCGTGCTGCCGCCCTCGGCCGTGCTGGACCGCATGGCGTACCGCACGATCGCGGTCGGCTTCCCGATCTGGACCTTCGCGGTGATCGCCGGCGCCGTGTGGGCGCAGGAGGCGTGGGGTCGCTACTGGGGCTGGGACCCGAAGGAGACCTGGGCCTTCATCACCTGGGTGATCTACGCGGGATACCTGCACGCCCGCGCCACCTCCGGGTGGAAGGGCACGCGCGCGGCCGTGGTGGCGCTGGTGGGTTTCGTCTCGCTCCTGGTGACCTACTACGCCGTCAATCTGTTCATCGTGTCGCTGCACGGCTATGCGAAATAGGGGACCTGGTCTTGACAGGCACGCAGCAGGCCGGTGATACAGTGCGCGAGTTCGCGTGCTGAGATCTGGCAACGTTCGTCCGGAGGCCTGAGCAACGTGCGGAAGAAGGTCATATGGGTCCTGGGCCTGGTGACCCTCGCCATCGCGTTCGCCGCCTGCGCGCCGCATGCCACGCAGGACACACTCCAGCCGGCCGGTCCCTTCGCCCGCGAGGAGAAGAACCTCTTCGTCCCGGTGTTCGGCGTGGCCGTCGCGGTCTTCCTGCTGGTCGAGGGCGTGATCCTGTACTTCGTCTTCAAGTATCGGCATCGCGCAGGGCAGGACCGGATGCCGCCGCAGATCCACGGCAACACCCGCTTGGAGATCGGGTGGACGATCCTGCCCGCCGTGATCCTGGCGGTCGTGATGGTGCCCACCGTCGCCACGATCTGGGATCTCGCCCGCAAGCCACCCAGTGACTCCCTGAACGTCACGGTGATCGGCCAGCAGTGGTGGTGGAAGTTCCAGTACACCGACGCCGACATGCAGACGGCCGCGGAGACCCCGGGTCCCATCACCACCGCCAACGAACTGGTGATCCCCACCGGCCGCGTGGTGTACCTCACCGTGACCTCGGGCGTGGGCGGGATCGGCGATGCCGCGGTGATCCACTCGCTGTGGGTGCCCGAGCTCGCCGGCAAGCAGGACGCCATCCCCAACCACGAGAACCACATCCTGCTGCAGGCCGACGTCCCCGGGATCTACGAGGGGCAGTGCGCCGAGTTCTGCGGCCTGTCGCACGCCATCATGAAGTGGCATGTGCGCGCGGTGACCCCCGAGGACTTCGCGGCGTGGTCGGCCGGGCAGAAGGAGGATGCGATCACGCCGACGGGCGGGCTCGCCGCCACCGGCTTCGACACGTTCATGAGCGGCACGTGCGTGCAGTGCCACGGGATCCAGGGGACCGACGCCCAGGGCATCGCCGGCCCGAACCTCACTCACTTCGCATCCCGGAAGTGCTTCGCCGGGTGCCTGCTGGACAACACCGACCCCGCCGACATCGCACGATGGCTGCACGACCCCACCGCGGTGAAGGAGGGCTCGTTCATGCCGAACTACCATCTGCCTGACGACCAGATCCAGGCCCTCGTGGCGTACCTGCAGAGCTTGAAGTGAGCGGGATGAGGAAAGGCGAGCGATGGCCAGCGTGAGCGTGCAGAGCCCCACGGCCGGCGGCATGCTCCGTCGTCCGGCCGCCACGACCGGCTTCTGGAGCTGGTTCACGACGGTGGACCACAAGAAGATCGGGATCCTCTACGGCGTCACGGCGTTCATCTTCTTCATCGTGGGCGGCTCCGAGGCGCTCCTGATCCGCACCCAGCTCTCGAAGCCGGACAACACGCTGCTGTCGGCCGGCGCCTACAACCAGATCTTCACGATGCACGGGATCACCATGATCTTCCTGGTCGTCATGCCCATGTCGGCCGCGTTCTTCAACTACCTGATCCCGCTGATGATCGGTGCCCGCGACGTGGCGTTCCCGCGGCTGAACGCCTTCAGCTACTGGGCGTTCCTGTTCGGGGGGTCCTTCATCTACTCCAGCTGGTTCCTGGGCGGCGCGCCCAACGGTGGCTGGTTCGGCTACGCGCCGAACTCCACCACCGATCCCACGATCGGCATGTCGTTCTACGCGGCCGGTCTGCTGATCACCGGCATCGCCTCCAGCGCGGGCGCGATCAACCTGGCGGTGACGGTCATCAACATGCGCGCGCCGGGGATGTCGTTGTTCCGGCTCCCGGTGTTCGTCTGGATGGGATTGGTCGTCCAGCTGCTGCTCGCGTTCTCGTTGCCGATCATCACTGTGGGTCTGTTCGAGCTGTTGTTCGACCGCGAGATCGGCACGAACTTCTTCAACGTGGCCAAGGGCGGGAACCCGCTGCTGTGGCAGCACCTGTTCTGGCTGTTCGGCCATCCGGAGGTCTACATCCTGATCCTGCCGGCGTTCGGCATCATCAGCGAGATCATCCCGGTGTTCGCCCGCAAGCCCCTGTTCGGGTACCAGTTCGTCGTGTTCAGCGGCATCGCGATCGGGTTCATCGGGTTCGGCGTGTGGGCGCACCACATGTTCGCAACCGGACTGGGCCCCGTGGCCAACACGGCGTTCGGCATCTCCACCGCCATCATCGCGGTGCCGACGGGCGTGAAGATCTTCAACTGGATGGCCACGCTCTGGCGCGGCGATATCCGGCTGGCCACGCCCATGCTGTTCGCCATCGGCACCGTGACCATGTTCGTGATCGGTGGCCTGTCCGGCGTCACGCACTCGGTCGTCCCCTCGGACTACCAGCAGACCGACACGTACTACGTCATCGCACATCTCCATTACGTGCTGTTCGGCGGCGCGATCTTCGGCCTCTTCGGCGGCATGTACTACTGGTGGCCGAAGGTGTTCGGGCGGCGCCTGGGGGAGGGGCTGGGCAAGACCCACTTCTGGATCATGTTGCTGGGGTTCAACCTCACGTTCGGGCCGATGCACATCCTGGGGCTGCAGGGCATGATCCGGCGCGAGTACACGTACCCGGCGTCGCTGGGGCTCACGTTCTGGAACCAGGTGTCGTCGACGGGGGCCTTCCTGATCGCGCTGTCGATCCTGGTGTTCATCGGAAACGTGGTCATCAGCTCCCGACGGCCGAGGACCTTCGAGGCCGACCCGTGGGACGGCCGCACCATCGAGTGGATGACCACCTCGCCGCCGCCGGATTACAACTTCGCCGAGATCCCGCAGGTCCACGCGCTGGACGACTTCTGGCATCGCAAGTACGCCGAGGACAAGAGCGGCCGACTGGTGCCGGTGCAGGCCGGTGCGGCCGCGGAGGCCGGTGCCCACGAAGACGCCGGGCACGGGATCCACCTGCCCAACCCGTCGTTCTGGCCGATCATCGCCGCCGCAGGGCTGCCCCTCCTGGGCTACGGCGTCCTGTTCCATTGGTGGATGGCCGGGCTGGGCGCGGTCCTGGTCCTGGTCGCGTTCTACGGGTGGGCTCTCGAGCCCTCGGCGGAGTAGGAGCGAGCGTGGCGCAGGCATCGATCGAGCACGGCGGGGCCCACGACGGCGGCGGTCATCAGGCGTCCGGCGGGGCCCACGAGACATCCACCGGTCTGCCCAACACGAAGCTCGCCATGTGGCTGTTCCTAGCCTCCGAGTGCCTGTTGTTCGGCGCCCTGATCTCCACCTACCTCCTGTACCGCGGGACCAGCGCCGAGGGACCGTACCCGGCCGACGTCTTCGACATCCCGTACACCTCGGTGTCGTCGTTCGTGCTGCTGGCCAGCTCGCTCACGATGGTGCTGGCGCTGTCAGCCGCCCAGCGTCGCGACATCGCGCGGATGCGGCTGTGGCTGCTGACGACGGCGCTGCTGGGGATGACCTTCGTCGGCGGCCAGGTCTACGAGTTCACCAGCTTCTACCACGAGGGCCTGAAGCTCTCGACGAACCTGTTCGGCACGACGTTCTACGTGCTGACCGGCTTCCACGGCGTGCACGTGACGGTGGGCATCCTGATGCTGCTCTCGCTCGTGGGCATGTCCTCAGCCGACCGCCTCCCCGACGATCCGTCGTTCCCCGTCGAGATGATCGGGCTGTACTGGCACTTCGTCGACATCGTCTGGATCATCATCTTCACCGTGGTGTACCTGATCCCCACCGGATCCCCGTCGTCCTAGGAGCTCTCATGGCCGAGTCGGAGCTGCAGCCACACCCCAGTCCGGACAGGGCGTACGCCGGCGGCACGAGCCACGCCCACCCGAGCCCGAAGGAGTACGTGCGCATCGGGGCGATCCTCGGACTCCTGACGGCCATCGAGATCGCGGCCTCGTACACGATCGGCGGCGCTGCCCTCATCGCACTCCTGCTGACGCTCGCGATCGTCAAGTTCTCGATCGTCGTCATGTGGTTCATGCACCTGAAGTTCGACGACCGCCGCTACGCCAGGTTCTTCGTGGCCGGTGTGGCACTGGCCGTGACGCTGTTCCTGATCGTCCTCATGCTGTCCAGGGTGTTCCTGAGATAGGCGTATGGATCTCCCTGCCTGGCATGCGCACCCCGACGTCTGGCTCCTGCTGGGGTCGGTCGTGGGCGTCTACCTGATCGCCGTTCGCCGGCACGATCGAGCGCCAGCAGCCGGCGAGGAGCCAACCCCCCGTCGCCGGGTCCGCCTGTTCCTGCTGGGCATGGGGGTGCTGTGGATCGGAGCGGACTGGCCGGTCCACGACCTCGCGGAGCGGTACCTCTTCAGCGTCCACATGGTCCAGCACACCCTCTTCACGCTGGTGGCCGCCCCGCTCCTGATCGTCGGCATGCCGACCTGGCTGCTGCGGCGTCTGCTCCGTCCCCGCGCCGTCCGCGTGATCTGGGGCTTCCTCACCCGCCCGGTGGTGGCCTTGATGGTCTTCAACACGGTGCTGTTCTTCACGCACTGGCCCGCCGTGGTCGATGCGGCGGTGACCGACGAGCTCACGCACTTCGCCCTGCACGTCCTCATCGTGGGGTCGGCGCTGGTGATGTGGTGGCCGATCGTCTCGCCGCTGCCGGAGATGCCGGCGCTCCCGGCGCCCGGCCAGATGTTGTATCTGTTCCTGCAGTCGCTGGCGCCGACGATCCCCGCGTCGTTCCTCACCTTCGGAACCCGTCCCCTGTATCCCGTGTACGTGGGATTCCCCCGGATCTGGGGCATGGACGCACTCACCGATCAGCTGATCGCCGGCCTGATCATGAAGATCGTCGGCGGGCTGATCCTGTGGGGTGTGATGTCGGCGGTCTTCTTCCGCTGGGGTGACCGGGAACGGAGAGAGGGTTGGGACGCGCTCCGGTACGCCGACGTCGAGAAGGAGATCAGAGCGGAGATGACGCGATGAGTTCACCCTCACACCGGCAGAGCCTGCTGCTGCCGATCCTGATCCCCCTCGGCGGCCTGGCCGTGATCGGCGCCGTCCTGTTCGGCTTCTCGCGGATCCTGCTGGCGATCTCCCACAACGCGGCCACCGTGACCGCGTGTGTCGTCGCCATCGCCATCATGGTGATGGCGACCCTCGTGTCCCGGCGCCCGAGCGTGGGGGCCCCCGCGATCGGTTCGATGGTGGGCGTGGTGGCCGGCGTCGCACTGGTAACGGGGGCATTGGCATTCCTCATCGTCGGCCCGCAGAAGGAGGCCGTCGAGGGCGTGCCGGAGTTGCTCGCCGCCGGGCCCAAGGCCTCCACCGAGGGCTTCGATGAATCGACCCTGTCCTTCCCGGCCGACACGCCCGTGGCCCTCGAGTTCGATAACCAGGAGACGGGCATCCAGCACAACGTCGCGATCTTCACGCAGGATCCGGCGGAGGTGACCGGTCAGACCCCGCTGTTCAGCGGCGCCTTCATCACCGGCCCGGCCAGGGACACCTACAACGTCCAGCCGCTGGCCGCCGGCACGTACTTCTACCATTGCGACGTCCATCCCGGCACGATGATGGGGCAGATCACGGTCGCCACGGGCGGCGCATCCGCGGGAGCCTCGACCTCGCCGGGAGCCGAAACCTCGGCGACACCGTGACCCGCACGTAGCCACCAGCCGCTGTTAGCGTGACGCCGTGCGCCTGCGTCTGCTGCCGCCGCTGCTGGCCCTCGCCATGCTGGGGGCGGGTTGCACGGGTACCAGCGATGGATTGGGTCTGGTGGCGGCCGACAGGCCGTTGCCCGCCCTGACCGGACCCACCGTGCAGGGGGGCCACGTTGCTGCCGCCGACTCTGCGGGGCACGTGCTGGTGGTGAACTTCTGGGCTACGTGGTGCGGACCGTGCCGTGAGGAGCAGCCTGCCCTGCAGCAGGTATGGGGCGACTACCAGAGCAGGGGCGTGCGGTTCGTCGGCGTGAACTACCGGGACGACAGCGCGGCCGCCGGCGCATGGATCGACGAGTTCGGCGTGACGTACCCGAGCATCGAGGACCCCTCCGGTGCATGGGCAGACGACTTCGGATTCCTGGGCCTGCCGGACACCTACGTGAGCGACGCCGGGGGCACCATCCGGTACGTCGTCACGGGCGCCACCACCGCCGAGCAGCTGTCGGGAGTGCTCGACGAGCTGCTGGCTGCCCAGACCCCCTCCTCGTAGAAGCGCCCGGGTCAGCCGACGCGGCGGCCGAGCGGCGTGAGCGCGTCGACGGCCACCGACCCGAACAGGGCCGCCAGGTACACGATCGAGTACTTGAACAGGCCCCAGGCGCGCGCCGGCGCGGGATCTCGCCAGAGCCGCAGCGCGCGGTAGACGAACACGCCGCCCAACACGATCGCCGTCGACAGGTACACCGGTCCCATCCGGCCGATGGGCACCAGCAGGAGCGTGGTGCCGAACAGCATCAGCGAGTACAGGAAGATCTGACGCCGCGTCTCGTCCTCGCCCTTCACCACGGGGAGCATCGGCACCCCGGCGGCCGCGTAGTCCTGCTGGTAGCGCATCGCCAGGGCCCAGAAGTGGGGCGGGGTCCACATGAAGATGATGGCGAACAGGATCCACGCGGGCGCGGCTACCGTTCCCGTCACCGCGGCCCAGCCCACCAGCGCCGGCACGGCGCCGGCCGCGCCGCCGATCACGATGTTCTGGACGCTGGTGCGCTTCAGCCACATCGTGTACACGAACACGTAGAACGCGATGGCCGACAGCGACAGGGTGGCCGCCAGCACGTTCACGGTGATCGACAGGAACAGGTACGAGATCGCGCCCAGGACGAACCCGAACCCGAGCGCGCGCTCGGGCGTCACCGCGTGCGCGGGCAGCGGCCGGCTCCGGGTCCGGCGCATGATCTGGTCGATGTCACGGTCCAGGTACATGTTGATGGCGTTGGCCGATCCCGCCGCGATGGAGCCGCCCAGCAGCGTGGCCAGCACGAGCCACACCGACGGCAGCCGGCCGCCGGCCAGGATCATGGCGGGCACGGTGGTGATGAGGAGCAGGACCACGATCCGCGGCTTCGTGAGCCGCACGTAGGCACCGATCGTCTCGCGGAGATCGCCCCGGTCCGCCTCCCCGGCACGCTCGGGCTCCACGGGTTGCGCATCGGATCTGCCCGTTCTCTGCAGACGCGCCACGGCTGCCAGGGCCACCAGGGTGGACCAGATCAGCACGGACAACGCCACGTGCAGCACCACCGCCCAGGGGCGGAGCCGGGTCCACACGTTGGCAGCACCCGAGAGGATCTGCCCCACGAACAGCAGCAGCGCGACCGTGGACAGGCGCACCATATCGCGCGAGTCGACCGCCAGGGTGCGTGCGCGGATGGCCGTCCAGGTCACCAGCAGGAGGGTGGATGCGGCCAGGACCCGATGGACGAACATCACCGTCGCCGCTCCGCCAAGGGCCGGCACGAGCCGCCCGTCCATCAACGGCCAGTCGGTGAAGACGAGCTGCGAGCCGGAGGCGCGCACGTAGGTACCCACCAGGAGGAGGAGACCCGTCGCACCGGTGGTGAAGGCGGCCAGCCGGGCGAACGCCCCGCGGGGCCGGGCCTGTCCGGTCGCCGCATCGCCCCGAACGGCGATGGCGGCCACCAGCACCACGTCGGCGATCAGCGCCATCGCGGTGACGAAGTGCGCCGTCACCCACCACGGGTCGTTCTCGCTGAGCACGACGATGCCACCCAGCACCGCCTGGGCCAGGACCAGGGGGACGGCCGTCAGCGCGGGGATCACCATCGAGGGATGCGCACGTCGTTCCCGCCAGGCCCCCCCGGCGGTGAGGGCGATCAGCACGATCGCCACGAACGCCACCGCTCGGTGCGAGAACTCGATCAGCGAATGGAGCGCCCCGGACGGGAACAGTCGTCCGGGCTCACAGACGGGCCACGCGGAGCAGCCCAGGCCCGACCCGGTCCCGCGCACCAGGCCCCCGACGGTGAACAGCACGACGGTGGTGGCGGCGGAGGCGACGGCGAGCTTCTGGAGGCGCGTCATGACGGCGAGCCTCATGATAGTGGGGACCTTCTGCCCATGGCGCCCTGCTGGGGGGATGGCGTACCCTTCGCCCATGACCGCCGCCGCACGTCCACTCCCCGTGTCCCCTTCCTCCGTTGAGATGGAGAAGGTCGTGGACCGGGTGAACGGGGCGCTGTACCCCTTCCTGGCGGCTCGCCGCCAGGAGGTGGAGTGGCGGGAGCCACAGGCGGTCCTGCTGATCGACGAGATGATCCGGCTGGTGCGAGCCGGCGGGAAGCGGCTCCGGCCCGCCTTCTGCTACTGGGGGTACCGGGCGGCGGGCGGTGTGGACGGTGAGCCGATCGCGAAGGCCTGCGCGGCCCTGGAGCTGCTGCACACCATGGCCCTGATCCACGACGATCTGATCGACGGCACGTCGGAGCGCCGGGGTGTCGAGACCACGATGCCCAGCCTGAGCCGCGCTGCCGCCGAGCGTGGTCTGGGCAGCGGTGATCCCGACAGCTTCGGGGAGTCGGCCGCCCTGCTGGTGGGCGACCTCGCCGCGGTCCTGGCCGACCGGCTGCTGCTGGAGTCCGGGTTCCCGGCGGCCGCGCTCGCCCGCGCTCTCGCGCCCTACCACGAGATGCGCACGGAAATGGCGATCGGGCAGTACCTCGACATCGCGGTCGTCCCGGTGGAGCCGGCGGCGGCTCGCCGGATCGCGGCCCTCAAGGGCGGCTCCTACAGCGTCGAAGGTCCCCTCCTGGTGGGCGCGGCCTTGGCCGGCGCCACCACGCTCGTGCAGACGCGGCTACGGCGCTTCGGCGCGCCGCTGGGAGAGGCCTTCCAGCTCCGCGACGACCTGATGGACGGGGACGGCCGGCATGCGGCGACCACGAACGATGTGAACGCGTTGGTGAGCACCGCCGTCGCGGCCCTCGATCCACAGGTCCTCGATCCGACCGCCGTGGAGTCCCTGCGCTCGATGGCCGGGCTCATCGCCATGCGGTGATCGTTGACGAGCTCGTCCGACGGGCGTTCCGCGATCTCGCCACCGCCCGCCTGGCGACGCTGAACCCCGGCGGAGCCCCCTACGTCGCGGCGCTGTGGTTCGTCTGGCGAGAGGACGGCCTGTTCGTGTCCACACGGCGGGGGAGCACCACCTGGCGGCACGTGGAGCGGGACCCCCGAGTCTCGGTGGTGATCGATCGCGGCCGGGATTGGACGGCGCTCGCGGGAGTGGGCTTGGAGGGGCTCGCGGAGCCGATCGGGTCGGAGCACCCCGACCTTCGGGAGCCCATGTCCGAGTGGCACGAGAAGTACCGGTCGATGCTGGCCGGCGATGGGTTCGAGCGCCTCACCGGCTCGGTCCCCGATCTGGGCTTCATCCGGATCCGGGCGACGGCCCTGCGCACCTGGGACCACGCGTGGCCCCAAGAAGGCATTGCGAGCTCGCAGGGCCAGACGTAGCCTTTGTGAAAGGTTTCACGAGCCGCTAGGCTCGATCTTGTGAAACTTTTCACAAGCCCTGAGGGGGGTCGCGGACCGTGACGAAGCCACACGCCGTGGAGACCGACGTCCTGGTGGTGGGCGCCGGCCCCGGGGGGGCCGCCGCCGCCTATCACCTGGCCCGCCACGGCGTGGACGTCACCGTAGTGGACAAGGCCAGATTCCCGCGGGAGAAGGTCTGCGGGGACGGCATCACACCGCGAGGGGTCGCCGCGTTGTTGCGCATGGGGGTGGATCCCGGCGATCCCGGGTTCGAGCGCGTGAAGGGACTGCGGGTGTACTCGCGCTCCGCCACGATCGAGCTCCCCTGGCCGGAGCTCCGGAGCTGGCCGAACTACGGCCTGGTGCGCACCCGTCACGACTTCGACCAGATCCTGGTGGATCGGGCGACGAAGTCCGGTGCCCGGCTCCTGGAGGAGACCGAGGCGGTTGAGCCCACGTTCCGCGACGGGTGGGTGACGGGTGCGACGATCCGCCCGGCCGGCGAGCGCGCGGTCGAGCCCACCGTCGTCCGCGCCAGGTACGTGATCGCCGCCGACGGCGCCGGGAGCCGCTTCGCCAGACCCGCGGGCGTCCGTCGGGACGAGTCGCGTCCCCTGGGCATCGCCGCTCGCCGGTACTACCGAGCCACCTATCATCCGGGGCCCTGGTTCGAGTCCTGGCTCGACCTGTGGGAAGGGGATCTGCTGCTGCCGGGCTACGGCTGGCTGTTCCCGGTCGCGGGCGGCCGGATCAACCTGGGCGCGGGCCTGCTCAACACGTTCAAGGGGTTCAAGGACATCTCCGCCCAACGGCTGTTCGACGCCTTCGCCACGATGCTGCCGTCGGAGTGGGGCATCTCGGAGGAGACGGCCGAGGGGCGTGTGCTGTCGGGTCCGCTGCCCATGAGCTTGAACCGGATCCCGCAGGCCGTGCCGGGGATGCTGCTGGTCGGCGATGCCGTCGGCGCCGTGAACCCCTTCAACGGTGAGGGTATCGCCTACGCGATGGAGTGCGGAGAGCTGGCGGCAGAGCTCCTCCACGACGCCCTGGTCCTGCACCGTCCGGGCATCGCCCAGAGCTACCCCCTGGTGTTGCGCGAGCGCTACGGGCGCTACTTCTCGATCGGACGGGGATTCGCCAGGATCATCGGCAAGCCGACCCTCATGGGGATGGCGACCAAGCACCTCCTTCCCCGCCCGGTGGTGATGAATTTCGCGATGCGACTGATGACCAACCTCACCGACGGCCGCGACGGCGACATCCAGGACAAACTGATGTACGTGCTCGAGCGAGTGGTGAAGGCCGCGTGAGGCTAGGATGCCGACCGTGCTGAGGGACTACCTGCCGATGGTGGTGCTCGGGGTGCTAGCGGTCCTGTTCGCCGTGGTCTCCCGGGGCGTCTCGCACCTGCTCCGGCCGAACCGCCCGAACCCGGTGAAGCTCTCACCGTACGAGTGCGGGAACGACCCGGTCCGCCTGCCCCGGGGTGAGCGCTTCAGCGTGAAGTTCTACGTCGTGGCCATGCTGTTCATCATCTTCGACATCGAGACGATCTTCCTCTATCCGTGGGCGGTGACCATCCGTCAGCTGGGATTGTTCGGCCTGGCGGAGATGGCGGTGTTCATCGGCCTGGTCTTCGTGGCCTACGCCTACGTCTGGCGTAAGGGCGGTCTGGAGTGGGAGGAGCAGCGGGCCGAGCGCCCGCCCGGCGACCTGCACGCCACCGACATCCCCGGGCCGGTTCGGGAGGTGGCGCGTGCCCGTTGAGCGGCTCGAGGGCATCCAGCTCGGCAAGACGCCCGAGGAGATCGAGGAGGAGGTCGAGCGGGGGGTCCTGCTGACCTCGCTCGACCGAGCTGTGGGCTGGGCCCGCAAGCAGTCGATGTGGCCGGCGACGTTCGGTCTGGCGTGCTGCGCGATCGAGATGATGTCGACAGGCGCCGGCCGCTACGACCTCTCGCGGTGGGGGATGGAGCTGTTCCGGGCTTCGCCTCGACAGGCGGATCTGATGATCGTGGCAGGGCGCGTGAGCCAGAAGATGGCGCCGGTGCTGCGCCGGATCTACGACCAGATGCCCGAGCCGCGATGGGTGATCTCCATGGGGGTGTGCGCCTCGGCGGGCGGCATGTTCACGAACTACGCGATCGTGCAGGGGGTCGACACGGTGGTGCCCGTCGACATCTACGTACCCGGATGCCCTCCCAAGCCCGAGATGCTGATGTTCGGCATCTTGAAGCTGCAGGAGAAGGTGCGGACACAGGAGACGTTCCGGTGAGCCCCGAGGAGATCGCCGACCGCCTCCGCTCGCGGTACCCCGACGTCCTGCTCGCCCGCGGAGAGGTGACCGTGCTCGTGGGGCCCCAGGAAGCCCCGGCGACCCTCGAGGCTCTCCGGGATGATCCGGAGCTTCGCCTCGAGTTCCTGTCCTGCGTCACCGCCACGCACCATCCCGGCGTGGTGCCGGCGATGTGGGTCGTGTACGAGCTCCGATCCACGGCCCTGCACCACCGCGTGCGGGTGAAGGCGGGCCTGCCCGGGGACGACGCGCCGCACATCCCCAGCGTCACCCCGATCTTCCCGACGGCGAACTGGCAGGAACGCGAGGTCTTCGACTTCTACGGGATCGTGTTCGACGGTCACCCCGACCTCACGCGGATCCTGCTGCCCGACGAGTGGGAGGGCCACCCCTTGCTGAAGACCGAGGAGCTCGGCGGTGTGAACACGCGTTTCCACGGAGCCTTCATCCCGCCGGTGGACCGGCGGACCGCGACATGAGCGTGCGCGAGGGCCATCCGACCGTGCGCGTGGCTCCCTCCGGGGAGATCCGTCAGGAGACCATGATCATCAACATGGGGCCCCAGCACCCCTCCACGCACGGGGTGCTGCGGCTGCTGCTGGAGCTGGACGGCGAGTACGTGGTGCGGTGCAAGCCGGTGATCGGCTACCTGCACACCGGGATCGAGAAGAACACGGAGTACCGGTCGTGGATGCAGGGCGTCACCTACGTCACCCGTGCCGACTACCTGTCGCCGTTCTTCAACGAGCTGGGCTACTGCCTGGCCGTGGAGCGCCTGCTGGGCATCGAGGCGCCGCCGCGCGCGCAGGTGATCCGTGTGCTGTGCAACGAGATGAACCGGATCAGCTCGCACCTGGTGTGGCTGGCCACCGGCAGCCTGGAGCTCGGGGCGGTGAGCATCATGCTCTACGGCCTGCGCGAGCGCGAGCTCCTCATGGACATCTTCGAGACGATCACCGGCCTTCGGATGAACCCCGCGTACGTGCGGATCGGGGGCGTGATCATGGATCTTCCCGAGGACGGCGAGCGCAGGATCCGTGCCTTCCTCGACGAGATGCCCCGGCGGATCGACGAGTACGAGTCGATCCTGAACGACAACCCCATCTGGCGGGAGCGCAACGAGGGGGTCGGCCGGCTCTCGGCGCAGGAGTGCCTGGCGCTGGGCGTGACGGGCCCGATGCTCCGCGCCGCCGGTGTGCCGTTGGACCTGCGGCGGGACGCGCCGTACTCCGGCTACGAGACCTATGACTTCGAGGTCATCACGCGCACCGAGGCCGACGCATACGCGCGATACCGGATCCGGCTGGACGAGATGCGCCAGTCGTTGCGCATCATCGAACAGTGCGTGGACCGTCTGGAGGAACCCGGGCCCGTGATGGTGACCGACCCGAAGGTTCGGTGGCCGGCGCAGCTGAGCGTGGGCCCCGACGGGATCGGCAACGACCCCGCCTACGTCCGCCACATCATGGAGGAGTCGATGGAGGCGCTGATCCATCACTTCAAGATGGTGACCGAGGGCGTGCAGGTGCCGGTGGGCGAGGTGTACCAGACCGTGGAGTCTCCCCGCGGCGAGCTGGGGTTCTACGTGGTCTCCGACGGCGGGCACCGGCCCTACCGCGTGAAGATCCGCGACCCCTCCTTCGTGAACCTGCAGGCGACGGCCTCGATGGTGGAGGGATCGCTGGTGGCCGATGCGATCGCCGCCATCGCCAGCATCGATCCGGTGATGGGTGGGGTGGACCGCTGATGGCTGTGTTCGCTCCGGAGACCCTCGAACAGGCGGAGGCGATCAAGGCGCGCTACCCCGCCGGCCGCGAGCGCTCCGCCGTGATGCCGCTGCTGTACCTGGCACAGTCCGTGCAGGGCAACGTGACGCGCGAGGCCCTGCAGGAGGTCGCCGACCTGCTGGGTCTGCGCACCGCCGAGGTGGAGGCGGTCGCCACCTTCTACACGATGCTGCGGCTGCGGCCCACCGGCCGGCACGTCGTCAGCGTGTGCACGAACTTGTCGTGCGCCCTCCTGGGTGCCAAGGACGTCTACGCGGCGGCGCACCGGGCCGCCGGCATCCCGCCGGGCGCCGAGTTGTCCGAGGACGGCGTGATCACGCTGCACGAGGAGGAGTGCCTAGGCGTGTGCGAGTTCGCGCCGGCGGTGCAGATCAACTCCGCCAACTACGACCGGGTGACGCCTGAGCGGATGGGCGTGCTGATCGCCGCCCTGCGCGCCGGCGAGGTGCCCGGGCCCAGCCGTGGCCCGGCCGTGGGGAGCTTCCGGGAGGCCTCGCGCATGCTGGCCGGTGTGGAGCCGGAGGTCTCAGCGTGAGCGAGCATCGCAAGGTCCTGACCGCGCAGTGGGAGAACCCCGCAGCGATCACCCTGCCCGGATACCGGGCCACGGGCGGCTACGAGGGTCTG
The DNA here is from genome assembly GCA_040002535.1 of Actinomycetota bacterium. Classification (GTDB taxonomy): domain Bacteria; phylum Actinomycetota; class UBA4738; order UBA4738; family HRBIN12; genus JALYMB01. The sequence goes on along the minus strand of JBDUEF010000002.1, from coordinate 4,912 downwards.
GGTTCGGCGCTGGCGATATCGGGCCCGGACCTGATCCAACTGGTGAAGGACTCCGGTCTGCGCGGCCGCGGTGGCGCCGGGTTCCCCACGGGCATGAAATGGTCGTTCGTGCCGCAGGACACCGGCAAGCCCACCTACGTGGTGGTGAACTTCGACGAATCCGAGCCGGGCACGTGCAACAACCGCGAGCTCGTCGAGCGCGAGCCCCACGCCCTGATCGAGGGCACGGCGATCGCCGCGCGCGCGATCGAGTGCCACACGGCGTTCATCTACGTCCGCGGCGAGTACCTGTGGCAGGGACAGGTCCTGCAGCGTGCGATCGAGGAGGCCTACGAGGCCGGGATCCTGGGTGCGGACGTCCTGGGCTCCGGCTACGACCTGGACATCGTGCTGCACCGAGGCGCCGGCGCCTACATCTGCGGCGAGGAGACGGCGCTGCTGAGCTCCCTCGAGGGCTTCCGCGGGCAACCGCGGCTGCGCCCGCCCTTCCCGGCCGTGGAGGGTCTGTACGCCTCGCCGACGGTCGTCAACAACGTCGAGACGCTGATGAACGTCCCGCACATCGTGCGCAGGGGCGCTGCGTGGTTCAAGGAGGTGGGGACCGAGAAGGCGCCCGGCACGAAGATATTCACCGTCAGCGGCAAGGTGGAGCGGCCCGGCAACTACGAGGTGGACCTGGGCACGCCCTTCCGGGAGCTGCTGGAGGGGCCGGCCGGTGGCGTCCTGGGTGGGGGCTCGCTCAAGGCGTGGACGCCGGGAGGATCCTCGACGCCGTTCCTCACCGCCGATCATCTCGACGTGGGCCTGGACTTCGAGTCGGTGGCGGCGGCCGGGTCTCTGCTGGGCACCGGGGCCGTCATCGTGCTGGACCAGACCGACTGCATGGTGGAGGCGGCCCGCCGCCTGGTGGAGTTCTACGCGCACGAGTCCTGCGGCAAGTGCACGCCCTGCCGCGAGGGCACCTGGTGGGCGACTCGCATGCTGGGCCGGATCGAGGACGGCTATGGGCGGGCCGAGGACATCCCGCTGGTGGGCGAGGTGGGCAACAACATGCTCTTCCGGTCCTTCTGCGCGCTCGCCGACGGGGCGGTCAGCCCGATCGCCTCCACGCTCCAGTACTTCATGGACGAGTACGAGGCGCACGTGCGCGAGGGGCGGTGCCCGGTGACCGGCAGGGGCCCCGGCGCGATGGTGGAGCCCGAGCCGCTCGCCGTCACCTTCACCACGACCGGACCCTTCGACATGCTGGAGGTGGCTCCGTAGTGGCGCCGGACCAGGTGACGCTCACGATCGACGGCAGGGAGGTGACGGTGCCCAAGGGCACGCTCGTCATCCGGGCCGCCGAGCAGGTTGGGGTCGAGATCCCGCGGTTCTGTGACCACCCGCTGCTGGAGCCGGTGGGCGCCTGCCGCCAGTGCTACGTGGAGGTCGAGGGCCAGCGCAAGCTGTTCACGTCGTGCACGACGGCGGTCGCGCCCGGCATGGTGGTGAAGACCCAGAACACCTCCGAACAGGTCCATCAGGCGCAGGTGGCGAACCTGGAGTTCCTGCTGATGAACCATCCGCTCGATTGTCCGATCTGCGACCGCGGCGGTGAGTGTCCGTTGCAGGACCAGGCTCTCGAGTTCGGTCCGGGAGAGAGCCGATACGTGGAGGCCAAGCGCACCTTCGCCAAGCCCCTGCCGCTGTCGCCGCTGGTGAACCTGGATCGCGAGCGATGTGTGCTGTGCGCGCGGTGCACGCGGTTCTGCGATCAGATCAGCGGCGACCGCTTCATCGAGCTGTATTCCCGAGGCGCTGCCGAGCAGGTCTCGATCGCCGCGGGAGAGGACTTCGCGTCGCCGTTCAGCGGCAACACCGTGCAGATCTGTCCGGTCGGCGCGCTGACCTCGACGCCCTACCGGTTCGTGGCTCGTCCCTTCGATCTGTCGACCGTGGACAGCGTCTGCCCCCACTGCAGCGCCGGGTGCAACCTCAAGGTCGACGTGCGCCGGGGGGAGGTCGTGCGCCAGCTCGCGCGCGACAACCTCGAGGTGAACGATGCGTGGCTGTGCGACAAGGGCCGCTACGCGTTCCGGTTCCCCGACGCCCCGGAGCGGATCACCACGCCGTTGGTTCGCGACCGGGGGTTGGAGCCGGCGTCCTTCGGCGAGGCCTTCGCTCGGGTCGCCGGATGGGCGGCCGGCGGACGCGTGGCGTTCCTCACCGGCGGCCGGTTGATGGACGAGGACTACTACGCGCTGTCCAAGCTGGCCCGCAGCGTGGTGGGCACGAACGATCTTGACCATCGGCGGGACGCGGGCGGGGACGCGACCGAGGCGGCCGCGGCCGCCAACCCCGGGGCCGTCACCTACCGAGACCTCGAGCGTGCGACGGTGATCCTGGTCGCCGGCCTGGACGCGGAGCAGGAAGTCCCGATCCTGCATCTGCGGTTGCGCAAGGCAGTGGCGCGCGGGGCGCGCGTGGTGGTGCTCCACCCGCGCCGCACGCGGCTGCACGACGTGGCCGAGCACGTGCTGGTCGCTCCCGGCGCGGAGATCGCCGCGCTGGCCGAGGGGGCGGGCTTCGCCGAGGCGCTGGCGGAGGCGGGGGACCGTGCGGTGGTGATCGCCGGCCCGCGGCTGGCGGACCAGCCGGGAGCTCTGGAGGCGGCCCGCGCACTGGCGGCTCGCACCGGCGCGCGGTTCGCGTACGTGACACGTCGGGCGAACGATCGGGGCGCACTGGCGGCCGGCGTGCATCCCGGGCTGCTGCCCGGCGGCCGGCGGTTCTCGGTGGCGGCGGAGCGTGCCGAGATCGAGTCGGTCTGGGGTCCGATCATGGCGGTCGCGGAGGGGCGCGGCACCATGGCGATCCTGGAGGCGTGCGCCGGGCGCGAGATCGACGTGCTCGTGTGCATCGGCGTGGACCCGCTGCGGGACGCACCCGACGCCGCGCTCGCACGGCGTGCGCTGCAGAACGTGCCGCACCTGGTGGTGCAGGGCCTGGAGCTCGCCTCGCTGGAACCCTACGTCGACGTCTTCCTGCCGGCCGCCGCGTTCCTGGAGAAGGAGGGACACGTCACGACCTGGGAGGGACGGGGGCAGCGCCTGCGTCCGGTCCGCGGCGCACCCGGCATCGCCCAGGCGGACTGGGAGATCTTCACGGGGCTGGCGCTGGTGATGGGCGGCGATCTGGGTTGGGAGTCCCTGAACGAGCTGCAGGCGGAGATGGGGGCCCTGTTGGCACCGCGGGCCCCGGGTGCATCCGACCCGGCTCCGGCTCCGGCTCTTGCAGAGGCGGATGGTGCCCCGCCGGCGCCCGGCGACGGCGATCTCATGCTCTTCACCTACCCCCTGCTCGTGGACGAGGGCCGGTTGTCGGAGCGCGCCGACGAGCTGAAGGCGGCGATGGAGGAGCAGCCCTTCGTCGAGGTGCACCCCGAGGACGCCCGCAGCCTCGGGCTCCAGGACGGCGCGCGCGTGGTGGTGCGGAGCGCGGCCGGCGAGGCCGAGCTGCCGCTGCGCGTGACGGCCGCGGTGGCCCCGGGTTCCGCGTTCGTGCCCTTCAACCAACCTGGGTTCGCCGCCAACGTCCTGTTGTCGGGGGCGTTCCACGCCCTCGCGCGCATCGAGCAGGTGGCGACCGACGCCGCCGCCGACGTCACGCCCGCCGTGGTGGGGAGCGACGCCTGATGGACTGGCTCGACTGGATCCTGCTGGTCGCGCGTGTCGTGGTTGTGTTCTTCGCGCTGCTGATCGCGGTGATGCTCTACATCTGGATGGAGCGCAAGGTGATCGCAGACATGCAGACGCGGCTGGGGCCGATGCGGGCGGGGCCGCACGGGATCCTGATCACGCTGGCCGACGGCATCAAGCTGTTCTTCAAGGAGGGCATCACGCCGACCCAGGCGGATCGCACGGTGTACTCGATCGCGCCGCTGATGGCGATGTTCCCGGCCTTCCTGGCGTTCGCCGTCATCCCGTTCGGCACGAAGGTGCACATCTTCGGGCGCGACGTGCCGTTCCAGCTCGCCGACCTCAACATCGGGCTGCTGTGGGTGCTGGCCATGACCTCGCTGACGGTCTACGGCGTGGTGCTGGCCGGGTGGTCGAGCGGCTCGAACTACCCGCTCCTGGGCGCCGTGCGTTCCAGCGCGCAGATGATCAGCTACGAGGTGGGGATGAGCCTGGCGCTCGTGGCGGTGGTGATGTACAGCGGGTCGCTGCAGATGAGCCAGATCGTGGCCGCCCAGGACCGCGTGTGGAACGTGATCCCCATGTTCCCGGCGTTCGTGATCTACCTGATCTGCGGGTTGGCCGAGACGAACCGCCCCCCGTTCGACCTGGCCGAGGCCGAATCCGAGCTCGTCGCCGGCTTCCACACCGAGTACTCCGGTATCAAGTTCGCGCTGTTCTATCTGGGGGAGTACGTGAGCACGGTGACCGTGGCGTCGGTGGCGGTGACGCTCTTCCTCGGGGGATGGCGCGGGCCACACCCCGGCTTCCTGCTGTGGTTGTGGCCACTGCTGTGGTTCATCGCGAAGGTGACGTTGATCGTGTACCTCTACATATGGGTGCGAGGCTCGCTGCCGCGGATGCGCTACGACCGTTTGATGCAGTTCGGGTGGAAGGTGCTGATCCCCTTCGGTCTGGTCTGGGTGATGGTGACCGGTGCGGTCGTGGTGCTGCCCGACAGGTTCGGCACCCGCTCGGTCTTCCTGATCGCCGCCGGCGTGCTGGGGGTCATGACGCTCGCCTCGGTGCTGGCGCCGCTGTTCACGAACCGGACGATCCGGGAGGTGCAGACGTGACCGATCACCTCACGGATCCGCCGGCCGAGCCCACCGATCGGGCCGACCCCGGCGACCAGCGACCACGCGGGCTGCTCGAAGACGCGTGGGCCATCGCGAAGGGCATGGGCACGGTGTGGA
>JBDUEF010000001.1:0-59152 GCA_040002535.1 Actinomycetota bacterium | reverse complement strand
TGACGCAGCGGCGTATGTCGCGGCGCAACATGATCAAGTACGCGGGCATGAGCGTAGGCACGCTGAGCCTGGCGTCGATACTGGCCGCGTGCGGCGGCGACACCAGCTCGACCACCGGCAAGGACGGGGTCGAGCCGGCCGCGGGGGCCTCCGTGGACTTCGGCGCCGAGCCCGGTACTGAGATCAACTTCGCCAACTGGCCGCTGTACATCGACACCGCGAAGAACCATGACACCGGCGAGAAGTACCACCCTTCCCTGGACACGTTCAAGGCGGACACCGGCATCACCGTGAAGTACGAGACCGTCATCAACGACAACGCGTCGTTCTTCGGTGAGCTCCTGCCCCAGCTGCAGGCAGGGCAGGACACGGGCTGGGACATCATCGTCATCACCAACGGTCGCGAGTTCATCAACCTCACCCAGAACGGTTGGGTGACCCCGCTGGACCCGTCCCTGCGTCCGAACTTCGACGCGAACGCGGCGGACTTCGCTACGGACCCGGACTTCGACCCCGGCAACAAATACTCGATGGCGTGGCAGTCGGGCCTCACGGGGATCGGTTTCAACACCGAGGAGGTGTCCCGGCCGGTCACCTCGCTGGACGACCTGGCCAACCCCGACGTCGTCGGGACCAACTCCGTCGGGATGCTGAAGGCGGATATGCCCGACGTCGTCATGATCAACCTGGGCATCGACCCGAAGACCTCGACGCCCGACGACTGGAAAGAGGCCGCCGCCTGGCTCCAGATGCAGAAGGACTCCGGGACCGTCCGGGTGTATTACGACCAGGGCTACATCGACGACTTCGTGGCGGGGAACCTCAAGGCCACCATGGCGTGGTCGGGCGACGTCCTCTACTACAAGCTCTGGGAGGGATATCCGTTCGAGTTCATCGTGCCCGATCCAGGGGCCTCCACGCCGGGCGGCGGCGCCCTGCTGTGGGTCGACAACATGTTGATCCCGGCCAACTCCGCCAATCCCGCCGGAGCGCTGCAGCTCATGGACTACGTCTACAAGCCGGAGATCGCGCAGCTGATCACCGAGTGGGTGGTGTACATGTCGCCGGTGCCGGCGGTGCAGGATCTGATCGGGGCCCACGCGAAGAAGGAGCCCGACAAGTACACGGCCACGGCGCTGGCGGCGATGGCGGAGAACCCGCTCCTGTGGCCCGACGACACCATCTTCTCCAAGGTGTCGTTCGCGCGCGAGCTGACCACCGACGACGAGCGGTCGGAGTGGGACTCGATCTTCCTGCCGATCTCCGAGTGAGCGGACGGATCCCGCCCAGATGAGCACCGTCGTCGTTCCCGAGTCGTCCGGGCCGCCCCCGCAACGGAGCGACCGGACGCTCGGGCGTCGGCGCAGGATGGTCCCGTACGCGCTGCTCGCGCCGGGCGGCCTCTACCTGGTCGTGGGCTTCATCCTGCCGCTGGCGTTGGTGGTGTACACATCGCTCCAGTCGGGGGGCATCCTGTCCGGCGGCTTCCGGTTCACGTGGGAGTTCTCGAACTACCCCGACGTGTTCTCCCAGTACAAGTCGTACTACGTGAGGTCGGTGGCGTACTCCGGGATCGCCACCACCATCGCGATCCTGCTGGCGTACCCGATGGCGTACTGGATCGCCTTCTACGGCGGCCGATGGAAGTCCACCCTGTTCTTCATGATCCTGGTGCCCTTCTTCGTGTCCTTCGTGATCCGCACGGTGCAGTGGAAGTTCATCCTGGGCGACAACGGTCTGCTGTTCGGACCCCTCAAGAACATGGGGTTGATCCCGGAGAACTTCCGTGTGCTGGCGAGCCCGGTGGCGGTGATCGCGGGGATCACGTACAACTTCCTGCCGTTCACGGCGTTGCCCCTCTACGTCTCCCTCGATCGCATCGATCGCCGGCTGGTGGAGGCGGCCAAGGACCTGTACGCCACCCGGGCCGAGGCGTTCCGCAAGGTCGTGCTGCCGCTATCGTTCCCGGGCCTGTTCGCGGCGGTGATCCTCACATTCGTCCCGGCCACCGGCGACTACGTCAATTCCCAGGTTCTGGGCAGCTCCCGTACCTTCATGATCGGGCAGATCATCCAATCCAAGTTCCTCACCGAGAATCAGTACCCCGACGCCGCGGCGCTGTCGGTGATCCTGATGTTGGGCATGCTGGTCCTGGCGTTGATCTATGCCCGGATCCTCGGCACCGAGAACGACGCCCTGGCAGCGGCGGCCTCGGCATGAGCAGTGTCGCCACCGCTCCCCGGCAGGCCATGGTCCCGGATCTGCCACCGCTGCGCGTGAAACGCCACCGGTGGACGTTCTACATCCTGCCCGTGTTCACGATCGCGATGATCGTCTACCTGGCCAGCCCGGTCTTCCTGATGATCCTGTACAGCTTCAACAACATCCGGGGCGAGCGGCAGGTCCCGGCGTTCACGTGCTGCACGCTGAACTGGTGGAGGAACTACCGCGAGTTCGGGGACCTGAACACGGCGCTGGCGACCTCCATCAAGGTCGCGATCCCGGCCTCGCTGATCGCGTCGGGGTTGGGTGCGTTCATCGGTCTCGTGCTGGGGCGCTATCCCTTCCGCGGGCGGTCGTTGGTGAACTTCGTGGTGTTCCTGGCGATCGCGATCCCCGAGATCGTGCTGGGCTCCGCCCTGCTCACGCTGTTCGTGCAGACCAACGTGGTCCACCCGGCCGGATTGACGGTGTTCATCGGATATCCCACGATCCTGGTCTCCCATATCGCCTTCTCGATCCCGTTCGTGGCCATCACGGTGCGGGCGCGCGTGCAGGGCCTCGACCGCTCCCTGGAGGACGCCGCTCAGGATCTGTTCGCGCCGCCGATCATCACGTTCTTCAAGGTCACGCTGCCGCTGATCCTGCCCGGCATCGTAGCGGGGTTCCTGCTGTCGTTCGTCCTGTCGCTGGACGACTTCGTGATCACGAACTTCGTGCGAGGGCAGACCAACACGTTCCCGACGTGGGTGTACGGCGCCACCAAGCTCGGCGTGCCGCCACAGGTGAATGTCTGGGGGTCGATCCTGTTCGGTGTGGGCCTTCTCTTGGCAGGGGGGAACCTCGTCTTCGCTCGCCGGTCGAAGGCCTGATCGGGCCCGCACCTCTGCAGGGGATCGGCAGCGAGTTCGTGAAAGCTTTCACAAGGTCTCGCTGAAATGGCCTCTGACCTGCGGAAACGACCCTTCGACGACTTTGACGTTGCGCGATCCCCCCGCCTATACTGTGACGCCCATGGCCCCCAGGGATCAGCGGAACGAGTCCTGGGGCGGCATGGCGACCGGCTGGGCGATCACCGGAACCATGATCGGCGGCATGGCCGCCTGGGGTGGTCTGGGGTATCTGCTGGACCGGTTGCTGGGCACGCAGCACGTGTTCGTGACGGCCGGTTTCGTGCTCGGCGCGGCCGGCGCGACCTACATCGTCTGGTTGCGATACGGGAGGGGAGAGGGTGACGGCAGCTGAGCCCGAGCGCGAGCTCATCCGGCGGATCTCGCCGTTCGCGCTCCCCGTGGCGGCCGCTGCCTTCGTCATCGGAACGCTCCTCGACGCCCCGGCGACCGGCTGGTCGGCGGCCATCGGGATCGCGGTCGTGTACCTGAACTTCCTCGCCCATGGGTCCTCCTTGGCGTGGGCGGCCGGCATCTCCCCGGTCGTGCTGTACGCGGTCGGGCTCGGCGGCTTCGTCCTTCGTCTCGCGGTCATCGTCGTGGTGATCCTCGTGCTGCAGCAGTTCGCGTGGTTCTCGGTCACCGCGTTCGTGGCCGCGCTGGTCCCGGCGACGATCGCCCTGTTGGGGGTGGAGATGAAGCTGCTCTCCGGCCGCATGCAGGCCGACCTGTGGAGCTTCCCGGCGGCCGGAGGGGACGCGCGCCGGTGATCGGACTGGTGCCGATCCTGGCTGTCTTCGAGCCGCCCACGACGAAGGACTTCGTGTGGGCCTGCTGGGGCCCGTCCGTGCAGATCGGCGGGGTGCCGTTCTGCATGAACTTCATCTTCTTCCTGGTGCTGTTCGGGTTCGTGCTGTTCGTGGCCTTCTTCTTCCTGGCGCTGCGGCGGCCGAGCGTGGTTCCCGGGCGGCTCCAGAGCATGGCCGAGATCGGCGTCTCGTTCGTCCGCGAGAACATCGCGGTGCCCATGCTGGGCGCCGACGCCGATCGCTACATGCCGCTGCTGGCCACCCTGTTCTTCGCCATCTTCTTCTGGAACATCTTCGAGGTGGTACCCGGCATCAACTTCTCGTCCAACAGCCGGATCGCGTTCCCGCTGGTCATGGCGATCGTGGCGTGGGTCACCTACAACGTGGTGGGGATCAGGAAGCACGGCTTCGTGGGGTACATGAAGCACGTGCTCTTCCCGCCCGGTGCGCCGGCGATCCTGTACGTGCTGCTGGTGCCGATCGAGTTCGTCACCGGCATCCTGATCCGGCCGGTCACGTTGTCGGTTCGACTGTGGGCGAACTTCCTGGCAGGGCACTTCCTGCTGGCCGTCTTCTTCCTGGGGACGATCGCCCTGTTGCAAGGGGGACTGCTCATCGTCGTCGCCCCGTTCTCGTTCGCCCTCGCCGTCGCGCTGGTGGGCTTCGAGATCTTCGTGTCCGTACTGCAGGCGTTCATCTTCGCCATCCTCACCGCCTCCTACATCGGCGGCGCGATGGCGGAGGAACATTGACGAAGGAGGCGTTGGATGCTGCGTATGCTCGCTGAGGTCACCGGAGACCTCGACTCGATCAAGACGGTCGGCAGAGGGCTGGTCATCGGGCTGGCCGCGATCGGACCGGGCATCGGGCTCGGCGTGCTGATCGGGAAGTCCGTGGAGGCGATGGCCCGTCAGCCGGAGTACGCCGGCCAGGTTCGGGCCACCATGTTCATCGGCATCGGGTTGATCGAGGCGCTGGCGCTGTTCGGCATCGCGTTCTCGTTCATCATCTAGGGAGAGGAGCCAACCGTGGTGGCAACGATCCTCGCCCTGCTCGCGGCGGTCGAACCGCTCAACGACAAGAAGGACCTCTACCCACACTGGCAGGAGCTGGTGGTGGGCGCCATCGCCTTCGCGATCCTCTTCTTCTTCATGTCGAAGTGGGTGCTGCCACGCATCAACGCCCTGTTGGAGGAGCGGCGTCAGAAGATCCAGGGCGAGCTCGAGCGGGCCGAGCAGACCCGCACCGAGGCCGACGGCATCCTCGCCGACTACCGCCAGCAGCTGGCGGGAGCCAGGGAGGAGTCCGGACGCATCATCGAGGAGGCGCGCACGACCGCGGAGCAGCTGCGCCACGACGTGCAGGCGAAGGCGGAGGAGGAGGCGCAGGCAACCGTGGCCCGGGCCCAGGACGAGATCCGTGCGGAGCGCGACCGGGTCTTCCAGGAACTGCGGGCGCAGGTCGCGGAGATCGCCGTCGATCTGGCCGGCCGTGTCGTCGGCGAGTCCCTGGACGCCTCGTCGCACGAGCGGCTGATCGACCGCTACATCGACGAGGTCTCCTCCGGCGGGAACGGACAGGGTTGACCGTGGCCGGCGCAGACCTCGTGCACGGCTACGCCCAGGCGATGCTGACCGTCGCGGAGGCCGAAGGGGCCCTCGACGCCGTCGAGAAGGAGCTGTTCGCCTTCTCCGCCGCGGTGGAGCAGAACACGGCTCTGCGTGAGGCGCTGACCGACGCGGCGCTGCCGGTGGCGAACAAGGAGGCGGTGATCGACGAGCTGCTGGGCGAGCGATCGCACCCGGTCACCCGCAACATCGCCCGGTTCATCGTCGGATCGGGACGGGCCAAGGAGCTCGGCGCGATCGTGCGCGAGCTCGCGACGGTGGCCACGGAGCGCCGGCGTCACGTCCTGGCCGAGGTCCGCACCGCCGTGCCGCTTACGCAGGAGCGTCGGACCAGGATCGCCGCCGCTCTGTCGGCGGCCACCGGCCGCGAGGTCGAGGTCCGGGACGTCGTCGATCCCTCGGTGATCGGCGGCGTGATCGCCCACGTGGGCGACGAGGTGTTCGACGGCTCGGTGTCGAGCCGTCTCGACGACGCGAAGCAGCAACTGGGGAGCTGACCATGGCATTGAACTTCGATCCCGCATCCATCGCCGAGGCGCTGCGCCGGAACGTGGAGAGCTACACGCCCACGGTCGACCGCGAGGAGGTCGGGCGGGTGCTGGAGACCGGCGACGGCATCGCGCGCGTCAGCGGGCTCCCGCGCACCATGGCCAATGAGCTGCTGGAGTTCCCCGGCGGGATCCTCGGCGTGGCGCTGAACCTCAACGAGGATGAGATCGGCTGCATCATCCTGGGTGAGTCCTCCCACATCGAGGAGGGCGACCCGGTCAAGCAGACCGGCAACATCCTGTCGGTGCCGGTCGGAGACGGGTTCCTCGGCAGGGTCGTGGACGGCCTCGGCCGGCCTCTGGACGGCGACGGCCCGATCCAGGCCGACGATCATCGCAACCTCGAGGTGCAGGCGCCCAACGTGGTGTCGCGTCAGCCAGTGAAGGAGCCGCTGTACACCGGTATCGCGGCGATCGATGCGATGACGGCGATCGGGCGTGGACAGCGCCAGCTGATCATCGGCGATCGGCAGACCGGCAAGACCGCCGTCGCGATCGACGCCATCATCGCCCAGCGCGAGAACTGGGGCACCGACAGGGCGGTGAAGTGCATCTACGTGGCGGTGGGCCAGAAGGCCTCCACCGTTGCAGAGGTCGTGGAGACCCTGCGGGACAACGGTGCGCTGGAATACACCGTCGTGGTGAACGCCTCCGCCTCGGACCCCGCGCCCTTCCAGTACCTGGCGCCGTACGCCGGGGCCGCTCTGGGCGCGCACTGGATGTACGACGGTCAGGCCGCGCTGATCGTGTACGACGATCTGTCGAAACAGGCCACCGCCTACCGCACGCTCTCCCTGCTCTTGCGCCGCCCGCCGGGCCGCGAGGCCTACCCCGGCGACGTGTTCTACCTGCATTCGCGCCTGCTGGAGCGCGCCGCGAAGCTGAACGACGAGCTGGGCGGCGGCTCGCTGACGGCGCTGCCGATCATCGAGACGAAGGGCGGCGACGTCTCCGCCTACATCCCCACGAACGTCATCTCGATCACCGACGGTCAGATCTACCTGGAGCCGGAACTGTTCTTCTCCGGCGTGCGGCCCGCCATCAACGTCGGCATCTCCGTGTCGCGGGTCGGCGGAGCCGCGCAGATCAAGGCGATGAAGAAGGTGGCCGGTCGGCTGCGCATCGACCTCGCGCAGTTCCGCGCACTGGAGGCGTTCGCGCAGTTCGGCTCCGAGCTGGACAAGGCGTCGCAGCAGCAGCTCTCACGCGGGGCCCGTGTCGTGGAGATCCTCAAGCAGCCGCAGTACCAGCCGGCGCCCGTGGAGCGGCAGGTCGTGATGATCTACGCAGCGACCGGCGGCCACCTGGATGCGCATCCGGTGGAGGACGCGAAGCGATTCGTCACCGGTCTCACCGAGTACCTCGACACGCGCAACCCCGAGATCCTCGAGGCGATCCGCACCACCGGTGATCTGTCGGACGAGACCGAGACAGCCCTCAAGACGGCGATCGAGGCGTACGGGGAGACGTTCGTGCCCACCGGCGGCGACGGCGGGTCCGAGTCGGGTTTGGGTCGTACCACGCCGCCCGACGAGGTGAAGCCCGACGTGGGCTGGGATCGGATGTCCTCGGCCGACGACGACGAGACGCCCGATCGGGCCACGCCCCAGACGCAGGACCAGCCCCAGGAGGAGCCGGGGCAGGCCGACGCGGCCGACGCGCCGGCGCAGTAGCACATGGGCGCCCAGCTCCGCGTCGTCCGTCGGCGGATCCGCTCGGTGCAGTCGACCATGAAGATCACCCGGGCGATGGAGCTGATCGCGTCCTCGCGCATCGTGAAGGCCCAGGCCCGTGTGGAGGCCTCACGGCCCTACGCGCACCAGCTGACGAGCGCCATGGAGGATCTCGCCCGTCAGTCGGGCAGCATCTCCCACCCCCTCCTGGAGGAGCGGGAAAAGCCGGCGAAGGCCGGCGTGCTTGTCGTCACCTCCGACCGGGGCCTGGCGGGCTCGTACAACTCGAACGTGCTGAAGATCGCCGAGCAGACGATCGCCGAGGTCCGCCGGCGTGGCCTGGAGCCGGTGGTGTACGTGATCGGCAAGAAAGGGGTCGGGTACTTCCGGTTCCGCGGGGTTTCCGTCCGCAACTCGTGGCAGGGCTTCAGCGAGGTTCCCACGTACGAGAAGGCGGAGGAGATCGGGCGCGTCCTGATCGGCGACTTCGCCGATCACGAGATCGATGAGCTGTTCGCGGCGTATACCGACTTCCGGTCGGCGTTCACGCTGCGGGCGACCCGCAAGAGGTTCCTGCCGATCGCGGCGGAGGAGGTGTCGGGCGGCAACGACGGGGTCGTGCCGGCGGAGTACCTGTTCGAGCCGGAGCCGGCGCAGATCCTCGACCACCTGCTGCCCCAGTACGTCATCACGAAGGTGTACGCGGCACTGCTGGAGTCGGCGGCGTCGGAGAACGCTGCGCGGCGCCGGGCCATGAAGGCGGCCACCGAGAACGCGGAGGACATCATCAAGATCCTCACCCGGCAGGCGAACCGCGCCCGCCAGGACGAGATCACGACCGAGATCAGCGAGATCGTCGGCGGGGCCGAGGCCCTGTCGTCGGCATCCGGGGAGTGAATGTGAGATGGCAGACAACGAGCACGTGAACGGACGGGTGGTGCGGGTGATCGGCCCGGTGGTGGACGTAGAGTTCCCGCCGGCCGAGCTGCCCGAGATCAACACCGCGCTGACGGTCGATGTGGACCTGGGCGGTGAGACCACCACGATCACCTGCGAGGTGGCCCAACACATCGGTTCGTCGCAGGTCCGCACGGTGGCGCTGAAGCCGACCGACGGACTCGTGCGCGGCGCGCCGGTGATCAACACCGGCGGTCCGATCAGCGTCCCGGTCGGCGAGGGCGTCCTGGGTCACGTCTACAACGTGCTTGGCGAGCCGCTCGACACCACGATGGACCAGATCCACGCGGCCGACCGCTGGCCGATCCACCGCGACAGCCCGCCCTTCGATGAGCTGGAGTCCCGATCCGTGATGCTGGAGACCGGCATCAAGGTGATCGACCTGCTGGAGCCCTACGTGCAGGGCGGCAAGATCGGGATGTTCGGCGGCGCCGGCGTCGGAAAGACCGTGATCATCCAGGAGATGATCCGGCGCCAGGCCGAACAGCACGGCGGCGTATCGGTCTTCGCCGGCGTCGGGGAGCGCACGCGCGAGGGCAACGACCTGTTCCTGGAGATGAGCGAGTCCGGCGTGCTGGAGAAGACGGCGCTGGTCTTCGGACAGATGGACGAGCCCCCGGGCGTGCGCCTGCGGGTGGCGCTGTCCGCGCTGACGATGGCGGAGTACTTCCGCGACGTGGAGCGCAAGGACGTACTCCTGTTCGTCGACAACATCTTCCGGTTCACGCAGGCAGGCTCGGAGGTGTCGACGCTGCTCGGGCGCATGCCCAGTGCCGTCGGCTACCAGCCGACGCTGGCCGATGAGATGGGCGAGCTGCAGGAGCGGATCACGTCGACGAAGGGCCGCTCGATCACGTCGCTGCAGGCCATCTACGTCCCGGCCGACGACATCACGGACCCCGCCCCGCACACCGCGTTCGCGCACCTGGACGCCACGACGGTGCTCAGCCGCGACATCGCCTCGCTGGGCATCTATCCCGCGGTGGACCCGCTGGACTCCACCAGCCGCATCCTGGACGCACGCTACGTGGGGCAGGAGCACTACGACGTCGCGCGGCGCGTGCAGGAGATCCTGCAGCGCTACAAGGACCTCCAGGACATCATCGCGATCCTCGGTATCGATGAGCTGTCCGAGGAGGACAAGGTGATCGTGGCGCGCGCCCGCAAGATCCAGAAGTTCCTGAGCCAGCCGTTCTTCGTGGCCGAGCAGTTCACCGGCATCGAGGGTAAGTACGTGCCCGTGGACGAGACGATCGCGTCGTTCCGCGGGCTGTGCGAGGGCGAGTACGACCATCTGCCGGAGCAGGCCTTCCTGCTGGTCGGCGGCATCGAGGAGGCCGTGGCGCAGGCCAAGACGATGGAGGCGGCGTAGTGGCGGTCGACGTGCACGTCGTGACCCCGCAGCGTGAGGTGTGGGCCGGCACCGCTCAGATGGTGATCGCTCGAGGTGTGGCCGGCGAGGTGGGGATCCTCGGTGGGCACGCGCCGCTCCTGATCCAGCTCGCGGTCGGGCCGCTCAGGATCCAGGAGGAGGGCGGCGAGGAGCTGCGGGCGATCGTCGACGGAGGCTTCATGCACGTCACCTCCGGCGAGGAGGGCACGCGGGTGGACGTGATGGCCACGCAGGCCGAGCTGGAGTCCGAGATCGACTTCGACGCCGCCGTCCGGGCGCAGCAGGAGCTGCAGGGCCACGACGACGATGAGGCCAGGGAGGCGCTCGCGAAGGCAACCGCGCGCGTCGATCTCCGCTCGTAGGCACGTTCCGCTGCCCGGGGACCGCATCCGCACGCGCCACCTGCGGGACGGCGGCGTGGGGCGCCCTACAATCGGTGACCATGGATCGACTCCTCGTCACCGGGGGAACGCGCCTGGCCGGGCAGGTGTCCGTCTCCGGCGCCAAGAACTCCGCGCTGAAGTTGATGGCGGCCGCGTTGCTGGCGCCGGGCCGCTGCACGATCTCACGGGTGCCCCGTATCCAAGACTGTCGCACGATGGGCGAGGTGCTGGAACATATGGGCCTCGGCGTCAGCTGGGAGGGGGATCGGGTCACCATCGACGCCTCCGAGGTCACCTCGGTCGAGGCGCCCTACGAGCTGGTTCGCCGGATGCGGGCCTCGATCGTGGTCCTGGGGCCGTTGCTGGCGCGGTGCGGCGAAGCCCGGGTGGCGCTTCCCGGGGGTGACAACATCGGGACCAGGCCGATCGACCTCCACCTCAAAGGCCTGGAACGGATGGGGGCCGAGATCGGGATGGAGCACGGCTTCCTGCATGCCCGCGCCCGGCGACTGCAGGGCACGGCCATCACACTGGACTATCCGAGCGTCGGTGCTACCGAGAACCTGCTGATGGCGGCCGTCGCCGCCCGCGGCACCACGGTGCTCGACAACGCGGCTCGCGAGCCGGAGATCGCCGACCTGGCGGCGTTCCTCGCATCGATGGGCGCCCGGATCGCCGGCGCCGGGTCCAGCACGATCGAGATCGAGGGCGTCGCGTCCTTCGCGCCCGCCGACCATGCCACGATCCCGGACCGGATCGAGGCCGGCACGTTCGCGATGGCGGCCGTGGCCACGCAGGGCGACGTGGAGCTGATCGGCGCGCGTACCGACCACCTGGAGCTCGCCCTGATGAAGCTCGCCGACATGGGCGCGCAGGTCGACCTCACCGAGGCGGGCGTGCGGATCCGTCAGGCTGATCGCGCCCGGGCGGTGGACTTCGTCACCCTGCCGTACCCGGGGCTCGCCACCGATTTCCAACCCCTGATGATGGCGGTGCTGGCCACGGCGGCCGGTACCAGCATCGCCACCGAGAACGTCTTCGATAGCCGCTTCCTGTACGTGGACGAACTGGTGCGGATGGGCGCCGATGTCCGGACCGAGGGTCACCACGCGGTGATCCGGGGCGTGGAGCGTCTGTCGGCGGCCCCTGTGCGCGCGCTGGACATCCGTGCCGGCGCCGCCATGGTGGTGGCGGCGCTGTCGGCCGACGGCGTGACCGAGGTGTCCGACGTCCATCACGTGGACCGCGGCTACGAGGACTTCGAGGCGAAGCTGACAGCCCTGGGCGCCGAGGTCCGGCGCGAGCGGGAGCTCATCCCGACCCGACCGTGAAGCGCGCCGCCCTCGTCGCAGCGGCCGCGCTGCTGCTGGTCGGCGGGACCGGCGGTGTCTCAGCCCGCGCCGGCGAGCCGACGTACCGCTCCATCGTGCTGCGCGTCCACGACGTGAGCCTCGAGCAGCTGCTGGAGATCTCGTCCGTCCGAGACCTGGCGACGACGGGAGGAGCGGCGCTGCTCGCACACGCGGGACGTCTCGGCGATGCGCTCGCTGCGACCACCGCGACGCAGGACGTCTCGTACTCGATCGAGGACCTTGGGGTCGGTGCCGACGGTCTGGCAGCCATCGGGACACGACTGGTGGAGCTCGAACAGGATCCGCATCTCGCCGTCTGGATCGTCTCCGACGGTTCGGGTCTCGCGGGCGACGAGCTCGGATCGGTGGTCGTCGGGCCCCCGATCTGGATGCCTGGTTCATCGCCCCGGTCGCTCACGTCCGACAGCACCCGGCGCGACGGCGTCGTCGCGAGCCAGGACATCGAGGCCACCATGTGCGCGATCGCCGTCGCCAGCTGTCCTACGGGAGGGTTCCAGATCTCTCCTGTCGACACGCCGCCACCGATCGACCTGTACCGGCGGTACCTCGCCAACCGCCGCATGTCCGTCCCGATCCAGACGGCGGCGGGCGTGTACGTGACCCTCGCGGGCCTGCTCGGCGTCGCCCTGCTGGCGTCACGGCGCCCCGTCTCTCCGTGGCTTCGATCGCTGTGCGCCTGGGCGGCGATCTCGGTGGTGCCCCTGGCGGTCGTGCTGCTGCTGGCAGGCCACCTCCCGAACCTGTCGTACGCGACGGTGCTGCCGGTCGTCGCGGGGGGCGCCGCGCTCGGCACCGCCATCTGGGTCCCCGTCGCGCGTCGGCGCGGAACGCTCGCCGCACTGGCCTGGCTCGGCGCCGCGAGCCTGGCGGTGTTCGTCCTGGAGGCCGCCCTGGCCTGGGCGGCGGCCCTCCACACGTTCTTGGGCGGGACCCAGCTCGACGGCGGCCGCTTCTACGGGCTTCCCAACGTGGACATCAGCCTCCTGCTGGGGGCGAGCGTGTTCGTGGCACTCGCGCTGGATCGAACGGCGGCGGGCGTGGCGCTGCTGGCCGCGGCCGCCCTGTTCGCCGGGCTGCCGTTCGCCGGCGCGAATCTCGGGGCCGCCGTCACGCTGGCGGCGGCTGCCGGGCTGTGGTGGGGCTTGCGCGACGGACGGGGTGCGCTCGTCACCGTGTTGGCCTGCGTCGTGACGGCGGCCGCGGGCCTCGTGGTGGTCCTGATCCTGAACCGGGTCCTCCCCGGGCCCCCCACGCACATCACGAACTTCGTGGAGGGGCAGGGGGAGGGGGTGCTGTCGACCGTCGTGCATCGGCTGGGGACGGGGTTCGACCTGATCGTGCGGAACCCGTTCGCGATCCTGCCGGTGATCGGGGTGGTTGCGACCCTGCTCGTCGTGCGTCGCCCACCCGAACCGATCCGGGCCTCGTTCGACCGGCATCCGGGCTGGCGTGAGGCGCTGCTCACGATCCTGTGGGGGAGCGTCGTCGCCTATCTGGCGAACGACACGGGAGTGGCGGCGCTGGGCCTGGGTTTCGGGACGGCGCTGGGGGGGCTCCTCTTCGTGTCGTTGCGGGATCGAGCGGGGATGATGGTGGCCTCGTGACCGATCTCCTCCCGCCTCGGCCGGACCTGCCCCCGCCCCCCGGCGGGGGCGCAGGGATCGGCATCGACGTGCTGCCCAAGGCCACCTGGCGGTGGTGGGAGATCATGTTGGTGGGGCTCGGCGCGCTGGTGCTTGGCACCTTCCCTGCCATCGGGGTCTATCTTGCCTTCCGACAGAGCCCCACCGACACGGGGCGGCTCGGCGGCGTCGACTTCCTGGCGAACGGCGTGGACCAGATCGTCGTGCTCCTGGTGCTGATCGGCTACCTGGCGTGGCGGCACCCGGGATGGCGGCCTGTCGTGCGCTTTCCGAGGCTCCGCGAGCTGCCGCGCGAGGTGGCGCTCGGCGCCGCGCTCGGCATCGCCGCCACATTCGCGTTGGGGGTTCTGGTGACCTTCGTGCTGCAACCTCTCTTCCGAGCGCTCGTCGGCCATGACGTGACGCCGGCCGAGCAGGTGGGGTCGGACATCCACGGGTGGGCGGCGATCGTGTTCGTGGTGGCTGTGGTGGTGGTGGCCCCCGTCGTCGAGGAGTTCTTCTTCCGCGGGTTGTTCTTCCGCGCGCTGCGCGATCGGTACGGCTTCTGGGTCGGCGCCCTGGGTTCGGGCGCGCTGTTCGCGCTGCTCCACTCCGGAGCGGGCAGCCTGGCGGCGAACCTGATGCTGCAGATCGCCATCGGGAGCTTCGGCGTGTGTCTGGCCGGCCTCTATGAGTGGCGCGGCACGCTGGGCGCCAACATCGCCGCGCACGCGGCCTTCAACCTGGTGACGGTGCTGACCGTGCTGAAGGTGGTGGGCTGAGGACATGGTCGCCTTCCCAACCGACGCTTGGTTCCAGGCCTTGATCGCCCTGATCGGCGATTCCGCCTCGTATCGCGAGGCCGCGGCGAACTGGGAGGGGGACATCGCGTTCCTGATCGAGGCCGAGCCCGACCGCGGTCTGCCCCAGGATGCGTGGGGACGGCTCGATCTCTGGCACGGCGAGTGTCGGGGAGGCGGCGTGGTGACGCCCGAGCGAGGCCGAGCCGCCGCCTACGTGATCCGCGCGCCGTACTCCCGGTGGAAGGAGGTCGTCACCGGCGACCTCGATCCGATCAAGGGCATGATGCAGGGCAAGCTGAAGGTGGAGGGCGACCTGCCGACGATCGTGCGCGAGGTCCGTGCTGCCAGCGAGCTCGTGGAGCTCACCCAGCAGATCCGGACCGAGTTCCCCGACGAGGCCTGAGGTGCGCGCGGTCGTCTTCGACGGCGTGGGCCGGGTCCGTGTCGACGTCGTGTCCGACCCGGTGGTGGAGGAGCCCGGCGACGCCGTGCTCCGACTCACGTGCGCCGCGATCTGTGGATCGGACCTGCACTTCTTCCACGGGAAGGCGCCCATGTCGCCGGGGGAGGGCATCGGCCACGAGGCCGTCGGCGTGGTGGAGGAGGTCGGCGACGCCGTCACGCGCTTCGCGCCCGGCGATCGCGTGGTCGTGGCCTTCGACATCGTCTGCGGGGCATGCTGGTTCTGCGAACGAGGTCAGACGCAGCTCTGCGAGGATTTCCGCAACCTGGGGGCGGGCGCGTTCGGCGGCGGCCTGGCGGGCGCCCAGGCAGAGCGGCTCCGCGTGCCGGTCGCCGACGTGAACCTGCTGGGGATCCCCCACGGCGTCACCGACGAGGCGGCGGTGTTCGTCGGCGACGTCCTCACCACCGGGTGGTACGCGGCCTCGATCGCCGGCATCGGACCGCAGGACACGGTGGCGGTGGTGGGCGTCGGACCGGTCGGGTACTGCACCGTCCAGGCCGCGCTGACGCGCGGCCCGAGGCAGGTGCTGGCGCTGGACCGCGATCCCGCGCGCTTGGCGCTGGCGGCGGCGGCGGGCGCCGTGCCCATCGACGTCACCGCGCGCCACCCGGTGACGGCCGTCGCCGAGGTCACGGGTGGGCGCGGGGCCGACATCGTCATCGAGGCCGTCGGGCATCCTGACGCCTTCGACACCGCCGCCGACGTCGCCCGCCGAGGCGCGACCGTGGTGGTGGTCGGCATGTACACGGGAGAGACGGTGTCCATGCAGCTCGGCGTCTGGTGGGCACGCGCGATCGACCTTCGATTCAGCGGCGTCTGTCCCGTCCACGCGTGGTGGGAGGGCGCCATGGCCGAGCTGGAGGCGGGGCGGCTGGACCCGATGCCCCTGGTCTCGCATCGGTTGCCGCTGGCACAGGCCGCCCACGGCTACGACCTGTTCGACCGGCGCGAAGCGACCAAGGTGCTGCTGGTGCCGTGAGCGTGACCTTCGCCGACGCCGAGCCGGATGGCCTCGCGTCGATGCTGGGAACCCTGATCGAGCAGAACCTCGCTCGGGACCCCCCCCGCCGGCGCCTGCTGCAGCCCGGCGTCGTCACCCTCACCGCCACGGACATCGGTGTCGCTGCCACCCTCCACTTCGCCAGCAGCGGTGTGCGGGTCGCCAACGGAACCGACCCGCACGCGCAGCTCGACGTGTCGACGGACGCACGCCGGTTGCTGGATCTGGCGGCGGTCCCCCTGCGCCTGGGCCTGCCCGACATCCTCACCGCCGCCGGCCGGGAGGTGCTGCGATGCATCCTGCAGGGGCGGGTGCGCGTCCGCGGCCTGCTCCGCCACCCGCTGCTCCTGACACGCCTGAACCGCCTGCTCTCCACCGCCTGAGGCGCTGCCGGGTAGGCTTCGGCACCGTGGACGTGACCGACCTGATCCGAGGCGTGCTGGCGGGCGAGCGGCGGTCGGTGGCTCGCGCCATCTCCCTGGTGGAGGACGGCGCCCCCGAGCTCGCGGCCCTCTCCAGCGGCATCTACGCACACACGGGCACCGCCGCCACGATCGGGCTCACCGGCGCGCCCGGTGTGGGGAAGTCGACCCTGGCCGGCGAGCTGGTACGCACCGCGCGGGCGGCGGGGGAGCGCGTGGCGGTCCTGGCCGTCGACCCGACCTCACCGTTCACCGGCGGGGCCCTGCTGGGCGATCGCGTCCGGATGCAGGAGCACGCGACCGATCCGGGGGTCTTCATCCGCTCCATGGCCACGCGCGGACACCTGGGCGGGATGGCGCTGGCGGCTCCGGAGGCGGTGCGGATCCTGGAGGCCGCCGGCTACGGGCACGTGATCGTGGAGACCGTGGGCGTGGGGCAGGCCGAGGTGGATGTTGCCGCCGCCACTGACACCACCGTGGTGGTGCTGGCCCCCGGGGCGGGCGACGCCGTGCAGATGGCCAAGGCCGGCATCCTGGAGGTGGCCGATGTCTTCGTCGTGAACAAGGGGGACCGCGACGGCGCCGGCCAGACGGCAGGCGACCTCCGCCAGATGCTGGGCATGGGCCCGCATCGGGACTGGTCGCCTCCGGTGCTCACCACCACCGCACCGTCGAAGGAGGGGGTTGCCGAGCTGTGGGCGGCCATCGAGTCGCACCGTGCCCACATGGTGGCGACCGGGGGCGTGGAGCGCAGGCGCCGGGCGCGCCTGCGGAGGGAGGTGGAGTCGCTGGTGTCGGCGACGTTCCGCACCCGCGTGGCGGCGGCGTTCGACGCCACACCCGCGATCGCGGACGATCTGGCCGCTCGCCGGGTCGATCCCTACCGCACCGCGGCTATCCTAGAGGCGACGGCCGCCTCCGCAGACTGATCCGGCCGCCGCCCCCGTCCGAGGAGGGTCTGTGACGGCACCGCCCAACGACCCGAGCCTTCGCGAGATCGCCACCCTCTCGGGCGAGCCGCTCCGGCCGGTGTACGGACCGCAGGATCTGGCGGGCTGGGACCCCGAGGAGAAGCTCGGGGATCCGGGCGCCTTCCCGTTCACCCGCGGCGTGTATCCCACGATGTACCGGGGCCGCCTCTGGACGATGCGGCAGTTCGCGGGCTTCGGCACGGCGGAGGAGACGAACGCCCGCTACCGCTTCCTGCTCCAGCAGGGCCAGGGCGGGCTGTCCGTGGCGTTCGACATGCCAACCCTGATGGGATTGGACTCCGACGACCCGCGCAGCGAGGGCGAGGTCGGCCGTTGCGGGGTGGCGACGGACTCGCTCGCGGACTTCGACGCGCTGTTCCGCGGGATCCCCCTCGGGGAGATCAGCACGTCCATGACGATCAGCGGTCCGGCCGTGGTGGCGTTCGCGTTCTTCCTCGCGGCGGCGGAACGCCAGGGCGTGCCCTGGGCCGATCTGGATGGCACCCTACAGACCGACATCTTCAAGGAGTACATCGCGCAGAAGGAGTGGCTCTTCCCGCCGCGCCCTCATCTGCGGCTGATCGGCGATCTCATGGCCTTCTGCGCCGACCGCGTGCCACGGTTCCATCCCGTGAGCGTGTCCGGCTACCACATCCGCGAGGCGGGGGCGACGGCGGCCCAGGAGCTCGCGTTCACCCTTGCCGATGGGTTCGCCTACGTGGAGCTCGGGCAGCGGCGCGGCCTGGACGTGGACGCGTTCTCCAGCGGGCTGTCGTTCTTCCTCAACAGCCACATCGACCTGTTCGAGGAGTTGGCGAAGTTCCGTGCGGCGCGGCGGATCTGGGCGCGGTGGCTGCGAGATCGCTACGGGGCGACCGATCCGGCGGCGATGCGTCTGCGGTTCCACACGCAGACCGCCGGAGTCTCGAACACGGCGCAGCAGCCCATGAACAACGTGGTGCGCACGGCCCTCGAGGCGCTGGCCGCCGTCCTGGGCGGTACGCAGAGCCTGCACACGAACGCCCTGGACGAGGTGCTGGCCCTGCCCACCGAGCGTGCGGCGAAGATCGCGCTGCGCACCCAGCAGGTGCTGGCCTACGAGAGCGGCGTGGCCGAGGTCATCGATCCGCTCGCGGGCTCGTACTTCGTGGAGTCGCTGACCGACCGGATCGAGGAGCTGGCCGATGAGCTGTTCGCCGAGATCGACCGGATGGGGGAGGGATCGATGCTCGATGGCGTCCTCGCCGGCATCGAGAAGGGCTGGTTCCAGGGGTTGATCGCCGAGGCAGCCTTCGACGAGCAGCGGCGGTACGAGACGGGCGAGCTCACCCGCGTGGGCGTGAACCGGTTCGTGGAGGAGGGCGAGGAGCCGATCGACACCCTGGTGATCGGCCCGGAGGCCGAGCGCGTGCAGGTGGCCGCGGTGCGGCAACGGCGGGCCTCCCGCGACGGCGCTCTCGCCCAGGCGGCGATCACCGACCTCGTGGCGGATGCCCGGGGTGATGCGAACCTGATCGAGCCGTTGGTGGCCTGCGCCCGGGCCGGCTGCACGGAGGGCGAGATCGTGACGGCCCTGCAGGAGGTCTTCGGTGAGTACCGGGAGACCCCGGTGTTCTAGAACGAGGCAAGGAGCCCCTTCTGCATGGGCCTGCAGGTGCAGCAGGTTGCATGGTGTGGTTGTATCTGTTCCATGAACACGGCAACGCTGCTGGCGGCCACAGGCGCCTTCGGGGCCGGATTGCTGGGATCGGCCTTCCTGTTCGGGTTCCGGCACGGCATCGACTGGGATCACATCGCCGCCATCACCGACATCACCGGCACGCAGGAGGATCGCGGGCGCTCGATCCTGTTCGGCTCCGTGTACGCGGCCGGCCACGCACTGGTCGTCTTCCTGATCGGGACCGCCGCCATCCTCCTGGGCCAACGCCTTCCCGAGAGCGTCGACGGCGTGATGACCAAGATCGTCGGGGTGACGCTGATCCTCCTGGGGATCTCCGTGGTTCTGGGTCTGGTGAAGCACGGCCGCGAGTTCCGGATGCGCAGCCGGTGGATGTTGGTCTTCTCGGGCGTGCGCTCGACCGTCCGCAGGCTCCGCGCAGCGCGCAGCTCCGCCTCCGACACCGAGCCGCCCCCGGATCATCGCCATGACGCGGAGCCGGTGCACGTGCACTCGGTCCAGGACACATCGTTCTCGGTCGCGGTCGCGGAGGACATCCCGGTCTCCGAGTGGCACCACGGCCATCACGGCCGTCCGGGCCATCACCACCACAAGCACCCCGAGCCCGACGATCAGCTGATGCAGTACGGCCGAGCCACCGCGTTCGGGGTCGGCATGATCCACGGCGTGGGTGCCGAGACCCCGACCCAGCTGCTCATCTTCCTCACGGCTGCAGGGGCGGGCGGGCGGCTCGCGGGCGAGCTGGTGCTGGCGACCTTCATCGCCGGCCTCCTGGTCTCGAACACACTGATCACCGTCGGTTCGGCCATGGGTTTCCTGCGCGCATCCAGGAACTGGCCCGTCTACCTGGTGGTGGCCCTGCTCACGGCCCTGTTCAGCACGGTGATCGGCACGTTGTTCCTGCTGGGGAAGGACACCCTGCTGCCCGGCCTGTTCGGCGGGTGAGGCTCTACAGCGCGGCGGGGAGCTTCGCGCATCGATGGCACAGCCCGCCGATGGCGAAGTGGGTGAGATCGGCCTCGAACCCGTGGTGTGCACGGATCAGGCCGTGCAGCGAGTCCGCCTCCGCCAGGCTCAGTGCGTCCTCGCTACCGCACCTGCTGCACGTGAGGTGGACGTGCGCGGCCTCCTCGGCGCGGTGGTACTCCGCTCCCGATTCGAGGTGGGAGTGCTGGAGCACGCCGACCTCCTCGAGCAGCGAGAGCGTCCGATAGACGGTGGAGGCGTTCACCCCCGGCATCTCCCCCTGGACCGTCCTCGCGATGGCGGCAGGGGAGATGTGGCCCGGGGTCCGAAGCACCTCCGACACGATCGCCCGGCGCTGCGGTGTCATCCGCAGGCCGCGCGACCGCAACGTCTCCATCACGGCGTCGTTGTCGATCCCGACGGTGGCGTGCACATGGTCCATCGGCGGGCAGTGTAGCGAAGCCATGCAGGTGCAAGTGGGCTCAGGTGGGATCGGACCGGGACCGCGGTCCGGAGCGGCGGTCGCCCCGATCGTGCACGCCAGGGTCACATCGGAACGGTAGGCTCCCACCATGGACGACTTCGTCCGCCTCGAGGTCGATGATGGCGTGGGCGTGATCCGCGTTGACCGCCCCCCTGCGAACGCCATCTCCCATGACGTGGGGCTGCGCTTGGGCGAGGTGATCGAGGAGGCCGCGGGGCGCGAGGATGTGGGAGCGCTGGTGCTCTGGGGCGGCCAACGCCTGTTCGCCGCCGGGGCCGACATCAAGGAGATGGTGAGGTTCGGCCCCGAGCAGATCCTCCCGGTCGTGTCGGCGTTGGGGGATGCGATCGATGCCCTGGAGGCCCTGCCGAAGATCTCGATCGCCGCCGTCACCGGCTATGCGCTCGGTGGCGGCCTGGAGCTGGCGCTCGGAGCCGACCTGCGGTACCTGGCGACGGACGCCACGATCGGGCAGCCGGAGGTCAAGATCGGCGTGATGCCTGGTGCCGGCGGCACCCAACGCCTCACCCGGTTGCTCGGACCCGCCCGCGCCGGTCGGCTCATCTACACCGGCGAGCAGATCGACGCGGGGGAGGCGCATCAGCTCGGGTTGGCCGATCGGGTGCTGCCCACCGAAGAGCTCCTGGCGGCCGCCATCCAGGACGCGCGCGCGTTCGCGCGAGGACCGCGACTGGCGCTGGCCGCTGCGAAGGAGGCGATCCGTGCGGCGGTGCACACTCCGGGGCCGGCCGGCCTCGCTCGGGAACGTGAGCTCTTCTGCGGGCTCTTCGGCTCGCCCGATCAGCTCGAAGGCATGCAGGCCTTCCTGGACAGGCGGCCGCCGTCCTTCGGAGGAGAGCCATGAGGGTCCGCCGGGCCACCGCGGCCGACGTGCCGGTCCTCGTCAGCTTCTTCGCGGAGCTGGACAGGATGCAGCGGGAGTGGCGCGTGTTCACGCCCCGCCCGGGCTTCTACGACGAGGTGGGCGCGAAGTACCGGGCCGCGATCGCCAGCGATCAACAGATCGCGCTGGTGGCCGAGGAGGGGGACGAGCTCGTGGGCATGGCCTACGCCGAGGCGCGGACACCGTCGCGGTTCTCCGACGAGCGGGCGCTGGAGCTCTCCGGCGTCGTGGTGCGCTCGGATTTCCGCGGGCGCGGGGTCGGACGCGCCCTGGTAGCCGAGGCGGCCAGATTCGCCAGCGAGGGCGGGATCCCGTGGGTCGAGCTGAAGACCTTCGCGCCCAACCAGGGAGCCATGGACTTCTGGGAGAGCCTGGGGTTCACCCCCCGCGTCGTCCAGCTCACCTCGTCGTCGGCGGCGCTCGTCACCCGCCTCGAGGACGCCTGATCCACGGGTTTCCCACCAGAAAGCTCTGCACGGCCCGCCGTCGAGTGCCCGGAATGAACCGGCAGGCGGGTGGGTTCGTATACGCAGCGAGGCTCGCCACGTAGCACGCCCGCCGAGAAGGCGAGCCCCGAAAGGATGTGAGGAACGTGGCTCAGGAGACCTACCGCGGTGGCTCGGTGCGGACGCTCCCTCGCCCGAACAAGACGTTCGCCAAGGGTCGCGTGTGCGCCGCCCCCGGCTGCGACACCAAACTGTCCATGTACAGCAAGTGGGATCACTGCTGGCAGCATGAACCCGTGCATGCCTACATCCCCCGCGGCAAGCGCAAGCGCCGCGACGAGGCGGCCTGACCGAGCGATCCCGTCCCTGACCACGAAGGCACACCGGAGCCCTCCCCCGTGCGGGGGAGGGCTTTCGTGCAGGTCAAGGCCCGCCCGAGATGTGCCGATGAGGGGGAAGGCCGCTCCCCCCGAGCGGAACGACTCCATGAACGAGATCTCAGAACCTCCCGCGATGCGGGAGAGCGAGTGCCCGTTCTGCGAGCGCACGGTGCTCGTCTGCGACGACCCGCCCCGGTGCCCGCTCTGCGAATGCCCGCTCGACGAGGACCGGATGCGGCCCTACACCTTCCCGGGTGAGGCCCCTTCGGCCGAGCGTCCTGCGCCGACCGAGGCGGACTAGAGGACGGCCCGCCGCCACGGAGCGGTGGCGCTCAACAACCGCAGTTCCGAGCTTCTGGCGAGATCCTCCGGCCGCAGGGTTGCCTCCTCGATCGCCCCTTCGATCAGCAGCGCCGCGCGCCGCGTGCCGGGCAGGAGCCCGGCGTCCACCGGCGGGGTCACCCATCGTCCGTCGAGCAGCACCGCGAGGTTGGCGATCGTGGATTCGGTGACCTCGCCGCGGGTGTTCACCAACAGCACGTCATCGGCGTCGGGATGCCGGGCGCGGGCCCGCTCGTAGCGCTCGCGCAGCGAGGTCTTGTGGAAGAGCAGCACGTCGTGGGGGTCGACCGGTCGGTCGTCCACGACGATCCGGACCGGCTCGGGACGCGACGGGAGTGGCACGGCGCTCGTGCTGATCTTCCCCTCACGATCCAGCAACAGCCGCACGCGCGCCGGGCGATCGGGCACGGACATCGCGGCGCTCGCAAGGGCGTCTCGAACGGCGGCCCCGTCGTAGCCGAAGCCGAAGTAGGCGGCGGAGCCGCGAAGACGCTCGAGGTGCAGATCCAGGCGGCCGAACCCCGATCCGGGTTCGTGCAGCAGCGTCTCCAGCAGCTCGAACCGGGGACGGCGCGACGTGAGGATCCGCGCCTTCGCCACGGTCTCCTCGTATTCGTCACCGGCGCGTGAATCCCAGGTGATGCCGCCCCCGACCCCGTACTCGGCCGCGCCACTCATCGAGTCCACGGTGACGGTGCGGATGGCCACGTTGAACCTGGCGGTCGGGCCGTGACCGGGCGGGGCCAGGACACCGACCGCTCCGCAGTACACACCCCGCGGCGACTCTTCCAAGCCGGCGATGATCTCCATGCTGCGCACCTTCGGCGCCCCCGTCACCGAACCGCTGGGGAACAGGGCCGCCATCACGTCGCCGAGGCCGATGCCGGGCTCAACCTGGGAGGTCACCGTCGAGGTGAGCTGCCAGACGGTCTCGTAGCGCTCCGCCGCGAACATCTCGCTGCATGCGACGCTGCCTGCTCGGGAGACACGCCCGAGGTCGTTGCGAAGGAGGTCGACGATCATGGCGTTCTCCGCGCGATCCTTCGCTGAGGTCTCGAGGTGCCGAGCCATCTGCCGGTCCTCGGCGGGCCAGCGTCCCCTGGGCGCGGTGCCTTTCATGGGGCGCGTCGTCAATCGGCCCTCGTTCCACTCGAAGAACAGCTCGGGTGACGCGGAGCAGATCCGGTAGCGCCCCGCATTCAGGTACGCACCGTAGGCACCTCGTTGCGAGAAGCACATGTCCCGATAGAGGCCGCGTTCATCGCCTCGCACGGTGGACCGCAATCGAAAGGTGTGGTTCACCTGGTAGGTGTCGCCGGCCTCGATCCGCTCTCGGATCGTGGCGATGGCCGCGTCGTAGCGCGCTCGATCCACCGAGGGGTGCCAGGTATCGGCGGTGGCGGCCCCGTCGTCACGCGGCTCCGGCAGGGTCGTGGGCTCTCGCCCTTCGAAGAGGGCGAACCATGCGAGCGGCAGGTCGGCGAAGGGATCGTCAGCTTCGCGTGCGCGAACCGCCAGCGCCGGGTCCAGACCGTGAGCCGCCTCGTAGGCGAGGAACCCGGCCGCCCACAGCCCCCGCTGGGCGGACGACTCGACGGCCGCGAGGACCTCGGCCACCTCGTCGGCCCGACGTGCCTCGACGACGCCCACCGGGCCGACCAGTCGGAACGACGCGCCACGCGTCGTGAGGTCGTCGAACCGCGCCTCGATCATCGCTCGCTACGATACGCGGGTGGTCCGTGGGAGCGACCGTGGAGGTGGGCCGTGAGCGACGGTCACCGGCTCTTCGCGTTCGCCTACGACGCGTTGGCGCCGCTGGCGGAGCGGCGCGGGACGGCCCAACGGCGAGCCGCTCTGCTGTCCACCGCGCGCGGGACCGTCGTCGAGATCGGGGCGGGCACCGGTCTGAACCTCCGCCACTACCCCGACGCCGTGACCCAGCTCCTGGCGACGGAGCCGGATCGGCACATGTTCCGGCGGCTGGAGCGGGAGGCGCCGGCGGCAGGTATGCCACTGCGGCTGCGGCGCGCGCCGGCGGAGGCGCTGCCGGTCGCGGACGCATCGGCCGACGTCGTGGTGAGCACGCTGGTGCTGTGCTCGGTGCCCGATCCGGCCGCCGCGCTGGCGGAGGCG
Organism: Actinomycetota bacterium; assembly: GCA_040002535.1. GTDB lineage: Bacteria > Actinomycetota > UBA4738 > UBA4738 > HRBIN12 > JALYMB01. The sequence continues at coordinate 34,661 of JBDUEF010000001.1, read as the reverse complement.
CGCCGCGTGCTGCGCCCGGGCGGCCGGCTGCTCTTCCTCGAGCACGTGCGGGCCTCGCCCACGAGCACCCTGGAGCGATGGCAGGACCGGCTCCGGCGGCCCTGGGCCATGATCTCGGGGGGCTGCAGCCCCAACCGCGACACGGTCGGCGCGATCGAGGCGGCGGGGTTCGAGGTCGGAGACCTGATCGTGTGGGACGAGGCGGGGGCGGCGCTCGCGCGCCCCCACGTGGCCGGCACCGCCGTGCGGGTCTGAGGCGGTGCTAGCCTCGACCCCATGAGGCCCTCGGTGCTCGTCGCCATGTCCGGTGGTGTGGATTCGGCCGTCGCCGCCTGCCTGCTGCAGGAGCAGGGCTACGAGGTGCTGGGCTCCCACATGCGCTTGGTCCATCTGGACGATGTGGAGCATGGCTGCTGCGGACCCGCCGCGCGGTCCGACGCCGCCCAGGTCGCGCGCATCGCCGGCTTCCCCTTCGAGATCGTGGATCTGACCGCCGCCTTCGATCGCACGGTGATCGCCGATTTCATGGCGGAGCATCGGGCCGGGCGGACGCCGAACCCGTGCGCGCGCTGCAACGGTGAGATCAAGTTCGGGGCGTTCCTGGCCCGCGCCGACGAGCTCGGCGTGGATCTGGTGGCCACCGGGCACTACGTGCGCACCTCCCGCGGCCTCGACGGTGTGATGACGCTGGCACGCGGCGCCGATCGGGAGAAGGACCAGTCGTACATGCTGCACATGCTGGGGCAGGCGCAGCTGTCGCGGTCGCTGTTCCCGGTGGGAGGGATGCCGAAGGCGCGCACGCGCGAGCTCGCCCGTCACTTCGACCTGCCCGTGGCGTCCAAACCCGACTCGCAGGAGCTCTGTTTCGCCCCGGCCGGGGAGGCCGGTGCCTTCGTCCGCTCGCACGCTCCCGATCTCGTGCAGGCCGGGAAGGTGGTGGACGGTGCCGGGACGGTGCTGGCCGAGCACGACGGCACGTTCGGGTTCACGGTGGGGCAGCGACGCGGGTTGGGCGTGGCGACCGGCACCAGGACCTACGTGATCGAGGTGAACGCCGACGCGAACCGGGTCGTGGTGGGCCCCGAGGAGCTGTTGGCACGGTCCGGCCTGGTGGCCGACCGCGTGTCGTGGGTGCGTGGGACCGCGCCCTGTGACGGCCCGTTCGACGCACAGGCGCAGATCCGGTACCGGGGCGGGAGCGTTCCCGCCGTGGTGACGCCCGAGGGCGACGAGTCCATCCGTGTGGCCTTCCGCAGGCCGCAGCGCGCGGTCGCTCCGGGTCAGAGCGTCGTGATCTACCGAGACGACGAACTGCTGGGTGGCGGCCGGATCCTGGAGGCCCTGCGGTGAAGCTCCTGCGGAGGCGCGCCAAGAACTTCGAGGTGCAGGTGCACGACATGGTGCTGTACATCACGGCTTCGCCGGAGTACGCGGAGGAGTCCCGCGCAGCGGCCCTGTCGTTCTGGGAGCAGTTGCAGTCCTACGCGCTGCGCGATCCGGCCTTCCGCGAGAGCAAACGCGCGATCGCCGTGCCGGCCGACGCCCCCGACATCGTCCGCGAGATGGTGCAGGCGGCGGCGGACGCCGGCGTGGGCCCCATGTTCACGTTCCAGGGCGCCGTCACCGACCAGGTCGGACGGTTCCTGTCTCGTGCGATGCCGCAGGTGACCGTGGCCTGCGGCGGCGACTATTTCATCGTGACGCGCAAGCGGATGAAACTGTCGGTGAAGCGGCGCGGCGGCGACCCGATCTCGGTGGTGGTGCCGCCGGACAAGCAGGGGGTGGGTGTGTCCACCACGCTCGGTCGGGGGCGCGGCGGCGAGGGACCGGACGGTCTGGCCGTGCTGGCGTCTTCGTGCATGCTGGCCGACGCCGCCGCGGCCGGAGTACAGGCCCTGCTGCCCAAGGAGAACGGGTTCCACAAGGCCCTGCAGTACCTGCAGCAGGTGCCGGGGGTGGAGGGCGGTGTGGTGGTGGTGGGCCAGCAGATCGGCGTGGCGGGCGGCGTGGAGATCGCGCAGTAGTGGCCGCCGGATCGGAGCGGCAGACCGAGCAGGCGCGCGCGGAGGCGAAGGTTCGGGTCGAGGAGCTCCGTGAGCAGTTGCACCGCCACAGCTACCGGTACCACGTGCTGGACGACCCCGAGGTCGCCGACGCGGAGTACGACGAGCTGATGCGCGAGCTGGTGACGCTCGAGGATCGCTTCCCCGAGTTCATCACGCCCGATTCGCCGACCCAGCGGGTCGGAGGCACGCCTGCCGGTCTGTTCGCCCCGGTCACCCACCGGGCCCGCATGCTCTCGTTGGACAACGCGTTCAGCCTCGACGAGCTCCGGGCGTGGTCGGCGCGTGTCGAGCGGGAGGTCGGCACCGACGTCGCGCTCGCCTGCGAGCAGAAGATCGACGGCGTGGCCGTGGCGCTCACGTACGAACGCGGTGTGCTGGTGCAGGCAGCCACCCGGGGTGACGGCGTGACAGGAGAGGACATCACCGCGAACGTGCGCACGGTGCGTGGGATCCCCGGGAAGCTGCTGCTGAAGGATCCCCCCCCGCTGATCGAGGTGCGCGGCGAGATGTACTTCCCCGTGAAGGCCTTCGAGGAGCTGAACCGGCATCTGTTGGATGCCGAGCAGCGGGTCTTCGCCAACCCGCGCAACGCCGCGGCCGGGTCGCTGCGCCAGAAGGACCCGAGGGTGACCGCCGCGCGTCCCCTGCGCCTGTGGGTGCACTCGTTCGGCTACGCGGAAGGGGTGCGGTTCGACTCGCATCTGGGTTTCCTGGAACGGGCGCGGGAGGCGGGATTGCCGGTTGCCCCGACGGTGGAGCGGGCCGACGGTCTGGCCGGCGCGATCGCCTACATCCAGCGGTGGGAGCGCGATCGTCACACCGTGGACTGGCAGATCGACGGCGTCGTGATCAAGGTGGATCGGACGATGCAGCAACGGGAGCTGGGCGCCACGGCTCGGGCGCCCCGGTGGGCGATCGCGTACAAGTTCCCCTCAGAGGAGCGCACCGCGCTGCTCAGGTCGATCGACGTGCACACGGGCCGCACCGGCAAGGTGACGCCGTTCGCGGTGCTGGAACCCGTGTTCGTGGGCGGCGTCACCATCACCTACGCCACGCTGCACAACGAGGACGAGGTGCGCCGCAAGGACGTCCGCAGGGGCGATCACGTGATCGTGCGACGCGCCGGCGACGTGATCCCCGAGATCGTGGGGCCGGTGCTCGCGAAGCGGAAGAAGAGCGCGCGCAGGTGGAAGATGCCGGCGACCTGCCCCTCGTGCGGCACGCCCCTCGTGCGCAACGAGGGCGAGGCCGACTCGCGCTGTCCCAACAAGCGCGGCTGCCCCGACCAGGGGCTGGAATGGCTGTTCCACTTCGCCGGCCGCGGCGCCATGGACATCGAGCACCTGGGCTACAAGACCGTCATGGTGTTGCTGGACCGTGGGTTGATCGAGGATCCGGCCGATATCTACGCCCTGGACGCCGAGAAGCTCGCGACGCTGCCTGGCTTTAAGGAGCGCTCGATCCAGAACCTCCTCGAGCAGATCGAGGCCTCGAAGGACCGGCCCCTGTGGCGGCTGCTGGTGGGCCTCAACATCCGACATGTCGGCGAGCACGTGGCGCAGGTGCTGGCCGGTGCGTTCGGCTCGATCGACGCGCTGGCGGCGACCAGCGAGGACGAGATCGATGCCGTGCCCGAGATCGGACCGGAGATCGCGGGCCGGGTTCGGGAGTGGTTCGATGAGGAGGAGAACATCGCGTTGATCGAGAAGCTGCGCGCCGCCGGCGTGCGATTGGCGGACGAGGCGGTGGCCGACGACGGTCCCAAGCCGTTGGTGGGGCAGACGATCGTGTTGACCGGCGGCCTGGAGCACCTCTCCCGTGAGGAGGCCGCCGAGGCGGCGAAGCGAGCCGGGGCGCGGGTGGCGTCGAGCGTGAGCAAGAAGACGAGCTTCGTGGTGGCCGGCGAGAGCCCCGGTTCCAAGTACGACCGGGCGCTGGAGCTGGGTGTGGAGATCCTGGACGAGGACGCGTTCCTGAGGAGGCTGGGCAGATGACCTACTCGATCGTGGCGAGGGATCCGCAGACCGGTGAGATGGGCGTGGCCGTGCAGTCGCACTGGTTCGCCGCCGGCGCCAGCGTGCCGTGGGCCGAGGCGGGTGTCGGCGCCGTGGCGACCCAGGCCTTCCTGGAGATGTCGTACGGGCCACGGGGCCTCGACCTGCTGCGGTCCGGCGCCACTGCGCCGGAGGCCCTGGAACGTCTCCTGGGTGACGACGCCGACGCCGACGTTCGCCAGGTCGGCATCGTGGACGCGCACGGGAACGTCGCCACGCACACGGGAGCTCGCACGATCCCTGCGGCCGGCCACAGCGGCGGCGACGCGTTCACCTGTCAGGCGAACATGATGTGGCAGGGCACGGTGTGGGACGCCATGGCGCGCGCCTACATCGACGCAGCCGGCGGACTGGCAGAGCGGTTCCTGTCCGCCCTCGACGCCGCCGAGGGCGAGCGCGGCGACATCCGCGGCCGGCAGGCGGCCGGCATCCTGATCGTGGGCGCCCAGCGCCTGGACGAGCCCTGGCGCGGCGTGCGGATGCACCTGCACGTGGACGACCATCCGACCCCCAACGCGGAGCTCCGCCGGCTGGTGGAGGTCCACCGCTCGTACGAGCATCTGGAGCGCTCCGAGGAGCTCGAGCTCGCACACGATGCGGCGGGCGTCCGGCGCGAGCGCGAGGCCGCGTTGGCCGCGGGCCCCGACCTCCTCGAGGTGAAGTACTGGTCGGCGATCGGCCTGGCCATGGAGGGTCGCCATGACGAGGCCGCCGCGCTGATGTCGTCGGTGAACGAGGCCGGGCCCGGATGGGCGGAGCTGCTGCGACGGTTGGTCGACGGCGAGCTGATGGACATCCCGCCGGAGGCCGCCGCCCGGCTGTTGGCGGATGGGCCCGGCTAGACTGCACCGCATGCCGGTCGAGATCGACCTCGAGCACGTCGCGAAGCTCGCGCGCATCGAGCTCACCGACGACGAGAAGGCGCAGCTGCGTGTGCAGCTCGGCGTGATCCTCGAGCACGCGGCGAAGGTGGGAGAGGTGGCCACCGACGACGTCGTCCCCACCGCCAGCGCGATCCCCCGGTCGAACGTCCTGCGGCCCGACACGCCCGAGCCGGGCATCAGCCAGCAGGCTGCCCTCGCCAACGCCCCCGAATCCGAGGAGGGCCGATTCCGGGTGCCGCGGGTGCAGGAGACCGGCACATGAGCGCCGGGGAGCTCTGCGACCGGACCGGCTCTGACCTGGCGGCGATGATGGCGGCGGGGGAGACTTCCGCCGTCGAGATCACGCGCGCGTGCCTGGACCGCATCGACGACGTGGACGACCGTGTCCACGCGTTCCTAACGCTCACCCCGGAGGTGGCCCTGGAGCGGGCCGAGGAGCTGGACGTGCACCGGACCACCGGGATGCCGCAGCACGCTGTGGCCGGGATCCCGCTCGCCTTGAAGGACGTGCTGGTCACGAAGGGGATCCGCACCACGTGCGGATCAAGGATCCTCGAGAGCTACGTGCCCCCGTACGACGCCACCGTGTGGGCGCGGCTCTCGGGCCACGGCGCCACGCTCCTGGGCAAGACGAACTGCGACGAGTTCGCCATGGGCTCCTCGAACGAGAACTCGGCGTACGGCCCGGTGCACAACCCCTACGATCTGGAGCGGGTCCCGGGCGGGAGCAGCGGGGGCTCGGCCGCCGCCGTCGCGGCGGGCGAGGCCGTGTGGGCGCTGGGGACCGACACCGGTGGCTCGGTTCGCCAGCCCGCCGCGCTGTGCGGCGTGGTCGGGCTGAAGCCCACGTACGGCCGTCTCTCCCGCTACGGGCTGATCGCGTTCGCGTCCTCGCTGGACACCGTCGGCACGTTCACGCGGAGCGTGCGCGACGCCGCCACGCTGCTGGGCGCCATGGCGGGCCAGGACCAACGGGACGCCACGAGCCTCGAGCAACCCGTCGACGACTACCTGGCGCGGATCGAGGGCGGCGTGGAGGGCCTTCGGGTCGGGGTGATCGCGGAGGCCTTCGGCGAGGGCGTGGAGCCGGCGGTCCGCGACGCCGTGCGCGCCTGCCTCGATCGTCTGAGCGAGATGGGGGCGAAGGTGGGTGAGACCTCGCTGCCGCACGCCGAGTACGCGCTCAGCGCCTACTACCTGATCGCGCCCAGCGAGGCGTCGTCGAACCTGGCGCGCTACGACGGCGTGCGCTACGGGCTGCGCGTCGACGGCGACGACTCCGTCGACATGATGCGCAGGACCCGCGGCGAGGGATTCGGGGCTGAGGTGAAGCGGCGCATCATGCTCGGCACGTACGCGCTGTCGGCCGGCTACTACGACGCGTACTACGCCCAGGCGCAGAAGGTCCGGACGCTGGTGATCCGGGACTACGAGGCGGCGTTCGCCGGGTTCGACGTACTGGTGTCGCCCACGACCCCCACGACCGCCTTCCGCATCGGCGAGAAGGCGGACGATCCGCTGGCGATGTACCTGAACGACATCTTCACCATCCCCGCGAACCTGGCCGGTGTGCCGGCGATCACGGTCCCGTGCGGCACCGACGGGGGTGGCCTGCCGATCGGGGTGCAGCTCACGGCGCCCGTGCTGGCGGAGGCCACGCTCCTGCGGACCGCGCACGCCCTGGAGGCCGACCTCGCCCTGGAGCTGCGGCCCTCCCTCTGAGGCGGCGGCGTCAGTGCGCCTCTGCCTCGGCCGCCTCCACCCGCTCCGCTCGCCGGGATCTGGCGGCGGCGCCGGCCGAGACGATCAGCGCGACCGCCACGAGGATCACGCCCCCTGCCAGCATCGTCCGCAGCGTGATGGCCTCTCCCAGCACCAGATGGCCGAGCGTCACCGCCACGACCGGGTTCACGTACGCGTAGGTCGATACCAGGGAGGTCCGGGCGTTCCGCAGGAGCCACAGGTAGGTGGAGAAGGTCAGGATCGACCCGATCAGGATCAGGTACAGGAGTGCCACGAGCGACCCCGCTGAGATCGCGCCCACATCCAGGTCGCCCATCTGGCCGCTCACCATGGCGGCGATCAGGATCGCCACGCCCCCCGCAACCTGCTGCATGCCGCTGGCCTGCAACGGGTCCGGTGGGAGCGGGACGTCGCGACTGGCCAGAGAGCCCGAGGACCACGACAGCGATGCGATCACGGCGACCAGGAGGCCCAGCGGACGGACGTCGCCGGCGAGCTGGGCGGTCACCAACAACGCCGCACCCGCGAACCCACCGGTGAGCCCCACGACCACGCGCCATCCCAGGCGGCCGCTCCGTAGCACCACCCGGTCGATCAGGGCGAGCCACAGCGGCACCAGGGCGATGATCAGAGCCATGATCCCGGTGGGCACACCCAGATCTTCGGCCGTCGCCACCATCCCGTTGCCGCCGAAGAGCAAGAGCGCCCCCACCAGGGTGGCGCCGCCCCACTGGCGCCTGGTGGGTGTCTGCCACGTCCCTCGACGGCGGCTGAGACCCATCAGGACGAGGCCGGCGATCAGGAAGCGCACGGCGGGACCGACGAGCGGCGGGATCGTCTGGTTCGTGCGATCGATGGCGAGGTAGGTGGTGCCCCAGAAGAAGTACACCGTCACGAGGCCGGTCCAGATCTTGGTGGAGCTGGGGCCCGAGGCCCCGTCGGCGAGCATCCGTCGATGATAGGTGCGGGCGTCGGCAGCGCTGGTCGGTGTCTTCGCGTCCATGCGCAGAACGACGTCGGCCGGACCGACGGCGTGAAACGACCGCGCGGTAAGCTCACCCGTCATGGGCGCCTACGAGACCGTGATCGGGCTGGAGTGCCACGTGGAGCTGGCCACGCAGACGAAGATGTTCTGCGGCTGCCGGGTCGAGTTCGGCGCCGAGCCCAACACGAACGTCTGCCCGGTGTGCCTGGGCCACCCGGGCTCGCTCCCGGTGCCGAACGAGAAGGCGATGGGGTCGATCGTGAAGATCGGCCTTGCACTGGGCTCCGACATCGCCCCGCACTCGGTCTTCGCCCGCAAGAACTACTTCTATCCCGACATGCCGAAGAACTACCAGATCACCCAGTTCGACCTGCCCACGTGCGTGGGCGGCCACCTCGACGTGGAACAGGCCGACGGCACCACCAGCCGCGTGGGCATCACGCGCGTGCACATGGAGGAGGACACCGGAAAGACCACGCACGGCAGCGTCAGCGGCCGGATCCACGACGCCGACTCCGCCTTGTTGGACTTCAACCGGGCGGGCACGCCGCTGGTGGAGTGCGTGAGCGAGCCCGATATGCGGTCGCCCGAGGAGGCCGGTGCCTACCTGCGAACCCTGCGTGCCACCCTGGAGTCCCTCGACGTGAGCGACGTCCGGATGGAGGAGGGGTCCCTGCGCTGCGACGCGAACGTCTCCCTGCGTCCCGAGGGCACCTCGGCGCTCGGGACGAAGGTCGAGATCAAGAACATGAACTCGATCCGCTCGCTGGAGCGCGCGCTGGCGTTCGAGATCGAGCGGCAGACGACCGCGCTGGACGCAGGTGAGCAGATCGTGCAGGAGACGCGCCACTGGGACGAGGACGCCGGCGCCACCTCCAGCATGCGCTCGAAGGAGGAGGCATTCGACTACCGGTACTTCCCCGAGCCCGACATCCCGGCCCTGGATCCGGATCCCGAGTGGATCGAGGGGATACGCGCCACGCTTCCCGAGCTTCCCGCCGCCCGCCATGCACGGTACGTCGATGCGCTCGGTCTGAAGGCAGAGGTCGCACGTGTGCTCTCGGCCGATCGCTGGTCCACCGACATGTTCGAACGGGCTGTGTCGACAGGATCGGATCCCGTCGTGGTGGCGAGTTGGATCATCCAGGACGTCGCGGCTCTGCGGAATGCGCGTGGGGAGGGACGCCTCGTCCCGGAACACCTCTCGGAGCTCGTGGCCCTGGTCAACGACAACGTCATCTCTGGAACGGCCGCCAAGCGAGCGCTGGAGGAGGCGTTCGACACCGGTGATCCGATCGAGGCGATCGTCCTGCGACTTGGACTGCGCCAGGTCTCCGATATGGGCGCGCTGGGAGCGATGGCCGACGAGGTCATCGCAGCACATCCCGACGCGGTGGAGAAGTTCCGGGGCGGTAATGAGGGAGTGATGGGCTTCCTGGTCGGTCAGGTCATGAAGGCGTCGGGTGGTTCAGCCAACCCCACGCTCGCCCAGGAGATCCTGCGCGAACGCCTGAGGAACTAGCGCCGGAGCCCGGGTGCGCGTCGACCACCCCAGACCTCCCCGGTACCCGTGGTGGCAGCTGGTCCTGTTGGGACTGGCCGGCCTCGCGGAGTCCGCGGTCTGGCCGCTGCGGCGGATGTGGAAGAGCGATCGCCCCCTGGACGCGTACGCGCTCGCGCACTTCGCCAGCGCCGCCGGCGACGCGCTGATCGCGATCGCGCTTGCCGACTCCGTCTTCTTCTCGCTACCCGTCGACCAGGCGAAGGTGAAGGTGGCCCTGTACCTGGGCCTCACCATGCTCCCCCTCGCCTTGGCGGGGCCCTTGCTGGTGATCCCGCTGGACCGGGCGGGTCCGCGCCGCGCGACCTCCCTGGCGGCAGCGTTGGTGCGCGCCGTCGTCGCCGTGATCGCCGCGCCCCGCGTGGACTCGCTCCTGCTCTTCCCTTTGGCGCTCGCGTTGCTGGTGGCCTCCAAGGTGCACGCCATCTCGAAGAACGGGCTCACCATGTCCTACGCGGACCGTGCCGAGGGCCTCATGCGCGCGAACGCACGGCTCGGCCGGGTGGCGGTGGGCGGGGCGATCTGGGCGGCGCCCTTCGGATTCGTGTTGCTGCGGTTGTTCGGCGCGCAGGGGCCCATGTACCTGGCGGGGGCGGTCTTCGCGGTGTCGGCGGGGCTGACGCTCCGGCTGCATCCCCCTCGCCGCGGAGGCAACCCACGGCCGGTCGGCCCGCGCGGTCGGATGCGCGCGCTCACCCTGCCGGCGATCGGCGCGGTGGGGATGCGGGCGGCCAGCGGGTTCCTGCTGTTCCTGTTGGCCTTCAGCCTGCGTCGCGGCGGGCAGCCCGCGTGGTGGTTCGCCGTGCTGGCCGGCGCCGCCGTGGCCGGTGGCTTCCTGGCCGACCTGGTGGCGCCGCGGTTCCCTCCGTCGGTTCGCGAGGAGGCCATGGTGGTGTCGTGCGTCCTGGGTGCCGGTCTGTGTGCAGGGGTGGCGTTCGAGTGGTACGCCCTGGCCGTGCTCGCGATCTTCGCGCTGGTGGCCGGCGCTGCCACGGAGCTCGGCCGGCTCGCGTTCCAGAGCCTGATGCAGCGCAACGCGCCGGAGGGAGCGTTGGGGCGCGTGTTCGTGCGCTACGAGATCCTGTTCCAGCTCGCCTGGGTGGCCGGGGCGTTCCTGCCCGCGGTGCTGCCGATCGAGTTCCGCACCGGGATCCTGATCCTGGCGGGCTTCTACCTGATCCTGGCCGGCACGTACTACGTGCGCCGTCGGCAGATCCCGCTGTCGGCTGGGGGATGAGCGGGCAGCCGTAAGCTGGTGACGAGCCGCGCCGCGGAGGCGCTCGAACGCGAGGGGGAGACATGGGGGAGTTCACCACGGTGGGGCGTGCCGAGGAGGTGGCCGAGGGTCAGGTCAGGCCCTACGAGGTGGCCGGTCAACAGATCGCCGTCACGCGGATCGACGGGACGCTCCACGCCTTCAGCGACATCTGCACCCATAAAGCCTGCTCCCTCTCGCCGGGCGAGACGATCGGGACCGCGATCGAGTGTGAATGCCACGGCAGCGTCTTCGACATGACCTCCGGGGCGGTCGTGGAGGGGCCCGCGACGGAACCGGTCGCCACGTTCGGCGTGCGGGATGAGGGCGGAGCGTTGCAGATCGAGGCATGAGGGTGGGCCAGACGCTCGTGATCGTCGGCGCCAGCGTTGCGGGCGGCACCGCGGCAGCCACGCTCCGCGAGGAGGGCTACGACGGCCGCCTGGTGCTGGTGGGCGCGGAGGAGCTGCCGCCTTACGAGCGCCCCCCACTCTCGAAGGAGGTGCTGCGGGGCGAGGAGCCGGCCGCGAGCGCGTTCCTTCGGCCTGAGGGCTGGTGGGAGGAGCAGGGCATCGAGATGCGGCTGGCCACCCGGGCGGATCACCTGGACCCGCAGGCGCGCGCGGTGGTCCTGGATGGGGGGGAGCGCATCGCCTTCGATCGGGCGATCGTCGCGACCGGCGGTAGGAACCGACGACCGGCCCTGCCCGGCGCCGGTCTGGACGGGGTGTTCGACCTGCGTGAGATCCGGGACGCAGCGCGGATCCAGGAGGCCGCGCGCGCCGGGGGTCACGCGGTCCTGGTCGGCATGGGGTTCATCGGGGCAGAGGTCGCGGCGTCGCTTCGCCAGATGGGCGTGGGAGTAACGGTGGTTGAGGTCTTCGAGACCGCGCTGTATCGGGTGCTGGGCGCCGAGATGGGCCGCACGATCGAGGAGATGCATCGGGACCACGGGGTGGACATGGTGTTCAACGACACGGTCGAGCGGTTCGCCGGCACCGGACGGGTCGAGCGCGTGGTCACCACGCGTGGCCGTGCGATCGACTGCTCGTTCGCCGTCGTGGGCGTCGGCACGGTTCCCGTGGCCGACCTGATGCAGGGACGAGGGATCGGCGCGAACGGCGGCATCGAGGTGGACCCGCAGCTCCAGACGGAGATCCCCGGCGTGTTCGCCGCCGGGGATGTGGCCAGCCACGACCACCCGGTGTTCGGCCGGATCCGCGTGGAGCACTCCGACAACGCCGTGAAGATGGGCCAGGCCGCGGCCCGCAACGTGCTGGGACGGGGGGAGACCTTCGACGATCCGCACTGGTTCTGGTCCGACCAGTACGACACGAACATCCAGATGGCCGGCTACGCGCCCACCTGGGACCGCATGGTGGTGCGCGGCTCCCTGGCGGAGCGCAGCTACTGTGCGTTCCTCCTGCAGGGGCAGCGCCTGCGCGCTGCGGTCAGCATGAACTGGAAGCGCGACGTCCGCCGCTCGTTCGGGTTGATCCGCTCGCAGGCGCCGATCGAAGACAAGAAGCTGGCCGACCCCGACGTCGACCTCCGCACCCTCGTCCCCGCTGGGAAGGACGCCTGATGTTCAGCCCCGCCACCGGCCACCCCACCTGAGACCTCGCCACACAGCGACGCATCGCGGAGGCCCGCCGCGACGCCGTCGCCCGGTCGGTCGGCCGGAACCGCGGGCACCGGTCGCTGCTGGACCGCGTCCTGGGCCGTGAGCCGGGGGAGCGTCCGCACCCGATCCTGGCGGAGGATCTGAAGCCCCAGTACGAGGACGTGTGGAAGTCGCTGCGCTTCTGATCCCCCGGATCCGCGAGAGCGACGACTCAGTCCGTGGTGAGCTGGCTCTGCAGCTCCTCAGGGGATCCCTCGGCCTCGATCTGTCCGTCCCGGAACAAGACCACGCGGTTGGCGTATCGCAGGGCCTCCGGGTTGTGCGTGGCGGCCAGCACGGCGCCGCCCCGGCGGATCACCTCCCAGAGGGCCTCCAGGATCAGATCGGCGTTCTCGGTGTCCACCTCCGCGATCGGCTCGTCGGCCAGGACCACCTCCGGCTCCGCGATCAGCGCTCGGGCGACCGCCACCCGCTGCTGCTGCCCTGCGGAGAGCTCGAAGGTCCGGTTGTCGACACGGTCGGCGAGGCCCAGGCGCCCGAGCCAGTGCAGCGAGCGATCGCGAGCCTCGTCCAGGTCGACGCCGGCCACCCGCAGCGGTAGCTCCACGTTCTCCGCCGCCGACAGCGTCGGCAGCAAGCCGAAGCTCTGGAAGACGATCCCCATCCCGCTTCGCCGCAGCGCGAACGTCTCCTCACGGCTCATCGCGAAGATGTCGCGGCCCTTCCATGTGACCGAGCCCTCGTCCGGCCGGTCCAGCCCCGACAGGATCCCGATAAAGGTCGTCTTGCCCGAGCCCGAGGGCCCCATGAAGGCGACGAAATCCTTCGGTGCCACGCGCATGGAGACCCCCCGAACGGCCAGCACACCGATCGCGCCCCGGTAGCGGCGGGAGACCTCCTGCGCGTCCAGCAACGGTTCAGGCATGACCCGTGTCGCTCCTCCGCCGTAGCCGGACCTCGCCCTCGGCGAGCTCTGCCTCCAGATCGGCGCCACCGAGCGAGTCCACCACGTCCTCGGGCAGGTGCACGGTGCCGTCGGCACCGATCGGGTCCACGGGCGTCCCCTCGTGCAGCAGCCGGCCGTCCCGGACGCGGATCCGGCGATCGGCTCTGCGCGCGGCCGCCAGATCGTGGGTCACCATGACGATCGTCACGCCGAACTCCCGGTTCACGGCGCGGAAGGCGTCCAGCACGTTCTCCGCCGAGGCCGAGTCGAGCTCTGCGGTGGGCTCGTCGGCCAGCAGGATCTGCGGGGTGTTGGCCAGGGCCACGGCGATCGCGACGCGCTGCTGCTCGCCCCCGGAGAGCTGGCCCGGGGTGTGCTTCGTGCGGTCGCGGAGACCCACGAGCGCCAGCAGCTCGTCGGCGTCCTGGCGGCGCGCCGAGGCCACATCGCGATGGACGGCCGCCGGCAGGCGGACGTTCTCGCGGACCGACAGGTACGGCACGAGGTTCCTGGCGGTGCCCTGCCAGACGAATCCGACCCGCGTGGCGCGGTAGATGGTGAGCTCGTCGTCGCTCAGGCGGCCCAGGTCGTGGCCGTCCACCTCGACCTCGCCGGCCGACGCCCGATCGAGGCCCCCGATCAGGTTCAGGATCGTCGACTTCCCGGCACCGCTGGGTCCCACCACGGTGAGGAACTCGCCCCGCGGGATGTCGAAGCTGACGCCCCCGAGCGCGACCACCCCGGTGTCGGCTACGCGGTACACCTTGTACACGTGCCGGAACCGCACGAGCGTGTCGTCCGCCTGCGGCACGAAGCTGTCCGGAGGAAGCGGCACCTACTCGGCCTCCCCGCGCAGCACGCCGGTGACGGACGATCGCAGCAGCGACCGCAGCGACAGGGACAGTCCCAGGCCGGCGGCGAGCGAGATCGCGGCCACCGATGCCGCCAGCGTCAGCGTGTCCATCACCAGGACGGGCTTCGGGAACGACACGCCCAGATCTCGTCCGAAGTACGGCAGCATGAGCTTCAGCATGAGGTAGCCGATGCCGAGCCCCGCAACCACGGCGAAGCCCAGCAACACGGTCTGCTCCCACACGATCGCCCGGCGCAGCTGCCGGGGATCGGTGCCCATCGCCCGGAGGGCGGCGAACTCGAAGTCCCGCCGGCGCTGCGCGATCGACAGCCCGACCGCCACGCCGATGATGACCAGACCCAGGCCCGCGGCCGCGGCGGTGAACTGCAGCCCCACGGCCAGGCTCTGCGGCAGTTGCGCCAACGCGCCCACGATCGGCGCCGTTCGCTGCACGGGCCCCGGTACGAACCCCACCCGCTCGAGGCCCGGGCGCGGATCTGCGTCGCCGGCGGCCCAGACCTCGTTCAATGCCAACCCCGGCTCCGGGATCGCCGCCGCACGTTCCAGGAGGGCGGTTCCCGACACCACCAGGAAGGGGCCGTTGGGCAGGACGGTGGGGAACGTCGTGGCCACAGCCACGCGGCGCACCTGGAACTGTTGCGAGCCCAGCGTGATGCCGAAGGCGTCGCCCTCCTGATCGGCGACGGATGCCGAGACCAGGACGGGCAGCGGGTCGGATCGGGGCACCAGGCCGCCGACCACGGTCCCCGATCCCCGGGTGACATGCAGGTCGGACCCGCTCAGCTCGCCGCTGGAGCCCCGCCACGACATGGGCTCGAACGCGTCGAGCCCCAACGGCTGCCCGTCCGCGGCCAGTGACGCCACTCCCACCGTGAAGTCGAAGGGCAGCGACATGCCGTCGCTGTTCAGCAGTGAGATGGAGAGCAGCCGGTCCGACCCGAAGAGGTCGATCGTGTACCTGCCGCTGCCGGTGCCCAGCGTGCGATCGGCCTCGCTGGTCTGCACAGAGCCGTCGGACGCCGCGGCGGTGGCGTCCAGGTGGAGGCCCGCGATCTGCCGCGGCACGTCGAGCGCCAGGGTGAGCCGGTCGGTGGAACCGGGCAGCGTCAGCCCGTACGGCTCCGTGCGGAGCGCGGCCAGGATGTCGGCGATCGGCTGCGCGCTGTAGTCGTCGCGCCACCATCCGGCCTCGGCGTAGGTCAGCGGGTCGATGCCCAGCGCGACCGGCACCAGGGAGTAGCTGCCGGTCTCGAATCGAGGCTCTGTGCGGACGACCGGCGTCGTGGCCGCGGGCATGTGAGCGATCGCCGAGAGGGGTTGCTCCGGCGGGCTCACCCCGATGTTCCAATCGGCCCCCACCTGCTGGTGGGAGCTGTCCTCGTGGCTGCGCAGGACGATCGCGCGATACGAGGTCGACACGACCAGCAAGCCCATGGACAGCAGCAGCAGGAGCGCGGCGGCGAAGCCGATCCCGGGGGCACGGCCGAGTCGGCGGAAGGCGAGGTACCGGGCGACGCCTCGGGAGCGCCCGATCACCCGGTCCAGCGCGCGCAACGCCCATAGCAGCAACCGCAGGGCGAAGAAGGAGGCGGCGAAGATCAGCAGCGTGGGCGCCAGCAACACCAGCGGATCGATCGTGCCGGAGCCGGGCTTGGGCGTGCCCTGGCCGCGGAGCTGGATGAAGGCGAACAGGCCCACGGGGGCGAGGAACAGCTCCACCGGCAGCCGAGCCAGCGGAGGGCGATCCTCGCGCGAGAGCGACCGTCGCTGTTCCAGCACCGTGCGGCGGACGTGGGGGATGGACAGCAGCAACAAGATCACGGCGCCGACCACCGCCGTGCCCAGGCCCAACAGCTCCGCCGCCCGCGTCAGCCGCACCGGGAACAACGTCCCCGGGAGCGTCTGTCCGTTCGAGCGGCTGGCGAGCGTGGCCAGGGCGATCCCCAGGAGCAGTCCCAGGGGATAGGCGACGGCGGCGGCCAGCACCGCCTGCAACGCCTGCGCCAGGAACAGCGTCCGCCGCGAGAACCCACGCGAGTGCAGCACCGCCAGCTCGAAGGCCTGTCGGGTGAGGGTGAGGGACCCGACACCGGCGAGGACCGCCAAGGTCACGGCGCCGATCTGGAACACCACCAGGAGGATGGGCACCCGAAGGTTCTCGATGCGCTGGCGCACCACCTCGAGCAGGGTGTCGAGACCGTTGCCCACCCGGAGACCGGCGAGGGCGGGCAGCTCCCGCAACCGATCCGCGACCGCCTGGATATCGCCGGGGAGCCGGTTCGCGTCCTCGAACGCCAGACCCGGCACGTCGAGGTAGGCGTCCCACACGAACTCGCTGGAGATGTCGAGGTCGCGCACGACCTCCTTGTAGCCCTCGCGACCCAGCAGGATCGGCGCGGGCTCGACCGAATCCGGCGGCGGGAAGGGGCTCCGGTCGGCGAACCAGAAGGCGTCACCAGCCGGCGGCGACGAGAAGGTCGCACTGACCGTGAGGTCGATCTGCGCGCCGCCGGCGCCTCGGACAGCGATGGGGTCCCCGATCCGCAGACCCAGCGCGCGCGCCAGCGTCGCCGTGACGGCGATCTGGCCGCCGCCCGGCGCCTCACCCTTGAATGCCGGAAGATGGCCTTCGGCTCCGTCTCGGAAGATGGCGTTCGTCGCGTACGTGGGGCGCCCGCTCCCGGGCACGAGCACGATGGGTGCGCGACCCTGCAGGACGATCGGGGCCAGCGGCAGCGGCGCGGTGGCGGCGCGAACCGCCCGGTCGGCTCCGTCCAGGTCGAAGCCGGGCCCCCCGGGCGCGATGAAGCGGGTGTTGACCACGGTGACGTCGGCGCTCGAGAGCGAGGACGACAGGATGGCCTCGCGGGCGGCGTCGGCATAGATCGGGCCCGCCACCAGGACGCCCACGCTGAACGCGAGGGTGACCACCACCGCGAGGCCGAGCATCCGCTGGGCGAGGAATCGCTTGAGCAGGAACCGCAGGGTGCCCACGTTCCCCCTCTCATGTGGCCGGCGCCGGGCTCGCCGCTTCGACGGATGATACGGAGCGGAGGACCGTTCGCGATGGAGCCGCTGTTAGGCTGGTCCCCGACGCCTTCGAGGAGTGAGCGACGTGGACAGGCCCGAGATCATCCTGGCTCCCGGTCCGACCCCGATCCCGCCGGAGGTGCTGTTGGCGCAGGGGAGTCCCCTCGTCTACCACCGGGGGCCCGGCTTCGGAACGCTGATGCGCGAGGTCACCGACCACCTGAAGACGTTGTACCGCACCGATTCCGCCGACGTCCTGCTGATGACCTCGAGCGGCACCGGCGGTCTGGAGTCTGCCGTCCAGAACGTGTTCTCGCCCGGCGATGAGGTGCTGGTGCCCCTCGCAGGCTTTTTCGCCGACCGGTTCCGTGCGCTCGCGGAGTCCCAGGGTCTGGTGGCTCGGACCATCGAGGAGGGATGGGGCACCAAGATCGACCCGGCGAAGGTCGCCGACGCCCTCGCCGAACATCCCGTGAAGGCGGTGCTGCTCACCCACAGCGAGACCTCTACGGGTGTGATCCAGCCGATCGAGCGTCTCGCCCAGGTCGCCAACGACGCGGGCGCCATGGTGGTGGTCGATGTGGTGTCGAGCCTGGGCGCCGTGCCGTTCGCCTTCGACGACTGGGGGATCGACGTCGCCGTCGGGGGCTCGCAGAAGGCGCTGAGCGCCAGTCCCGGGATCGCCTTCGTGGCGATCAGCCAGCGCGCATGGACGGCCACCCAGACGGCGACCTGCCCGCGGTTCTACTTCGACTGGGCCACCTACAAGCGCTTCGCTGACCTGCCGCACCCGGAGAACCCCTGGACGCCCGCCATCAGCGTCATGCAGGGTCTGCACGCCGCGCTGGAGCTCTACTTCCAGGACGGCGTGGACGCCGCCATGGCCCGCCACCGCATGCTGTCCTCGGCCGTGAAGGAGGGGGCGCGGGCTCTGGGCCTCGATCTGTTCGGGGAGGGGTTGGAGGACAACTGGACGGTCACCGCGATCCGCGCGCCCGAGGCCGCCGACGCCGACACGATCTGCGAGCGCATCCGCGCCGATTTCGGTTGCGTGCTGGCGCCGGGGCAGGGTCCCCTCAAGGGCAGGGTGTTCCGGATCGGGCACTTCGGCTACATCAGCGAGCTCGACATCATCCGCGGCCTCGCCGCGCTGGAGATGACGCTGGAGAGGCTCGGTCATCCGGTGAAGCGGGGGGCCGGCGTGGCCGCCGCCGAGACGGTGTTCCTGGGGGCTGAGTGAGGGTCCTGGTCACGGAGACGCTCTCGGAGGCCGGGCTCGAGCTGCTCCGCAAGGATTTCCAGGTGGACGTCAGGACCGATCTGGCGGCCGGCGGTCTTGCCGAGGAGATCGGGGCGTACGAGGCGTTGATCATCCGCAGTGCCACCCAGGTCACGGCCGAGATTCTGCAGCGTGCCGAGGTCCTGAAGGTGATCGCGCGCGCCGGCATCGGCCTGGACAACGTGGATGTGGAGGCGGCGACCCGGCGTGGCGTGATGGTGGTCAACGCCCCCCAGTCCAACGTCATCAGCGCGGCGGAGCACGCGATGGGGCTCCTGCTGGCGCAGGCACGCAACATCCCGCAGGCGCACGCGGCGTTGAAGGCCGGCGCGTGGGAGCGCGCCGCCTGGCAGGGCGTGGAGCTCGCCGGAAAGACGATCGGCGTGATCGGGCTCGGCCGGGTGGGGGCGTTGGTCGCGGTCCGGGCGGCAGCGTTCGGCATGCGGGTGATCGCCTTCGATCCCTACGTCAGCGGCGATCGGGCCAAGGAGATGGGCGTCGACGTGATGCCCACGCTGGAATCTCTCCTGGTGCAGGCTGATTTCGTCACGATCCATCTTCCGCGGACGCCCGACACCGAAGGGCTGATCGGCGCGCTCGAGCTCTCGTTGATGCGACAGGGAGCGCGCCTGATCAACACGGCACGCGGCGGCATCGTGGACGAGGAGGCCCTGGCCAAGGCCGTGGAGAGCGGTCACCTGGGGGGCGCGGCCATCGACGTCTTCGCGGTCGAGCCCACCACGGACAGCCCGCTGTTCGGCCACCAGCACGTCGTGGTGACACCCCACCTCGGCGCCTCCACGGTCGAGGCGCAGGACAAGGCGGGGATCACCGTGGCCGAGATGGTGCGGCTGGCCCTCAAGGGCGAGTTCGTCCCCTACGCGGTGAATATCTCGGCCGGCGCCGAGGTCTCCGAGATCGTGCGTCCCTTCCTGCATCTCGCGGAGCGTCTCGGAGCCCTGGTGGCCGGCCTGTCGCAGAGCGGTGTGCGTGCGCTGGAGTGCGCGTACCTCGGCCGGATCGCCGAGGCCGACACGCGTGTCCTGACGCTCGCGATCCTCAAGGGCATCCTGGAAGGGGTCGTGCACGAGCCGGTGTCGTTCGTGAACGCGCCCATGCTGGCCAAGGAGCGCGGGATCGGCCTGAGTGAGATGCGCTCGACCGTGTCGCAGGATTACGTCAGCCTCATCTCCCTCCGCGCGGAGACCGACGAGGGGCTCGTGACGGTGAGCGGGACGCTCGTGGGCAAACGCAACAACGAGCGAGTCATGCAGGTGTACGACTTCGACGTCGAGATCGCGCCAGCCGACCACATGGTGTTCTTCACCTACCAGGACGTGCCCGGCGTCATCGGCACCGTGGGTACCATCCTGGGCGAGCACGGCGTGAACATCGCCACGATGGAGGTAGGTCGAAGATCCGAGGGGGGTGAGGCCCTGATGGGCCTGACGGTGGACGGACCCATCCCGGCGCACGTGCTGGAGCACATCGGCCGCACGATCGGGGCGAACCGCCTGCGTGCGATCACGCTGCCGCCCTAGGTCGCGGTGCTAGACTCGCGTCCGTGAAGATGCGACCCCAGGGCTGACCCATCGACGACGCCCTCGCCGGAGATCGCTCCATCTGCGGCGCGTCCTCCACCGTCTGCACCCGATCGATCCGAGCCCGGGGGTTCGCCTCGTGAACGTTTCGCCGGTCGCCCAATCGTCCCGAACGGCTGTCAGACGACTTGCCGTTGCGCGCCTGATCTCCGTCACCGGGGGGGCGGCGGCCTACACCGCGCTGATGGCCACGATCTACGCCCGCACGAACCACTCGCCGGGCTGGTTGTCGGCCACGTTGCTGCTGACGTTCGGGGTGGGTGGGTTCGTGGGGCCCTTCGCCGGACACGTCGGGGATCGCTTCGACCGCAGGAAGGTGATGATCGCCTCCGAGCTCGTCGGGGCCATCGCGTTCACCGCCATGGCGCTGGTGCACAGCCCGCCGGCGCTGCTGACCTTCGCGTTCATCTCGGCGGTGGCGGATCAGCCGTTCTTCGCGGCCTCACGGGCTGCGATCCCCAACCTGGTGGACGACGAGTCACAGCTGTCGTGGGCGAACAGCTGGGTGAGCGTCGGCGTCAACGCCGGCATCACCCTGGGGCCGGTGCTGGGCGGCGTGCTCGTCACCCTCCTCGGCGCGAGCTGGGTCTTCGGTGCCAACGCTCTCACCTTCGTCATCTCCGTGTGCCTGGTGTGGTCGGTGCGGCGGCCGTTCTCGGGTATCCACACCGAGGAGGAGTCCCAGGAGCACCAGGGAGTGGTGGCGGGGTTCCGCTTCATCCGCCGCGATCCGCTGCTGCTGCGGATGGTCGTGGCGGCGGGCGTCATGGTGCTGGGACTGGGCATGGCCATGGTGGCCGATCGGCCACTGGCAGAGCACTTCGGTGTGGGTGACGTCGGGTTCGGGCTCATCATCTCGTGCTGGGGCGCGGGCTCGGTGATCGGCTCGTTCCTCGGGCGGCGTCTGAGCGAGCACACGGAACGTCGGTGGGTCGTGCTGGGAACGGCTGGGATCGCCACCACGTCCCTGGTGATGGGGCTGTCGCCCGCGTTCTGGCCGGTGCTGGTGTTCGTCATGGCCAACGGGACGGCCGATTCGATCGCCATCGTGGCCGACCAGGGCATCAAGCAGCGCCGGACGCCCGACGTGGTGCGCGCGCGGGTGATGTCGGCCTCGGAGGCCGTGGCCCACATCGCGCTGGCGGCGGGCTACGGACTGGCAGGGCCGGTGCTTGCCCTCACCAGCGCGCAGGGCCTCTATCTCGCGGCCGCCCTGGCCTCGGGGATCGCCACGCTCATCCTGCTGCCGATAGTGATGGGGAAAGACCCGACCATCGCGCTCGTGGAGGGATGACGCCCGTGAACACCCTGGAGCAGCGCCGGGCGGTCCGCCGCGTCGCGACGGCTCGCCTGGTGTCGCTGGCCGGCAGCGGCGCCGCCTTCGCGGCACTGGCCTACTTGATCTACCACCTCACCGACAGGTCCAACACATGGGTCGCGTGGACGCTGCTGCTGACGATCGGCGCGCAGGGCGTCTTCGTGTCGGTGGCCAGTTGGCTCGGGGATCGGTTCGATCGTCGCCGGGTCCTGGTCATCACCGACCTCTGCGCGGCGGCAGGGTTCGCCGTGCTGATGTTCATGCGAACCCCGGGCCAGTACCTGCTGGTGGCGTTCGTGACGGCGGTGATCGAGTCGCCGATCTACGCGGTCTCCTCCGCGGCGGTCCCGAACCTGGTGGACGATGACGGATTGAGCTGGGCCAACGGCGTGGTGGCCTTCGGTCGAAACGTGGGCAACCTGGTCGGCCCGGTCCTCGGTGGCGCCATGGTGGCCGTGCTGGCCGCGGGTTCGAACCCCTCGCCGGCCGACCTGCATACCGCGGGGATGGTGGTGTTCGGCCTGAACGTTCTGACGTTCCTCGTGTCGGCGTGGTTGGTCGGGTCCACGCCGGGCCGCTTCAACGACGTCCATGACGAGGGATCGGAGCATCACGGCGCGATCGCGGGGATGCGATTCCTCTTCCGGGAGCCCACGCTTCGAAGGATCGCCATCGCGTGGACGGTGCTGTTGCTGGGGGTCGGGATGTCGATCGTCGGCGAGGTCGCGCTGGCCGATGAGTTCAACAGCGGTTCGCTCGGGTACGGGCTGCTGGCGTCGGCCTGGGGCGGAGGGGCGGTGATCGGCACCGTCATCGCGCAGCGCCGCCTCCGGGCCGCGAACGAGTACCGGTCGCTGATCGCTGCCGTGCTGATCGCCGGGCTCGGCTTCGGGCTGACCGCGATCGCACCCTGGCTGATCATCGCGCTGCTGTGCATGGTGGTCGGCGGGGTGGGGGAGGGCGTGGCCGGGGTCGCCGAGCAGGGCATCTTCCAGCGGCGGACGCCCGACGACGTGCGCAGCCGGGTCCTGGGCGCCCTGGAGGCCATCGTCCTCATCTCCCTCGCCGTGTCGTTCCTGTTCGGCGGCACCGTGGTGGATGCCCTGGGACCGCGGGTGACCTACGCTATCGGCGGCATCACCTTCGTCCTGGCGGGCGCGATCCTGTGGCCGGGCTACACGCGCGCGCTGGACGCGAACGTGCGTCGGCCCTGAGATCGGGAGAGGATGCTCCCCATGCGCTCCGTCGCCGGTCACCTGCTACTCGCCGGAGCGGCATTGTGGGATCCGAACTTCCGGCGCACGGTGATCCTGATCGGGCAGCACGACGAGGATGGTGCGGTCGGCGTGGTGCTGAACCGGGCCACCGAGGTCTCGGTCGCGCAGGCCGCTCCACCCCTCGCGCCCATCGTCGGCGAGGGTGATCCTCTGTTCCTGGGCGGCCCCGTGGAGCCGACGTCGGCGGTGGTGGTGGCGGACTTCGTCGATCCGGCGCTCGCACAGATCCTGGCGCTGGGCTCGATCGGGTTCCTCCCGCCCGAGGTCCCGGCCGATGCCGTGGGCACGATCCGCAGGGCCCGGGTCTTCGCCGGATACGCGGGATGGGGCCCGGGACAGCTGGAACGCGAGATGGCACAGGAGGGCTCGTGGATCGCCGAGCGCGCCACGCCGAACGACATCTTCACGTCCGATCCCGGCCGTCTGTGGAGCTCGGTGCTGAAGCGCAAGGGACCTGCATTCGATCTGTTGCGGTTCATGCCGCTCGATCCCTCCACGAACTGATCCGCGCTGGCGCCCGGTGACCATCGGGTCGTAGCATCCCCGCGTGGATGTGCGCGCACCCCTGCCCGAGCCGGCCCTGCGGCGATGCCTGGCGCCGTTCGGGGTGGCGGTGGGCCTTCCGACCGAGGCGTACACCTCACCGGAGGTCTTCGCCTGGGAGCGCGCGCGGCTGTTCGATCGATCGTGGGTGTGCCTGGGGCGCGCGGGGACGCACGCATCGGCGCCCGATCAGCGGCAGCTGCACGGCTGGACGTTCGTGCGTGCGGTTGCCGACGGCATCGGGTTCCAGGAGCAGTTCGGCAACCTCACCGACCATCTGGCGCCCTACGAGCCCGAGCGGCTGGTGGTGGCGGCCCGGCACACCTACGAGGTACGGGCGAACTGGAAGCTGCTGCACGAGAACTACCAGGAGTGTTATCACTGCAGCCAGATCCATCCGGCGCTCTGCGAGTTGACGCCGCCCGACAGCGGCTATTCCATCGATATCCAAGGGATGTACGTGGCCGGACCGATGGACCTGCGCGACGGTGTGGAGACGATGTCGCTCGACGGTCGCTCCGGCGGGGTCACGATCCGGGGGCTGTCCGGCCGGCAGCTCCGCGAGGTCGGGTACTTCGGCGTCTGGCCGAACCTCCTGATCAGCCCGCACCCCGACTACGTGCTCACTCACCGGATCGAGCCGCTGGACGTGGACCGGAGCATCGTCGAGTGCGAGTGGCTGTTCCCGCCGGAAGCCCTGGAGCGGCCGGGGTTCGATCCGGACTACGCAGTGGCATTCTGGGATCTCACCAACCGAGAGGACTGGCGGGCCTGCGAGTCCCTGCAGCGCGGCGTCTCCTCGCGCGGCCATCGGCCCGGCCCGCTCTCGGTGGTGTGGGAGGCCGGCACGTACATGCTGGTGCAGATGCTGGCCACCGCCTATCTGGAGGGGACCGTGCCGCGCGCCCGGCGACCCTCCGGCTCGGATGTGCCCCGCTCCCAGGCGGTCACGGGCGTGGGGATCGGACGCGATGGCTGAGTCGATCGCGTTCGACCGCGCCGCCCAGTACTACGACCGGACCCGGATCACCGATCCCGACACCCTTCGCGGGACCGTCGACGTCCTGGCCCGGGAGTTCGAGGGGAGGGACCGGGTCCTGGAGATCGGCGTGGGGACCGGGGCGCTGGCGCTGCCGCTCGCGGGGCGCGGCGTGCCGGTGGTGGGCCTGGACCTGTCGGTGCCCATGATGGCCAAGCTCGTGGAGAAGGCCGGCGGCAGGGCGCCGTTCCCGCTGGTGCAGGGCGACGCGACCCGACTACCGTTCGCCGACGGGTCACTGGGCGGGGCGTACTGCCGTTGGGTCCTGCACCTGATCCCCAACTGGCCCGACGCGGTGGCCGAGCTCTGCCGGGTGGTCGGTCCGGGGGCCGTGATCGTCACCGAGCCGGGCGGGTTCACGGGCGGGTGGCGCGAGCTGTGGCTGCGCTTCGTCGACATCCTCGGTGATCGGATCCGACCGGTGGGCCTGGACTGGGTGGGAGACCACGAAGATCTCGACGCCGCCTTCGCCGCGGGTGGCGCCGTACGGCGGGATCTCCCGGCGGTGGTGGCCCGCAACGACAGCACGCTCCGGCGGCACTTCCACGAGCTGGACCAGCGGCTCTACAGCTGGACCTGGCGCGTGCCGCCAGAGGAGCTGGAACCGGCCGTCGAGGAGGTGCGCGCCTGGGCCGAGCGCCGGTTCACCGACCTCGATTCCCCGCTCGAGCCCGAGTCGCCGATCCCCTGGCGCGCCTACGACCTGAGGTAGCCGGGGAGGCGCCGCGTGGGTCCTGTGGGCCGAGGCCGAATCCCGACGGGTCAACGCAGGTCGCTCACGTAGCGAACCCCCTTCACACCGGCGTGTCCCGATGGGACAATGCCGCGGAAACCCTCCGAGGGAGAGGATCCGTGACATGCCGAGATACGTGATCGAACGGACGTACGACGTCGGCGAGGACGAGATGCCCGAGGTCGGGCGCAGATCCAAGCGCATCGCGGCGGAGCAGTTCCCGCAGATCGTGTGGGAGCACAGCCATGTCGTCGTCGATGACGAAGGGACGTTGAAGTCCTTCTGCATCTACGACGCGCCGGACGAGCAGATGGTTCGCCGGCATGCAGCGCTCCTGGGACAGCATGTCGTCGATCACGTGTACGAGATCGGCGGCGACGTGACACCCGACGACTTCCCCTTGTGACACGGCGTCGCTAGGGCGCCGGGTCCGGCTCGTGCCGCGCTCGGGCCAGCCGCTCGGCATCGGGAAGGTGGTAGAGCATCTGTTGCGCGACGGCCAGCTGGAGCCGAAGCTTCCGGCGGCGCTGCTTGTCCTCTTCCCGTACCAGTGCCAGGGCCTCCTTGTAGAACCTGACGGCCTCTTCCTTGGCCCACCCCCGGCTCGCCTGGTCCGCCGCGGCCACGAAGTAGTCCGCGGCCCGCTCCCGATCGCCGGCCTCCCGGCAGTGGTGACCCAGCGCTGCTGGTGAATCCCGCTCCGCGTGCACCTCCTCGAGGAACGACGCGACGGATTCATGTCCTTTCCGACGCGTCTCCCGCGGCAGGGTGGTGTAGGCCACGTCGCGGATCAACATGTGCTTGAACCGGAACTGCTGCTGCCCCTGGTACCGCGAGACGGGTTCTCGTCGGATCAGATCCCGGCCTTCGAGAGAGTCCAGGAGTTCAGGGAGGCGGTCGCCGAAGGAGCCGAGGCCAGCCAGGGCGCCGTCCCAGAAGATCCTCCCTACCACGGACGCGGCCAGCACCACCGAACGCTCGAGGGGCGGTACGGCGTCCAGGCGACCGGCGATGATGCCGCGGATGCTGGTGGGGAGCTCGCCCGCGGTCGTCGAGGATCGCTCGGCGAGGGAGGCGACCAGCTCCTCGATGAACAGGGGGTTCCCCTCGGATATCTCGGCCAGGTCGTCGGCCGTCTGTCCCGCAGCGTCGGCCGATGCGTGCCGCAGCAGGTGTGCCGCGAGCTCGCGGGCGTGCTCCTCGTCGAGGGGCTCCAACGGCAAGGCGGTGTATGCCTGGACGCCCGCGGCCCACCCCGGTCGGTTCGCCGAGAGCTCGGGCCGGGCGAGCGTGAGGAAGAGCAGGGGGCTCTCCCGGACACGGGAGCCCAGATGTTCGATCAGGTCCAGGAGGCTGGGATCGGCCCAGTGGAGGTCCTGGTAGACGAGCACCGTGGGTCGTCGATCGCCGAGGCCCTCGACGAACCGGCGCGCGGAGAAGAACAGGGTCTGGCGATCGGGGGCGGCATCGTCGGTTCCGAGTCCGAGCATCGTGGCGAGGTGGGATGTGACCTGCTCCACGTTCTCCGGTTCGATGAGGCCCTCCACGGACCGCTGTAGCTTCTCCGTCGCCACAGCGGCCGGATCGCTGTCGAAGATGTCTGCCACCTGCTTCACCTGTTGCGCGAACGCCCCGTAGGCGCCGCTCTCGCCGTACGGCAGCGACCGTCCCATCAGCGTCTGCCCGTCGTGGCTCGGTCCCGAGAGGAACTCCGACGCGAGCCGGGTCTTGCCGACCCCCGGAAGTCCGAAGATCGTCACCAGGTGTGGCTGGACGTCGGTGACGACCCGCTCCCAGATCCCCGCGATCGTTGCCAGCTCGTGCTCTCGTCCGACGATCGCAACGTTCTGCACCCGTCGTTCGCCCGGCGGCCACGCTGCGGCGACGACCTTCCAGGCGACCAGCGGCGCCTGCTTGCCCTTGACGGTGAGCGGCTCGACCGGCTCGTACTCGATCGTCTCGCGGGTGCAACGGTAGGTCTCGTCGCCGACGAGGATCGAGTTGGTGGGGGCCGCCGTCTGCAGCCGGGATGCGGTGTTGACCACGTCGCCCGCTACCATCGCCTCCCCTTCCTTCGTCCGCGCATCCAGCGTGACGATGGCCTCGCCGGTGTGGACGGCGAGGCGGACCTCCAAGGCCAGTTCAGGAGAGGCCGCGTTCATCTCCTCGACGCCGTCACGGATCCGCAGCGCCGCTCGCACCGCCCGCTCAGGATCATCCCCGTGGGCGATCGGGGCGCCGAACACCCCCATGACGGCGTCGCCGATGAACTTCTCCACGGAGCCGCCGAAGGCCTCGATCTCGTCGCGAAGGCGGCCGTAGTACGGGGTGAGGATGGCTCGAACGTCCTCCGGGTCGAGCCCCTCGGCACGGGCCGTGAATCCGACGAGGTCGGCAAAGAGGACGGTGACGACGCGTCGCTCCTCTCCGCTGCGCTGGTTGTCCGCTTCGGAGCCGATGGGTGCGCCGCAGCTCCCGCAGTACCGGAAATCGAGGGGACTGCCGGCCCCGCACACGCCGCAGGCGAGCACGAGTCGCTCTCCGCAGGATCCGCAGAAGCGTTGACCCCCCTCGTTGTCTCGCCCGCAGTGGGGGCAGTTGTAGCGATCCGCCATCCCTGATCCATCTGTCCGAGGCGTCGGCCGGCCGCCGCCTACCAAGGAAGAAGTATGACCAGACCCGAGGGGTGATGCCCAGCAGAGACAGGCCGAAGAAGGGTCTGCGGGCGGGTCCTGAGCTCAGCCGCCCGTGTCGGTGTAGTCGTCGGGGTGGTCGGTCATGCCCGGCGCGTCGTCGCGGATGTGCATGGCCGACTCTTCCGGGGAGAGACGTTGACCGCCGTCGGCCTCCTCACCCACCATCTGCGGCTCGTGGTCGGCCTCGTCCTCGCTCAGGACGGAGGCCCCGACGGGGAGGTCGGCGGCGCTCGGGCTCACCTCCCGCGCCAGGCGCTCGTCGAGCGTGTCGCCCTCCCGCTGCTCCGCGGCCGTGGTGTGGTCCTCCACGCCGAGCGGTCGGTCCATGTCCTCGATCTGCTGCTCGAGCTCCTCCAGCGCGTCGCCGTCGGAAGGGTTCGGAGAGGGCCCGTCGCCCTCCAGGTGGTCACGGTCGCTCATGCGGGTCTCCGTTTCTGGTCGTGGGCGGTGCTCGCGTCACATCGGTCCTACCCATCGCTGCGCATGTCCGAACGAGTGGTGCGCGCCCCGGTTCCCACACGCTATCCTGGCACCTCCAATCGCTCGTTCCCCCTGGTGAGAGCTCGGAAGGAGGCATCGGTGCCGATCACGCCCGTCGAGAAGATCTGGATGGACGGCGAGCTCGTCGACTGGGACAGGGCACAGGTGCACGTGCTCTCCCACGCGCTGCACTACGGAAGCGGGGTCTTCGAGGGTATCCGGGCGTACGAGACCGCGCGTGGCCCCGCCGTCTGGCATCTCGACGAGCATCTCCGCCGCCTAGGCCGCAGCGCGAAGCTCTACCACATGGACCTGCCTTTCTCGCAGGAGGCGCTGGTGGACGCCACCAAGGACGTGATCCGAGCCAACGACCTGCGGTCGTGCTACATCCGCCCGCTGGCGTTCCGCGGCTACGGCGAGATGGGCGTTAACCCCCTGAACGCCGAGATCAACGTCACGATCGCCGTCTGGCCGTGGGGCGCCTACCTGGGCGAGGATGCGCTCGAGCAGGGCGTGCGCATCAAGATCAGCAGCTGGCGCCGCAACTCGCAGAACTCCCTGCCGGCGGGCGCCAAGGCGAGCGGCCAGTACATCAACAGCGTGCTGGCCAAGGTGGAGTCCCTGAAGGCCGGCTACGACGAGGCCGTCATGCTGAACGAGGCCGGCCACATCACCGACGGCTCGGGCGAGAACGTGTTCGTCGTTCGCGACGGGATCCTCGTGACGCCGCCGACCTCCGCCGGCTGCCTGGACGGCATCACGCGCAGCACCGTCATCACGCTGGCCCGCGAGGCCGGCTACACGGTGAAGGAGGAGAACCTGGTCCGCACGGATCTGTA
Organism: Actinomycetota bacterium; assembly: GCA_040002535.1. GTDB lineage: Bacteria > Actinomycetota > UBA4738 > UBA4738 > HRBIN12 > JALYMB01. Next base: position 5,834 of record JBDUEF010000001.1, on the reverse strand, counting down.
CAACGCCGACGAGTGCTTCTTCACGGGCACGGCCGCCGAGCTGACGCCGATCCGCGAGGTGGACGATCGTACCGTGGGTGGGGGCCACCGGGGCCCTATCACGAAGGAGCTGCAGGGGGCATTCTTCGCCGCCACGAAGGGCGAGAACGCCGCGCACCCCGACTGGCTCACCTACGTCGAGTGAGGCCGAGCGGGGCGAGAGGTGCGTGAGCGGTGATCATCTTCGGATACCGCGCGGGAAAGCGGAAGGACCTGGGAGAGGCGCTCCCGGTCCGATGCCCCCGCTGCAACAACTCCACGTTCTACCGGTACATGTCCGTCACGTCGTGGTTCAGCCTCTTCTTCATCCCGGTGATCCCGCTCAAGCGCCGGGACTACCTGGTGTGTCCGATCTGTACCCGCGCGCTCTCCCTGCGGCGGGACCAACGGGAGATGGCGTCGGCTCTCGTCGCGTTGACCGCCCGATATCGGGCGGGCGAGATGGGCGACCCGGAGTATCAGACGCAGATCCGCGCGCTCAGTGGCACGGTGGTGGCCGCCTCGCCGGCGTTGCCGGAAACGCCGATAGCCGAGCTGCCACCGCCTCCCCCCGCGTAGCTCAGGCAACCGAGGCGGGATCGGTGTTGGCGCCGCACACCACGACCACCACGCGCTCGTCGGGATCGGGATCGTAGGCGCCGCTCAGGAGCGCAGCGAGCGGAGCGGCCGCGCCGGGCTCTGCCACCAGGTGGACGTCGTGCCACAGGCGCTTCTGCGCGTCCATGATCGCCTCGTCGGACACCGTGACCATCCGGTGCAGGAATCGGTCGCAGATCTCATGGGACAGGAGCCCGGCGCGTCGCGCGCCCAGAGAGTCCGCTGCGATCCCGCCCACCTCGACGTCCACAGGATGCCCCGCCGCGAGCGCCGCCGACAGCGTCGGGCTCGCCTCGGGTTCGACGCCCACCACCCGCGTGTCGTTCGCGTACCAGGCCGCGACGCCGGCCACCAGCCCGCCGCCGCCGACGGCCACGACCACCGTGTCGGCACCGGGACACTGCTCGGACAGCTCCATCCCGATCGTGCCCTGGCCGGCCACCACATCGAACTGGTCGTACGGATGCATGAACAAGGCCGAGGTCTGCAGCGCTCGTTCCTCGCACGCGGCCGCCGCGTCGGCGTAGTAGCCGGGCACCACCGTGACCTCGGCGCCCAGAGCTCGTATGCGATCGATCTTCACCTCGGGCGAGGTCTGCGGGACGAAGATCTCCGCGCGGTGCTCGAGCTCATGCGCGGCGAACGCCACCGCCAGCCCGAAGTTGCCGCCCGAGGCCGCGATCACGCCGGTGTGGTCGACCTCGGCGGCCAGCATGCGGTTGAAGGCCCCACGGGGCTTGAACGAGCCGGTGAACTGCAACAGCTCCAGCTTCAGGACCAACTCTCCCGGGATGCCGCCCAACGCGAAGGGTCCGAGCTCCTGGATGGGTGTGCGGCGGACCCGACCCATGATGCGCTCAGCCGCCGTCTCGATGTCGACACGCGTGATGGGCCCGGGCTCCACCCCGTCGGCCAGGACGTCCATGTCGGTATCAAAGCACCTCGAGACGTCCGTCGCCTGGGCCAGTGATCACGCCATGGCGGGCTTGACACCTCGGATGCCGGGCCCCTACCGTTCGGACCCGAACGACCGGCCATGTCCCCCGACGAGGTGAGGAGTCCGCCACGGGCGAGCACGCCGTCATCGAGGGTGTCGAAGTCTCCACGCAGCACTGGATCGGCGGCGCCCGGGTGGCGTCGACCGACACGTTCCCCGACGTCTCACCCATCGACGAGCAGGTGGTCGCGGAGATCGTCCGCGGGGAACCGGCGGACGTGGACGGGGCGGTCGATGCCGCCCGGAAGGGGTTCTCGCTCTGGGGAGCGACCTCACCGCCCGAGCGCGCCGCCGTCCTGCACCGGATCGCGGACCTGGTCGAAGAGCGGGTGCCCGAGCTCGCCGCCGTGGAGACCCGCGACAATGGGTCGCTCCTGCGCTCGCACCGCGGGTCCGTCATGCCCCGTGTCGCGCGCAACTTTCGGTTCTTCGCGGACAAGCTGATCGAGCTGCAGGGCAGCGCCGACGCCGACTTCAACGGGACGGCCGAGCACGTGCGGTGGGATCCCGCGGGAGTGACCGCCGTGATCACGCCGTGGAACGCCCCCCTGATGCTGGCGACGTGGCGGATCGCACCCGCGCTGGCCTCCGGCGACGCCGTGATCCTCAAGCCGCCGGAGTGGGCTCCGCTCACCGCGTCGCTCCTGGCCGACATCACGCGCGAGGCCGGCCTCCCCGATGGGGCGTTCAACGTTGTGCAGGGGATCGGTGACGAGGCCGGGGCCGCCCTCACGGCGCATCCCGGCGTCGACCGGATCGCGTTCACCGGATCGGTTCCCACGGGCACGCGCGTGGCGCAGGCGGCGGCCGCCAACCTCACGCCCACCTCCCTGGAGCTCGGGGGCAAGTCCCCGTTCGTCGCGTTCGCCGACGCGGATCTTGAGGCGGTGGTGCGGCAGGCCGTGAACCAGTTCGACAACGCCGGGCAGGTGTGTCTGGCCGGTACTCGGCTGCTGATCGACGGCGCGATCTACCAGGAGTTCCTGGAGCGGTTCACGAAGGCGGCGGGCGAGATCCTCCAGGGCGACCCCCGGCAGGACACCACCGACATCGGCCCGCAGATCACCCGCGCCCACCTCGAGCGCGTGGACGGCTTCGTGCAGCGGGCGAGGGCGGTCGGCGCCGAGGTCGTGTTCGGCGGCGGCCCTAACGAGGACCTCGGAGGGCTCTACTACCGCCCGACCCTGTTCGCGAACGCGCCGGAGGGTTCGGAGATCCTGCAGGAGGAGGTCTTCGGCCCCGTACTGACCATACAGAGGTTCGACGACGAGGACGAGGCTGTGGCGTTGGCGAACGGCACCCGGTACGGGCTCGCGGCGATCCTGTATACGGGTGACCCGCAGCGAGCGGAGCGGGTGGCCGCACGCCTGGTTGCCGGCACCGTGTGGGTGAACTGCTTCTTCGTCCGCGACCTCAACGCGCCCTTCGGGGGATCACGCCGATCCGGGATAGGCCGCGAGGGCGGCATGTGGAGCTTCGACTTCTACGCCGACGTCAAGAACGTCTGCACCGCACCGTGGAACGAAGGGAGTTAGGCGATGGGAGAGATCGTCGGCGCGGGACTCGTCTCACACGTCCCCACGATCATGTTGCCGGAGGAGACCCGCCTGGAGATCAACGACGGCAAGGAGATCTCGCTGGTGCCGGGCCTCAGACGGCTGAGGACCGAGGTCTTGGACCGGCTGGAGCCCGACACGATCGTGGTGATGGACACGCACTGGGAGGTGACGTTCGAGCACATCATCACCTCCCACGAACGTCGGCAGGGGATCTTCACGAGCCACGAGCTGCCCCGGGGCATGAAGCAGATCCACTTCGACATGCCGGGGGACCCCGAGCTGGCGGAGGCGGTGGGGGCCGAGGCGGCGCCGCGCGACGACACGTGGGTCCTGCCCTGCGACGACCCCTACCTGCCGCTGTTCTACGGCACCGTGAACGTCTGGAGCTACCTCCACGGCGACGAGCGGTGGGTGAGCGTCGGGATCAACCAGTGCGCCACCACAGAGGATTTCCTGCTGCTCGGTGGGCTGATCGGCAGGGCGGTGGAGAAGCTGGATCGTCGGGTGGTGCTGCTGGCCAGCGGTGGTCTGAGCCACCGGTTCCTTACGTTCCGGGAACTCAGAGGACGGGAGTCGGCCAGCCTGGACAACATCAAGACGCCGGAGGCGCGCGCCGCCGACGAGCATGTGCTGGAGATGCTGGAGATGGGGGATCACGCGGGGGTGATCGACTGGCTGCCCGATTACAAGCAGCACGGACCGGAGGGCAAGTTCGGTCACTACCTGATCATGGTGGGGGCGCTGGGTGGCAGGCGGTGTCAGGCCCCCGGCGAGCGGTTCAGCGAGTACGAGGCCTCGGTGGGGACGGGGCAGGTGCACGAGTGGTTCGAACGTCCGGCCGACGGCTGGACGGGTTAGCTCGGAGCGCGACGGGAGGGGTTCCTGGTGGAAGATCGGTCGGAGGAGACGGGCTACGAACGGCTGGGTGGCAAGAAGCTCTCGTTGGTGGACGTGGTCGCCCAGTCGGTGGGCTTCATGGGTCCGGTGTTCTCGGCGGCGTTCCTGATCCCACTGATCGTGGGCGTGATCTCGGCCTCGGGCAAGGGCGCCGGCGTCGCCGCACCCCTGTCGGTGCTGCTGGCGGCCGTCGGCGTATTCGCGTTGGGGTGGATCGTGGCGCAGTACGCGAAGCGGATCCACGCGGCGGGCTCGCTGTACGACTACGTCTCGAACGGGCTGGGCTCCACGGTGGGCTCTGCCTCCGGGTGGCTCTACTACAGCGGCACGATGGTGCTCGACGCCGGACTCGGCGTGCTGGTGGGTGGGTACATCCACGACACGCTGGATCTGGAGTTCCACCACCCCGTCATGCCCGTGTGGGCGTGGAGCCTGCTCTTCGCCGCCATGGTGTTCGTGGTGCTGTCCCTGGGGGTGCAGATCTCCACGCGGGTGCAGCTGACCCTGGCGCTGGTGTCGGCCGTTGTGGTCCTGGTGTTCTTCGTCAAGGTCATCGTCGACCTTGGGAGTGCCAACGACGTGGCTAGGGCGTTCTCGCCCTCCTCCTCCGACCTGGGGTGGTCGGGCATCCTGTTCGGGATCCTGTACGGGGTGCTGATCTTCGTCGGGTTCGAGACGGCCGCCAACCTGGCTGAGGAGACGGGCGAGCCGAAGCGGGAGATCCCGCGCGCGGTGCTGCTGTCCGTCGGGGTCGTCACCGTCTTCTACCTGATCGCGGCCTACGCTCAGGTGGCCGGCTTCGGATTCGACATGGCCACCATCGGTGCCACCGCCGGCGCCCCGCTGTTCGCGCTCGGCGCGCCGACGGCCGCCGGGGGCTTCGGCTCGGTGATGATCGACCGCATCCTGGAGCTGGTCGTGCTCCTGGATATCCTGGCCGTCGGCGTCGGCGCCGCCGTCGCCTCGACCCGAGGCGTGTTCGCCATGGCGAGAGATCGCCGCCTGCCGGCATCGCTCGCCACGGTCTCACCTCGGTACGGCACTCCCACCGGGGCGATCGTCCTGCTCACGATCGTCAACCTGGCCTTCATCGCCCTGAACGAGTTCTTCACCGACGTCTTGGCGCTCCCTGGGTTCCCGCACTACTTCTCCGTCTTCGCCTGGGCGTCCACGTTCGGCGGCTTCGCGCTGGTCGTGGTGTACCTGATGATGTCGATCGGGGCGTTGGTGGGGATCTCTCGGGAGCCGAACAAGGGAGGCGTGGTGATCGCCGCGATCATCGGGATCGCGCTCACCCTCGGGGCGATCTACGGTTCCTTCTACAAGGTGCAGAGCCCGACCCTGCTGGCGCCGTGGATCGCGGTCGCCTGGCTGGCGGTCGGCCTGCTGGTGACGCTCCTCGTGAAGGGACGGACGCCGGCGAGCCAGACCCTGGCCGACCTCCGGTCTGATCGGGAGGTGTACCCGTAGCATCGGCGCCATGACCCCAGAGCCCGAGCGACCGTTGCGCCTGGATGCGCCGCGGGAGGACGTCCTGCGGCACGCGGCGGATCTGGTCGCGGAGGCGTGGCGCAGCTTCGACCGGTTCCGCCCGGAGGAGCCGCCGCTGGACGAGCGCGTGCGGCGGCTCCTCGGCACCGGCCTGCCGGAGTCGGGTGTGCCCGCTGGCGAGGCGCTGGACGACGCCGCACGGATCCTCGACGAGTCGATCGCGCAGCCGCGGCCGCGGTACTTCGCGTTCATCG